>CAJUCE010000019.1:0-1004 GCA_910584865.1 uncultured Acetatifactor sp.
AACCGAGTTGTTGTAGGTTCGAGCCCTACTCGGGGAGCGAAGCGTCGAAGGGATGGCGCACAGGGAAAACCCGCAGACATCAGTGTTTGTGGGTTTTTTAGTGGACAAAAAGCACTTTGGACCGGGACAAAATAGTGTGGGTGGCCGCAAAAGGAAGCATGTGAGTGATAACCGAAAACACTGCCGGAGGGATACGGGATCCTGAGACATGAGGAAGGTGTGGTGAAACCTATGAAACGGGATTAAGGGATAAAGTTTTGCTTTCATTTATGTATGCCACTGGTGCAAGGGCACAGGAAATATGTGATTTTAAGGTCTCTGATCTGTGCATTAATGAGAGGACGGCATCAGTTACTTTACTTGGGAAGGGAGTAAAAATCCGGCAGGTAGGAATTCCGCTGTCTTTGGCGAAAGTAATTCAGAATTATATCAGACACAGACGTATTGACAAGCATCCAGAAAGACACGTTTTCTCAAGCCAGACCCATGAGCGGATGACAGTATCCTGTATTGAAGAAATCTATAAAAAGTATGTTGCTATTGCCAAAGAGAAGCATCCGGGCATGTTCCTGGATAACCATTATTCGCCTCACTCTATGCGCCATAGCACAGCATGTCACTTGTTGGAGGCCGGAGTGGATATCGTAACTATTAAAAATATATTGGGACATGTATCAGTACAGACAACACAGATTTATTATGGAAATGGCACAGGATTCAGTTGATAAAATACTGAAGGAGTGGAACGACACCTGGTTTGGTAATAAGGTTGAAATTAAGGAAGCTAAAGATAACGTGCCTGATTTCTTAAAAAGATAATATTATTATTCGGGAAGTATTATCAGAAGCCTATTAAATATCACTCTTTACACAAAACTTCTCGGATAATAATACTTCTCGGATAATCCGTGTACCCGGTGCGTATATAGATCTTTTCTACCCGGGAGAGATCGCCTAACATGACCGCACTGCTTTCAGGATAGTTTCCAGCAGGCCGCAGGGAG
>CAJUCE010000019.1:1139-101526 GCA_910584865.1 uncultured Acetatifactor sp.
CCAGTAATAATAGCTTTTTAAAGAGATATCATGCTGTTCGCACCATACCTGATTTGTCAGGCCGGAGGCGCTGCACAGTAAGATAATGGATGAGGCGATCTTATTATTCCAAAGATTAGGTGCTTTAATATCAACACACCAATTTTTGCTTGATAATTTAAGCGTTAGCACAGACATTATTGGTGGGAAAGTTGAGATAATAATAAAAAACAATAAATTTTTTAGAATGACACATTTTGTCACTCTTATGTTGTATAATTAGTGTATGCCGATTAAGTTCAGCTAAGCTACGCAAAAACTTTTTGTGCCAAAATATTGACATAGCCACAAAAAAGCAGAGTGTATCCGCCTCTGAAGCTTAAAGAGGTTCGTCACAAATACAGACAATGCGATTGTGGTCAGCTGGGTTTCTTCCAGTTTAGTCACGATAAGCCCCATGCCATAGCATCGTTTGCTCAGGCTGAAAGCCCGCTCCATCGCAATCCTGTCTGTATTGTCCAAACGCATCTGCGCTTTGTATTCCTTTTTCTTGGCTTTAGCGGAGACTACAGCGGCCGGCCTCTCCAGACGGGGGCCAGAAAGGCGTATCCCATGTCCTTTGCAGTACCTGCGCTTATTGCGTGTCCGGTTTTATTTGCCGTATGCTTTCTGCACTTAGCGAATGCCAGGTACTCTTTCCTGGCCTGCCTCCTGCAGCGCCTCGGCAGGGGCAGGCCGTAGCAGCGGCAGAAGCGCAGATCATCTTCTCAAGGAATTCACTGCCCTCGTTCAGCAGGGAGATGTACAGGAACTGATCAGAAATGAGGAATTTCACTATGTAGAGCCAAGGCATCGTACGAAGTTCATTGACACCATGTGGGATATTGGGCAGGCAATCAGGGAGTGTCGCTATATAGAGATGGATTATTTTAGGCTGAAGGATAAATCTGTGGTTTCCAGGAAGGTGAAACCTGTGGCGATTATGTTTTCCGAGTATTATTTTTATCTTACAGCCTTTATAGATGAGAAGGATCATGCGAGGGATGATTTTGATGTCTTGAACGATTCTTTCCCAACTATTTACAGGATAGATCGTATACGAAAAATGAAGGTGTTGAATGAAAAATTTCATATTCCTTACCATAGCAGGTTTGAGGAAGGTGAATTCCGGAAGAGAGTCCAATTCATGTATGGCGGTAAGATACAAAAGATCAAATTTTATTATAGCGGGTCTGATGTGGATGCTATTTTGGACAGGCTGCCAACAGCAGTTATATTGGATGAAGATGCGGGAGGGTATACGATTCAGGCAGAAGTGTTTGGGAAGGGTATTGATATGTGGATCAGAAGCCAGGGGAGCAATATAAAAATAATCAACGAAAAAGGAGGATCATATTTATGATTATAAGTTACGACCAGACAAAGGACAAGGTATTGAAACGTTATGATGATTTTTTGGAAATTGTCAGACAATCAGGGTTTCCCAGGGAGGATTGTTTGTTTACTGCATTGGAGAAGCAGGCAGCCAAGATAAAGTCGGGTAAATTCTGCCTGATGATTGCCGGAGAGGCAAAAAGCGGTAAGTCCACGTTTATTAATGCCTATCTTGGTACCGAAATCCTGCCGATGGATGTCAAAACGTGTACAAGTTCCATAATTGAGATTAGGTATGGGGCAAAGTTTATGCTCCATGCCACGTTTTCTGATGGAAAAAAGCGGCAATACACAGGGGAACAGGAAATTAAGGATTTTCTGAAAGAAAATGCCGCTTTGGATGATGCGTATCGTGACATTCCGATAGTAACAATAAACAATGAGCTTATTGTTGCTTTTAAGGGAGAAAGAATTCCTGAAGGAGCAATCCGGAATTTTTTGGAATGGGTAAAAGATGAAAATACGCATAATCTGCCGCAGGAGGAGTATGAACAGAAGATCAGGAAATATATACAGGAGAAAGGTCCAGAGTGGGCGAAAATCGTGATGAAAATTGATATTGAATATCCTTTTGAGAGTGAGAGTATGAGAGGGATAAGGATAATCGATTCTCCGGGAGTCAATGCGGGAAAAGAAGGGGATGTTACAGAATCTTACATAGAGTCTGCGGACGCGATTATGTTCCTAAAGCCAATTACAGGTGCAGCTCCGAACGCTAAGAGTTTTAAGAAATTTTTGGAATCAAAGAGTGTAGATAAAAATAAGAATGTTGTATTTCTTGTTTTAACACATACATCATCCGAATCGCAAACAACAATTAACGAAGCGCTTGATCAATATGTAAAAATATTTGGTGTACAGCAAACAGGTATCCGGCATGGCATCGCGGAGGAGCAGATTATACCCGTAGACAGTAAGGCGAAGCTGTATTATAATTATTTTTATCATTTTTCGACAGAGAAAATCAAAGCGCGTATGAAAGAATTAAATGTGGAACAAAAAGCTGACCCGTTTTTAAAACTGGCATGGTTTGAGGCGGATGGTGACAAGAATGATTTTCTGGACAGCTTAAGGAAACTTTCCAATTTTGACAGTATTGAACAGGCGCTGAACCAGTTCGGGAGAAAGGCACAGTTTTTGGTGTTAGATGAATTTTTGGAAAGAATGTTAAAAGCATACACGAAAATTGAAGTTGGCTTAAAGGATCTGATTGCGAATTATGAATTGAAATCGGAAGACCCTGCAAAACTGGTTGATAAAATAGAAAAGACAAAGAATGCACTTACTGACATCGAAAACAAAATGAATGAAACTGTAGATGGGATTGTAAAAAAGTATGCGTCTGCCGATTCGGATGGTATTATCGTAAAAAATGCAAATGCGGTTATGGATGCATATCGTGATGAAATAGAGAAAATAGACGGTAAAGATGATTCCGGTTTAGATCAACTCGAAAAATTGTCCTTTCGCCAAATAGATAAATTTATGGAGTTTGAAAAAGAATTGCAGCAGGCTGTGGTATCAGAATGCGATAAAGCCCTGAAAGTTCTTAATGATAGGAATGCAATTCCAAATGTGACATTGGAGCCGGATTTCTCTGAGGAAGTCATAGAAAAAATCAAAGATTCTGTCCGGGAAGAGTCAACAGAAGCATATACCTACACGACAGGAACGTGCCATAAGAAGTTGCATAAAGGTCAAAGGTTTTCGCAGCAGAAATTTTTTGATCTTGTAAAAAATGACATTGTAGGCAGAATAGATGTTATTAAACAACAGGCTATAAGGGATTTGCGTTCATTTGTGAGTCACACTGTAACAATCTATACAAAAGAGCTTGCGCATAACGCAGATTTAAAGAAAGATGAGCTCAACAGAATAAATAACGACAAAAAAACGGCAGTACAAATCGCAGCTATGTTGGAATTTTTAAGAAAAACACATAATACGTTAATATCACAGAAGACCGAGATTGAAAGATTAAAGGGAGGTATTGATGGCAATGTATAATACGGAACTGCAAAAACAGGTAAAGCAGATGTTTCGGGATCTTCAAGCCAGAGCAGATGAGGTAATCACGTCTTCATCGACATACAGGACCGCGTCTGAGCGTATGATGAATATTGTTTCTTCGAAGATATCCGCGGAGACAGAGGGATACATCATTGATCTGTATGATTCTTTTACGGAAAGGATTAAGAAAGAAGATTTTTTTCAGGATCCGGAACATTTAAAAGCTTTTTATCGGCTGAATCTGAGAGAAGAATTAAATAGTAAGTACCATTTTGAAATTGACTCTTTGGATGCATATAAAAAAGGGATTGATTATGAGGAAATAAACCGGTTGTATGCTTCCCTTAGTGTCATGGCAGGAACGCTTGCTGTGGGAGGAATATTGAAGTTTGCAATTTCAAGCGCTGTGAATATACCGTTTGCGGTTATCATTGCAGGTGCAGTAGCGGCGGCATGTGCGGCATACTTGAAAATTGTACCGGAAAAAAACAAAAAAGAGTTCCGGAGGGCTGTGAATAAGTTCCTTAATGATTTGGAGAACGATATTTTGAACTGGTTTGTGGATGTGGAGATTTTTTTTGAGAGCCAGGTCAGGACTTTGTATAAACGGATTGATTAAAAGAAAGTGAGGATATTATGACTGAAAGTGAAAGGGCCCTTATGCTGCAGGAACAGTTTGACGATGATACGAAAACAGTTGCGAACCAGACGGATTTATTTGTAAAAACAATGCATCCTGCGCATCTGATAAGATCTAAAGAAGAAGTGCGAGCTTTGACATATCCAAATTCAGACAAAATGCTTGACGCACTTACGTTTTACAGACTGTTGAGCTGTACGACTGAGGATATGGAAAATTTACAGGATTTCTTCAATGAGAAGATGAAAGGTTTCTTTTCCGCTGTATATTCTTTTGAGAAACCGATAATTTATGGAATTATTTCGTATCAGGGTGTTACAAATCTTGTGATTGGAATATATGGCGAACAGGATAGGGCAGAAGCGGTAAAAAGTGTTATGGAAGGATTGCTGGATGGGATAGAACTTTGTCCATATAAGCCCTTTTTCAATAAGCGATCTAATACTGAAAAAAATGTTGGATTCATTTCCGCTGTGCCATCAGTTAAAATATCGGATGATAAACAGAAATTTAATATTTCTTCGTTGATGAAAAGCCTTAACGGCCAGGACTACACGGTGCTTTTCATTGCCAGACCGATATCGCAGGATAAAACCTGCGAACTGTCCAATGAGGTAATCAGAATCTGGGATGCCTGTTTTGCAGTAAGCAAACGAAATATTTCCAGGCAGAATGGAACAACCAATACACAAGGAAAGACACAGGGAAATGCGTTTACAGATACACATACGGAAGGAATAACGACAACTTTTGGTATACATGCCGGCATAGGGAGCCCGAATTTTATTTATAATTGTGGCATCTCTTTTGGCATAGGTAAGATGGTAATGGATTCCTATTCAGAGACAAAAAGCTACAGCACGTCCATTTCCGAGGCAATAAACAGGAACGAAGGAATTTCCGCCGAAGTTCAGAACGGGTTTGCTTTGGAAATGATGGAATATGCGGACAAAGCGGTAAACAGGCTTCGACAGGGAAACAACAACGGAATGTGGGAAACGATCATTTCTTATTCGGCTGATACGCCATTCGTCGCCGGAATCATTCGGGCCTGCATAACAGGCGAACTGGCAAAGCCGGATCCGGATATGCTTCCGCTCGTGTCTCGTAATTATCAGTTTACAGAAGAAGAGGCAAAGGATAATTCAATCATCCTTCCGCAAATAATAAGAGGTGAAGAGGAATTCTCCCCTCTGTGCACTGCCTTGACTTCTGAGGAATTAGGAATGATATGCAACATCCCGCTAGAGCCGGTGCCGGATTTTGAACTAAAAAAGGGGAAGGTATATCCTTTGGTTTCGGACCGGACACAAGGAATTGAGCTGGGATTCATAACAGAAGGGAACCGCCAGATCAAACATATGCCTTTTGCATTAGCCAATCGGGATTTGGCAAGACATACGTTCATTTGCGGCATTACGGGAAGTGGCAAGACGACTACTGTCAAAAGGATTTTACAAAATGCCGGGACGCCTTTTTTGGTAATTGAGTCTGCAAAAAGAGAATATAGGAATATTAAACTGTCAGGTGGAACACATCCTACAGTATACACACTGGGCAAGCCTGAAATAAACTGCATCCGGTTTAATCCTTTTTATATTCCATGCGGAGTAAGTCCCCAGATGCACATTGACTTTTTAAAAGATTTATTTAATGCTTCATTTTCGTTTTATGGACCGATGCCGTATATATTGGAAAAATGCCTTCACACGATTTATCAAAAGAAAGGCTGGAATCTTACGCTGGGAGTCCATCCATATCTTGCAAACAAGGGAAGCACCGTGAATTTGTTTGAGGCAGGATATATGCAGAAGCAATATAAAAAGAAAGCTCATAAATTCCTGTTTCCGACAATGCAGGATTTGAAAGTTGAAATAAAGCGTTATATTGATCAGGAAATGCAATATGAAGGAGAGGTAGCAGGAAATATAAAAACGGCAATGCTTGCAAGGCTGGAGAGCCTTTGTTCCGGAGCGAAAGGGTATATGTTTAATACATATGAGTTTGCCGATATGGATGGATTGCTAAAGGAAAACGCGGTATTCGAGCTAGAGGGACTGGCTGATGATTCGGACAAAGCGTTTTGTGTAGGGCTGTTTATTATCCTTATCAGTGAATACAGGCAGACCGTGAAAGATATTACTGTTTCAGAAAAAGAATTATCACATTTACTGGTTATCGAAGAAGCACACCGTCTGTTGAAAAATGTTAACACAGAGCGTTCTACAGAAGAAATAGGTAATCCAAAAGGGAAAGCGGTGGAACATTTTACGAATATGATTGCTGAAATGCGCTCATATGGTCAGGGGGTAATGATTGCGGAACAAATACCAACAAAGCTTGCTCCTGATGTGATAAAAAATTCTTCCAATAAAATTATCCAGAGACTTGTTGCCGCAGATGACCAGAATCTGGTGGCAAGTACAATTGGATTAAATGATAAGGATGCCTTGTATATTGGCGGTCTTACGGTTGGGGAAGCGCTGTGCCATAAAGAAGGAATGTCATTGCCTGTAAAGATAAAGATTAATCCGGTAGAGGAAAATGTAGTTTCGGATGATATATTATATAACAAGGATGCTGGTGACAGATTATACCGCATAAATGCAAGCATAGTAAAGGAATGTATCGCAGATGATATTGATTTGCAGGCAATCAGGCTTCTTAATTCAATTCTGATTCAGAACTATGTATTTGTCCAGGAGAGCATAGAATACTCCCGTAATAAGATAGGGTCTGAAATCAAGAAGAAGAATATGGAGTTAATCCAGTGTAGAAATGAAAATAAGATTTATGCAGAGCTTCTTTCCGAGGCCATTGCCGGTTATCTGCTATATGGAATTTACTATATAAAAGATATGGTTGATGATGCGTTAATCGAATCTGTTAAAGAGCTGCTTTATCGTCCAAGTTCTTCGAAGCTGCAAGAGGTAAGGAGATATTTGCGGAAAGCATACAGGGAAGATCCGGAATTTAAGGGTAAGTGCGTAATAAGCCAGATGATTTATAATCAAATGGATGAGCGGACGGATCTGGAAGGAACGGTTAAAAATTACTTTACCGTTTCAGACAAGGAGAGTGTTGATGCAGTTCTGTCAATGATACGGGATATAAGAAAGAGGTGATTTTATGCTTACAGGGTCAGAGTTAGTCGTGAAAAGACAACCGGAATCCATAAAAACAAACAGCATGGAAGGTGTTAAAGGAAAAGAGACAGGCATAGGGGAGTTTACGGAAAACATCAAAAAAGAAATTAAAAGACCGGATGTCGAGAAGGCTAAAAGTGCTACATTCGAAGCTCTTATTGAGGAAAACAAGGAAAAGCTTAAGGAAGCAGACGGCGTTAATGACACGAAAGAACAGGGTGAAGGATTGTCCAAGGAAGAAAGGGATAAAATTGAAGAAGAAACGGGCTGGTCTGATGACATAATTGAAAATATCCGTTCTGAAAAAGAATATGAGATCTACAAGAAAGCAGGGCTTGCGGATGTTGAGGTTAATGGCCGTCATGTTTTGATAAGAAATGATATTGACTGGAATCAGACTGATGAAAAAGGAAGAACCAATACTCAAAGAATTGAAAAGGGGCTGGCTCCGCTGGACAAAGATGGGAATTCCATAGAGTTGCATCATATAGGGCAGCATGCAGATTCTCCGCTTGCAGAACTGAGATTTGAGGAGCATCGGTGTGATGGGAATGACGGTGTCCTTCATAACAAGAATAAAGATACGGAAGTACATGGAGAAGGGGCTGGCTGGGATAGTGAGAGACAGGATTATTGGAAAAACAGGGCAGATTACAATGAAGGGAGCAGGAACTGATGGAAAATATTGTTGAAAAAATTAAAAGCATCCCTGGTTTAAGTGCAATTGAAGGGTGTACGAAGGAGCAGCTTCAGGAAGCGCAGGAAGCGCTGGACATTCTGTTCCCTGACGAATATATGGATTATGTAAGGGAATTTGGCTGCATCGATTTTGGCTCAACCGAGTGGACAGGATTGAATATTAAGGGCAGACTAAATACGGTAACGGCAACAAAACAGGAGATGGATGTGAATGTGTTTTTTCCTAAGGGATATTTTGTCCTTGAAAATCTTGGGATTGATGCAAAGCACGTGATTGTAAATGAGAAAGGGGAGGTTTATATTCTTCAATATGATAAAACAACGTATCTTTGTGGGAGTATTTCTGAATATCTTGATATGTGTATGAAAAAATAAAATACTATAAATGAGCGAGGTGTTACTGTGAAACTTAAATCCTGGTCTGGCTAAAAAACGCAGACTATCCCTATCAAGCTGTTTAGGGCTTTGGAAGCGACCATATAATTAAGCGGATTGTACCTCCATGGCCAGCCTAATGCTTTTAGTTTTTTTCAGGCGGGAATATCCTTTTGGACATTCCCGTCCTGCTTGCCGGGACACCCGGACCCGTGAAACGCACCTTACGGTGCGGCTTAGATTGCGGTAATCCCCCGGTCTATGCCGGGAGATTTATATTGCGCTAAAAAATATAGCGGGCTCCTTTGCCTTAGTGGAAGCGCCGGGAATTGAAATCAAGTTGCAATGAATTTTCAGAAAATCTGCTTTAAGACAGGCGAAAAGAATATGGTGACAACAGATATTAATTTTCAGATTCCAGGAGCTGTTCTCAGTCAGAGAGGCAGAATAGTGGGGATGGGACGGGATTCACCCTACCGTATGCGGACACCAGATAATCGGCAGGCAGTGGCTGGATTATGCAGGGTAGTAGTTTGAAGAAATTTAATCAAGCCTTTCTGAAATCGCCTATGCCGGCTTCAGTCCTGCCGGGTTCTGCTGCGGATGCCCGGTACTCCGATGGCGTCTTTCCCGTTGCCTTTTTGAATACTTTCACGAAATAATTGTTGTCCAGATAACCCACATAGCTGCTGATCTCCTGGACGGACAGGCCCGTCTCCCGCAGCATCTCGGCGGCTTGGCGGCATCTTAAGTCTGCGGTGTACTGCGTTATGGTCTTTCCGGTTTCGCGTTTGAAGAGTTTCGACAGGTAGGAGGCTGAGTAACCGGATATCCGGCACATTTCCTCCATATCGGCGTTTTGCGTATAATTCAGAGAGAGATATTCCACCACCTTGACGATTTCCGGCGAATAACCACTGGTATTGGACAGGTGGCTGCGCACCGCGGCGGTGAGCTCGATCAGCATTTCATAATTATACTGCGTCTGCTTCCGGATACTGGAGGCGGCGGAAAGGTGCTGAACGGCCTTCTGGGTAATCTGGTCAATGATGACCACAGACAGGCCGCTTTTTTCCGCCGCTTTGCGCGCCAGAGCCCGGAGGATGGAAGAGGGGCTCTGATAGGCGGTGCTCATGAACAGTCCTGTGAGCTGGGAGGATTTGTCCAGCATTTCGTCAAAAGCCTGCATAACGTCTTCCACCCTGCCCTTCTCGATCAGCCCCAAGAGACGGTTTTCCGCATTGTACCGTTGGTAGATATCGCTGTAGTCAATGGACTCCTGCCGATAGGATTTGGCTTCCTTCGGTTCTTCCTGAAATCCCAGAAGCCTTCTGTAGGTATATTCCGGACAGACAGGGCGGAGGGATGCCAGGCATGCGATGACAGTACGCTGGATCTGGTAGCTTCCCAGTAACGGCAGGGCGGTGTAATAGGTTTTAAAAGACTGAGCAAAAGAAGCCGGCATCCGGTTTTGGATCAGGATGCGCTGCGTATTCTGGTCGGAGTACTCTGACCGGACATAGGGGCCGATCAGAAATACTTTTTCGTCCGCCCGGAAGAAAAAAAGACAGATGTCGAACTTATCTATAATTTCGTAAAAAGTCGAATTGTTCATGGACTCTGCCAGATAGGACAGGGACTTTGCTGTAAACATGGGTTGCAGCTCTTTCTGAAAACAATATCTATCCTCAAAAGCCGCCAGAATCGCTGGCTCTCCCTCATATACTGTGACACAGACCGTCAAGAGATGGTGCAGCAGTTTTTTTAATAAGGCAAAATCCATATGTGCGCCCCCTACCTTTTATCTGAAATCTATTCTACCACAATTTCGGGTGCTCAGTGCACCTGGAACTTTTTTCCTTAGTCATTATATCATCAAATGAAAAGGAAGAAAAGGATAATATAGTTCTAATTATCAGATTTTTATTCTACCATATTCCCCTGTTTTCCGCTACACTGTTTTTATAAGAGGATTTGCCAGTGATATCATTATCAACCACAGGGGAAGGAAATGTCTACAAATAACTGCAACAGGTTTATAGACAGGAAACGCTTCGCGAACCCTTTAATCAAAGAGAATTTGTAGCAGTTATTTTCCGACAGTTCCTAACGCAGGAAAAACAAAACCAGGAGGAAAGAAAATGGGAAAAGCAGAAAAATTGACACAGAGCCAGATTGACGGCGTACAGTATCGCCGGGCGAAATTATGGCAGATCATCATGGTAGCTTCCAACGGTCTGGTGGGCATGGGCTTTTACTGCCTGATCGGCCTTGCCAGCTATTCGGCCAGTATCGGTTTCGGGATCGCGACGGTGGCGGTGGGCGGAATCCTGACCTTTACCAGGATTTTTGATGCCATCACGGACCCGATGCTGGCTTTTATTTATGACAAGGTAAATACTCGTTTCGGCAAAGTCCGCATCCTGCTTGCGGCGGGATGGGTGGTAATGGTGCTGGGAGTGCTTCTGATGTTCAACTGGGCAGCCGGCAAAGGACACGGCATCATTGCCTTTATCCTGATTTACATGTTATACATTATCGGCTACACATTGTATAATATGACGGGGCAGACCTTATTTCCCCTGATGACCAACGATCCAAAACAGCGGCCCATGGTCGGCGTTTGGAGTACGATATTTAATTACATTGTCCCGATTGCCTTAAATATGGTTTACTATGTGACCCTGATGCCGAAGTACGGCGGTTACAATCAGGGGTTTCTGGCGGCGGCCTGCTGGATAACGGTGGGGGTATCCGCTGTGGGGCTGATACTGGCCTGCATCGGTATTTCGGAATATGACAAACCGGAAAACTTTGTCGGCACTATGACAAAGAAAGAAAAGCTCAAATTGAAAGATATGCTGGAGGTGTTGAAAAACAATCGTCCGCTGCAGTGCTATATTGCATCGGCTGCTTCCGATAAAATTGCGCAGCAGGTGGCAAGCCAGTCCATTATCAACACCATGTTGGGCGGAATCATCATCGGCGACATGTCCATTTCCACGACATTAAGCACCATAAGCATTATTCCTTCCATTCTGTTTGCCGTAGTCGGGGCAAAATATGCGGGAAAACATGGCAATAAGAAGACGATTGTGACCTGGACTTATCTTTCTATATTTGTGAGCTGCGCGATGATTCTCTTTTTTGTCATCTTACATATGGGCGGAAATACACGAAATATCTCAACATTTTTCCCGTTGATGGCAATTTACGTGGTCCTGACATTAGCTTTAAACGGTGCAAAGATGTGCGTAACCACTGGCGGAAGCGCTTTTATGGCGGATGTCATCGACTATGAGCTTGACAGGGGGGGCAGGTATATTCCGGCGGTAGTATCCGGAGTTTACAGTGTGATCGACAAGCTGGTTTCCTCCATGAGCGCGCTGATTGCAACCGGCGCGGTGGCGCTGATCGGCTATACGGAAACCATGCCGCAGCCCACGGACGAACTGACGGGCGGTATTTTCTGGATGACGATGGTTCTATTCTTCGGCATGCCTCTCCTGGGCTGGGGCGTAACGCTTGTTGCGATGCGCTTCTGTTCGCTGGAGAAGGAAGAGATGGTGGAAGTCCAGAGACGTATTGCAGAAAAGAAGGAGGCTGTGCTGAAATCCTATGATAATTGAGAGCGGTGAATTCGGACGCATAGAAGTTACGGATATTCCTCTGCCGGAGGGAATCGATTCTGACGTAAACGGGACATATACTTTTTCCGGCAGGGTGCTGGTTGCGGTGAGGAAGCCAGACAAAGATAAGGACTGGTACCGGGCCTATACGATGGAGGACGACGGGACGAAGGCCTGCGAACTGTTCGACGGAATCATACCGCAGAAAAAAGGTGCAAACGGCATTCGATGGATGTGCTATACTGATAATAAGCGGATTCTGTTAGGAGATTATGTGCTGGAATGCACTCCGGATTTGGATCACTGTGTTTCTGCAGAGCTTGTGGATGTGGTGCTGCCCGAGGAAATCACGGCGATACCGGGCCTCTTTATGCGGTGGTCGGAACCGATCATCGCTCCGGATAACGAACATATCTGTTTTTCCACATTGACGGGGACGGGAGCTTACAATTTTCTGGGGAGGCTGGTGAGGCGCGAAAACGCATATGTTGTGGAAGATGCCTGCATGATAAGCACAGCGGATGATTTAACATTTTGCTCCGGCTTGTCCGGATCAGGATATGGAACATGACGACGAAAAAGTGATTTATGGGCAGCAGGGGCAGTAGTGAAAAACCTTATGAAAAGACTGGCAAAGGAGCGGCAGGATGGCAAGAAGGATAGAAAAAATCAATGAAGGATGGGAGCTGGAAAAACAGGGAGAAATGATGGCTGTCAATCTCCCGCACACCTGGAACGCGCAGGACGGGCAGACAGGGCCGGACATGTATTTCCGTGGGGAATGCATTTACCGCAGACAGTTGAAGAAACCGGAGCTTAAGAAGGGAGAGCAGGTATATATCGAATTTCGCGGGGTCAATTCCTCGGCGGCCGTCCGTATGAACGGGACCGAGCTGATGTGCCATGACGGCGGCTACTCCACGTTCCGGGTCAATGTCACGGACGTGTTAAAAGACGAGAACATACTGGAGGTTCTTGTTGACAATGCGCCGAATGACCGGGTTTATCCCCAGAGGGCAGACTTTACATTCTATGGCGGCATCTACCGGGATGTTTATCTGATCGTCACGGATCCGTCTCATTTTGACCTGGATTATTACGGCGGAAGGGGGCTGCGGATCACGCCGGAAATAGACGGAGAAAATGCGGTGGTGCATTTTGAGACCTATTCTGTCGGGGAGGTCGAAAGAATCCTTGTCTCTGTTGCAGGGGTGGGAGAAACGGAGCTTACGCTGGAAACAAGGGACGGGAAGACTTACGGAAAAGGCAGCATTGCCCTGCCGGGCGTGCACAGATGGGACGCTTTGAATGATCCGTATCTGTACGAGGCCATGGCTGTCCTCTACCGCGGCGGCAGGGCGGTGGACGCGGTGACAGAACGTTTCGGCTGCAGGGAATTCCGGTTTGACCCGAAAGAGGGATTCTTCTTAAACGGCAGGCCCTACCCGCTGCACGGCGTCTCCCGCCACCAGGACAGGCTGGGCGTGGGCAATGCGCTCACAAGAAAAATGCATGAGGAAGATATGGATCTGATCCTCTCCATGGGCGCCAATTCCATTCGGCTTGCCCACTATCAGCATGACCAGTATTTTTATGACCTGTGCGATGAGAAGGGAATCGTGGCCTGGGCGGAGATTCCGTATATCACGGTCCACATGGATACCGGACGTGAAAATACGGTCACACAGATGAAAGAGCTGATTACCCAGAACTACAACCATGCGTCCATTGTGTGCTGGGCGCTTTCAAATGAGATTACGCTCCAGGGCGTGACGGAGGATTTGATGGAAAACCATCGGGTCCTCAACGACCTGGTGCATGAGATGGATAAGACAAGGGTTTCCGCCATGGCGAATCTGTTCCTTCTGGAGACGGACAGCCCGCTGGTCTCCCTTCCGGACATCCGGGGCTACAACCTGTATTACGGCTGGTACGTGGGCGATATGGAGGACAATGACACGTTTTTCGACGAGTTTCATGAGAAATACCCGGATACTGCCATAGGGCTTACCGAGTACGGCGCGGATTCCGTCATTACGCTGCAGTCGCCGAAGCCGGAAAAAGGCGATTACACGGAGAGCTATCAGGCCCTCTACCATGAGCATATGCTGGAAATGTTTTCGTCAAGACCGTATTTATGGGGAACGTACGTTTGGAACATGTTTGAATTCGCTGCCGCGGGAAGGGACGAGGCAGGCGATCCGGGCAAGAACCACAAGGGGCTTGTCACCTTTGACAGAAAACAGAGGAAGGATGCTTTCTATATATATAAAGCCTGGTGGAGCAGGGAGAAGTTCGTCCATCTCTGCGGGAGCAGGTACCATGACCGGGTGGAGGATACCACGGAGATCAAGGTGTATTCCAATCTGGAGAAGATTGCGCTGTATGTGGATGATGTGCTCTTCGCGGAGCAGGAAGGAGCCCATGTGTTCCGGTTTTGGGTGCCGATTCATGGCGTGCACAGGATTAGGGCAGTAGGAATCTGCAGGGACAGCGGTTGTGAGGATGGTGTCTGCAAGGACGGCAGCTGCGAGGATAGGGTTTGCAAGGACGGCAGTTATGAGGACAGCATGGAGATCGCAAAAGTAGACGCGCCGAATCCTTCGTATTTCATGTCCCTAGACAAGGTGCGCAACTGGTTTGACGAACCTGAGGACATCGGAGACAGCAAAGAAGGATATCTATCCCTCGACAGTACCATGGCGGAAATTCAGGCAACCGAACAGGGTGCCGCACTGCTTGAGCGCATCACCGGCCAGATGACAGGGAAAGCGGCCGGAGGAATGGGAGAGGGTGTCGCAATCCCGGAAGCCATGCAGAAAATAGTGGCCAGACAGCCCCTTAGAAAGCTGCTGCAGCAGGGCGGCATGGAGCTTCCTCCTGAGAAGCTGCAGGAACTCAACGCGGCGTTAAATCAGATACCCAAAGTATATCAGAAGTAGAAATTTGGGATTGCGGGATTGAAAGCGTACAAGGCATTTCCCGACAGGTTCTGAAACGAAAGCCGGACGTAGTGGGCCATGTGAGGATACCTGGCAGCTTGTCGGGAGGAGTGTTTGATAAAATAGAAAACGGAGGCAAAGAATGAGCAAATTTTCAAATAATTTCCTGATCGGCGCGGCCACGGCCGCCCATCAGGTAGAGGGAAATAACATCCACAGCGATTACTGGGCAATGGAGCATATGGCCCACAGCACATTCAACGAGCCGTCCCTAGACGCGGTGGACCATTACAACAAATATGAGGAGGATATCAGGCTGATGGCGCAGGCAGGGCTTTCCGCCTACCGTTTTTCCATCGAGTGGGCGCGTATCGAGCCGGATGAGGGGAAGTTTGACGAGGCGGAGATCGCGCATTATAGGAAGGTCCTGGAGTGCTGCCATGCGAACCATATCACCCCGATTGTGACCATGCTGCATTTTACCTCCCCGGTGTGGGTAATCCGAGGCGGCGGTTGGGAGAGCGAACGCACGGTGGAGGCCTTTGCCAGGTATTGCCGGTTTGTAGTCGAACGCCTGGGCGACCTTATGGGGTACGTGGTTACGATTAATGAAGCGAATATGGGGCTTCAGGTGGCGGCGATCGCTGAGCGTTACAAGAGGCAGGTGATGGCAAAGATGAGCAGGATGCAGGCAGGCGGCCTGGAAGGTACTGCCCAGATCGGCATGAACTTCAACTCCATGATGGAGAACATGCAGCTGCAGAAGCAGGAGAACAAAGAAGTCTTCGGAACCGAAACGCCGCAGAATTTCGTGGCGGGGAGGACGCCGGAGGGCGACATCCTCGTCATGCGTGCGCACCAGGCGGCAAAGGCGGCCATGAAAGCGGTAAAACCGGAACTTAAAATCGGGCTGTCCCTTTCCCTCCACGATATTCAGTTCATAGAGGGCGGGGAGGAAAACGCGCTGAAGGAGTGGGATGAGGAATTCTCCCATTATGTTCCCTATATCCTGGAGGATGATTTCTTCGGCCTGCAGAACTATACCAGATCCGTCTATGGCGCGGACGGCATCCAGGCCGTACCTCAGGGGGCGGAAATAACCCAGATGGATTATGAATTTTATCCTGAGGCGTTAGAGCATGTGATCAGGCGCGTCTCCGGGGAATTCCGCGCAAATGGCAGGGATATGCCCATCATGGTCACAGAGAACGGCGTGGCGACAGATGACGACACAAGGCGCATGGCATTTATCGGCAAAGCCACGGACGGCATGGTTTCCTGTATGCAGTCGGGTATTCCCGTGATCGGATACATGTATTGGTCATTGATGGATAATTTTGAATGGCAGAAAGGCTTTTCCATGACATTCGGCCTCATCGCGGTTGACCGGGGGACACAGAAGCGCATACCGAAACCGAGTTTGGAGTTTCTGGGGAAAGTGTAGGAGAAGTATCTTATTCACCTATTGGTTAAGAACGAAAAGATTTGACATTTACTACAAGAATTGCTTCGCAATTAGATTGGAACCAGGCGGTTTCTAATTAAAAATCGGGAGTATAAATTTATGGCAAAAAAAGCGGTACAGCAGATTATGTTGGGAACTGTAACCAGGAATGAAGCACAGGCAAAGGAGACACTGCGGGCGATCAAAGACGCGGGCTATGAGGGCATTGAATTAAACGGATTTATGATCAGGCCTACCTCGTTTCTGGTGCGCGCCATGACAAAGGCAGCGGGAATGCCTGTGGGAAAAGGCGGAAGTTTTGACTGGAACGGGCTGCTGTGCGAGGCAGATCTCGCGGTGGTAAGCGTTCATGAGGATCTGGGAAGCATCAGGCGGGATCCGGATGCCGTGATTGCGGAGGCGCGTAAATTCGGCACGGACAAAATCGTGGTCACCGGCATGTACCGCTTTGACTATTCCGACCGCGAGGCGGTGAAAGGGCTTGCCGGAGACCTGAACGCATCGGGGGAGATCCTGAAAAAGGCGGGAATTCAGCTTTTATACCACAATCACAACTGTGAATTCCGGAAAGTGGACAAAAATATGACGGCATACGACTATTTGATTGAAAACACGGATGGCACATGTGTCAATTTTGAACTGGATTCCTACTGGCCCACGGAAGCGGGGGTGTCCGCGCTGGCGCTGATGAAAAAGCTTGGCACGCGCATGAAGCTCTATCATATCAACGACAGGGGGACGCGTCTGTCCGGGCCTTCCATGACGCCGATCCTCAAATCCGACAGCATGGAACTGGGCTACGGGAACATGGATCTGGAGAGCCTGTTAAAACAGGCATTGTCAGCGGATGTGGATGCCGTGATCCTGGAGAGTCACAAAAATTGGGCGGACAAATCTCCGATCAAGTCGTTGCAGCTGAGCGCCGAATTCTTGAACCGTTTTATATAGTCCAGCTAAGAAATGTCGACATAGGAAATATTAAAACAGTCTCGGAACGAAGGTGCCCGGAATGAAGTTTCAGCTGCGCACTTTGCAGATGAAATTTCATTCCCCTATAAGGGCGCCGTAGTGCAGAGACGGTACTGGAATAGGAGGAAAGCTTATGAAATATTACTGCAATCCAATCAACGTCCCTTATCGGTATCAGTTCAATATGGATCCCAGGTCAAATGGCAAGCTGCAGATCGACAGGGAAGCGGCGGATCCGTCCATGATATTGTTTCAGGGAAAATATTACATCTTCGCATCCATGAACCTTAGCGTGTGGGTTTCCGAGGATATGGTAAACTGGGAGGCACACAGGCTGCCGGACAATCTGCCGTTGTACGACTATGCCCCGGACGTGCGCGTATGCGGGGAGTACGTCTATTTCTCGGCCTCCAAAAAGGGAGAAAACTGCAATTATTACCGGACAAAGGATATTGTGAACGGCCCTTATGAAGAGATTCCCGGGACATTCGATTTCTGGGATCCGAACCTGTTTTTCGACGACGACGGCCGGATTTATTTTTACTGGGGGTGCTCCAATATCACACCGGTATGGGGCGTGGAACTGGAGCCGGAGACCATGCTGCCAAAAACGGAGCGGATTGCCCTGATCGACGGGGATGGTTACGAGAGAGGGTATGAGCGCATGGGCGTGGACAACTGCGAATTTCCCCGGGGCGAGGAGGAAGTGGAGCAGATGTTTCAAGGATTTTTAAAACAGAGCAGCGTGCCTGCCGGCCAGGTTCCGGAGCACCTGCTTTCGCAAATCAGGGGAATGTTTACGCGCAGGCCTTTCATTGAAGGTGCATGGATGGACAAGCAAGCCGGAAAATATTATTTGCAGTACGCATGTCCGGGCGCGGAATACAATGTCTATGCGGACGGCGTATATGTAGGGGATTCGCCGCTGGGCCCCTTTAACCTCGCCGCGAACAATCCGTTTTCCTATCACCCCGGGGGCTTCATGCCGGGCGCCGGACACGGCTCCACCATGCGGGATCGGAACGGAAGCCTATGGCATACATCAACCATGCGTATCAGCGTCAATCATCAGTTTGAACGGCGCGTCGGCATCTGGCCCGCGGGGTTTGACAAGGACGGCGAGCTATTCTGCAACCAGAATTACGGCGACTGGCCCATCGCAGTGAGTGAAAAGGTTGGCGATGACCCATGGCGGGAGCCCCAGTGGTATCTGCTGAACTACAAAAAGCCTGTAACCGCTTCTTCCTGCGCGGAAGGTAGTGCCCCCGGCCTGGCTGTCAATGAAGATTCCCAGACATGGTGGCGGGCGGCATCCGCCGAAAGCGGACAGTGGATTGAAGCAGATTTGGAAAAAGCAATGGATGTCCGGGCGATCCAGATTAACTTTGCGGACAATGCGCTTCCCATCGAATCTCCGGGAAAAATCCAGGGTTCTCTGACACAGCCCAGATACATCGAGGAGCGGGATCTCATGACCCGCTATCTCCTGGAGGGGTCCCGGGACGGAAAAGAGTATTTTGTGATAGAGGATAAGTCCCGGGTCAACACGGATCTGCCCCATGACCTGATTGTCCGGGAGGAGGGCATCCGGGTACGCTTTGTGAAGCTGACGATTCTGCAGGTTCCCTATGATGTCACGCCCTGTATTTCCGGCCTGCGGATATTCGGCATCGGCGACGGCGAAAAGCCCCAAATTCCCGTGTACAGCATACAGAGAAGCGGCGATCGCCTGGATCTGCTCGCAGAGATTGAGAACAGGGCGGATGCCGCAGGCTATAACATTTTGTGGGGGCATGCGGAAGACAAACTATACCACAGCTATCAGGTCTATAAGAGCGACGAGGCGTTGACGCATAAAAGAATCGGCGCGCTGGTAAAATCCCAGGATTATTTTGTGCGCGTGGATGCCTTTAACGAAAACGGGATTACCCACGGAAAGGTGACAAAATTATGAGAGCCATCAATTTAAAGACAGAGCATTTGATTGATCCCATGGGAATAGATATGGCAAAACCTTATTTGTCGTGGACATGCGAGGACGGCATCGTACAGACGGCTTATGAGATTGAGGCGGCAGCAGACGGCAGTCCCTGGTGGAACAGCGGCAGGGTTTCCGGCTCGCAGATGCATGCATTTTTGGAAAGAGAACTGTCGGGCAGACAGCGCATTATCTGGCGCGTCCGTCTCTGGGATGAGGAAGGACGGGAGGGCCCGTGGAGCGAACCTGCTTTTTTCGAGACAGGGATTTTGGATAAGTCCCATTTTCAGGCGAAATGGATTAATCCGGAGCTTATCTGTGACCCGGAAATCCATAAACCCGCAAGCTATCTGAAGAAGAGTTTCCATGCCGCAAAAGGGAAATCGGCCAGGCTCTACATCACCTGCCACGGCCTCTATGAGGCATATCTCAACGGAAAGCGTGTGGGAGATTTCGCGCTCGCTCCCGGCTGCTACAACTATGACCAAAGAGTGGCATACCAGACTTATGATGTCACGGATCTGATTCAGGACGGGGAGAACCTGGCGGAGGTCATCCTGGGGGACGGCTGGTATCGGAGTGTGTCGGGCGTGGACGGGGACCGCAACCTTTACGGGGCGGATGTGGCGCTGTTTTTCCAGCTGGAAATCGATAAGAAGATTGTATGTATTTCCGACGAAAACTGGACGGCATCCCAGTCGGGCCCCATTCGGGAGAACGATATGCAGCAGGGCGAAGTGATTGACGCGCGGATGGAGGAGATCACTGATTATCACGAGGTGAAGGTGGAAGACTTCGGCGTGGAGACGCTTTGCTGTGCCAACTGTATGCCCATCGCGGAGATGGAGCATTTCCCGGGAAAACTGCTCAAAACGCCTGGCGGCGAGACGGTCATTGACTACGGACAGAATCTGGCCGGATATATCTCTTTCCGCCTGAAAGCCCATGCCGGGCAGAAAATCGTGCTGACCCATGGGGAGACACTGGACGAGAACGGCAATTTTACACAGGAAAATTTCCAGGACCGAAAACGCCACAAGGAGGGCGGTACCAGGCAGCAGGTGGTCTACACCTGTAAGGAAGGCCTGAATGAATACAAGGCAAGGTTCACCATCTGGGGCTTCCGCTATGCAAAGGTGGAGACGGATATCGACTTACAGGACGCGGCGTTCACGGCCATTGCGGTGTACTCGAAGATGCAGGAACTGGGAAGCTTTACCTGTTCCGACGCCGATGTGAACCAGCTTGTGCACAACAGCATCTGGAGCCTGAAGTCCAATTTCTGCGATGTGCCCACGGACTGTCCCACCAGGGAGAGGGCGGCGTGGACAGGGGATATGGGCGTCTTCGCGTCCACAGGGCTGTATCTGGAGGACTGCTATCCGGTCATCCGCAAATGGCTGGCGGAGTGCCGCCTGACCCAGCATGAGGACGGGAAAGTGAGCAATATTTCTCCCAGGAACAATAACCCCGGCTTCTTTTCCGGGCTGTTGGCCGGTTCCGTGGGGTGGGGCGACGCCTGCATCATTGTACCCTATGTGCTTTACAAAAGATACGGGGATGTGCGGATTCTGGAAGAAAATTACGGGATGATGCAGAAGTGGTATTCTTTCCTGGAAGGGCGGGCGAAAAACAAGCCGGAAAATGCCGCGGAGGAGATGGAGCAGAACCCTTACCGCGCCTATGCCATCGAGACAGGGGTGGATTACGGGGAATGGTGCGAGCCGGATGTGGACAGCACTTCGGCCATGCGGGCTCCCCAGGGAAAGGTGGCCACCGCGTATTTTGCCCGCTCCGGGCAGATGCTTGCGGAGATCGCGGGGATTCTCGGGAAAGCGGAGAATGCTGTACGCTATGCCGAAATCGCGGAGAATGCCGGGAAGGCATTCCGCTATATGGCGACGGAGGACGGTAGGATCCATTCCGACAGACAGGCGGAGTATATCCGGGCGATCACCTTTGATTTATTGACGGAGGAAGAGAAACGTCAGGCGGCGGAGGACCTGAACCGCCTGGTGGTAAAATGCGCTTATCACCTGAACACCGGATTCCTTTCCACGCCCCAGCTGTGTCCGGTGCTTGCGGATTACGGCTATGTGGAATCCGCGTACAGGCTGCTGCTCCAGGACACTATGCCGGGCTGGCTCTACCAGGTGAAGAAGGGTGCCACCACCATCTGGGAGAACTGGGACGGAATCGACGAAAAGGGTGTGCCTTCCGCATCTCTGAACCACTATTCCAAGGGGGCGGTCACGGGATGGCTGTTTGAGGGGGTGTGCGGGATCCGCCTGACAGATGGGGAGATCAGAATTCAGCCGCAGCCCTGCGGTATGCTGGACTATGCAAAGGCAGTATATCATTCGCCGGCGGGGGATATCGAGAGCGGCTGGCGGCGGGAGGGGGAAGGCTTTGTCTATGAGTTTGCCGTTCCGGCCAATGCCCGTGCGCAGATTCTTCTTCCTGACGGGAGAGAAGAATGGGTCGCGGCGGGGAGGCACTGTTTTTAAAACCGGGAGTACGCCGCCGGAGCGGTTGTCTCTTCCCGGGAGGTTCGGTTTCCTGCTTTTCGGTATTCAGTGGGGGTCATGCCCATGATTTCCATAAAAGCACGGTTAAAGCTGCGCTGGCTGTTAAAACCGGCTGCCGCCCACACATCCGTCAGCGGAAGGCTGCTGGTCTTTATCAGCTGTGCGGCATATTCCAGCCGGAGATGGTTTAAGTACCGGCGGAAATTGAGCTGCAGCTGCCGGGAGAAAATATTGGAAATATAGTATTTGTTCACATGAAGCTCCCTGGCCAGAAGCTCCAGGGTCAGGGAGTCTTGAAAATGTTCCGTCATGTATTGCACTAACTGGCAGGTGAGCTCCATACTGGCAGACTTCTCCTTTTTTGCGGGGGCGAGCCGGGGCCAAACCAGGGCAAACAGCAGCTGGAACCATGCGGAGCACAGCTCGCTGTTTGCCGGCGGGGCTGTTTCCTTGCTGTCAGGCAATTCGCCGTTATCCGTCAGTGCGGTTTCCCTGCCATCAGGTAATTCACCATTATCCGTTAGTGCTGTTTCCCTGCCGTCAGGTAATTCGTCATTGCCTGTCAAGGCTGTTTCCCGCCTATCAGACAATTCGTCAGTATCTGCAAATGCGTTTTCCGCCGCCGGGGACAATTTCCGGCCCGGATAAAGTTTTTTCAGGACAGGGTGTTCTTCCGGACAGGAGGCCCTGTCGGTGCAGGACAGGGTATAGAGCCTGTCCAGAGCCAGGGCACCGTCCGGGGTCAGTTCCCGGGCGGACAGAAAAGGGCGGGTTGGAGTGTATTTTTGAAGGAAGCGCGCATACATGCCGGTGAGGGAGCTGTTGAAAATATATACGATCGTCCGGCTGTCTGCAGGAGCATGGTAACTGTGGATATGCTGCGGAAATATTACGGCACAGTCTCCCTTTCTCAGTTCCCGGCTTTTGTCCATAATCCGCACGATAAGGCTGCCTTCCAGGACAAGGAGGATTTCGCCGTGGTCATGGAGGTGCTCGGGAAATTCCAGGTTCATTGATTCAAAGGATTGTACTATGCTGCTTTTTTTCTCGTATAAAGGTTTCATTTCCCCCAACCTCCCTGCTGACCAATTTTTGGCCAGTTATTCCTGCCATTTGGCAATCATTATAGTACGGCAGGTGCTATAATGTAAATACATAAAACGAAATTTTATCCGGAGTGCCGCCGCATTACCGGAGGAAAGAGAGGCATCAGAATGGACAGAGAGAAGAAGGTTTTGATTTTCCAGGGCGGATGGGACGGCCATGAGCCCGCACAGGTAGCCCGGAGATTTGCAGGGATTATGACAAAACATGGGTATGCCTGCGAGATTCATTCCAACCAGGATATCCTGTTGGATCAGGCGTACCTGATGGACATGGATTTAATCATTCCCTGTTGGACCATGGGGGAGATTGAGCCCGGGGCCAGGGAGAATATTTCAAAGGCAGTGGCTGCGGGCTGCGGCCTGGCTGGCTGTCACGGAGGGATGTGCGATGCGTTTCGGAACGACACGGAGTGGCAGTTTATGACCGGGGGCCAGTGGGTCAGCCATCCGGGCGGGGACGGCGTCCGCTACCGGGTGAACATCCGCCATGGTTCCAGTCCCATCGTGGAAGGCCTGGAAGACTTCGAGGTATGCAGCGAGCAGTATTATCTGCATGTGGACCCCGCGGTGGAGGTGCTTGCGACAACCCGTTTTCCCATAGTGCCCTATTACCATATGTCCAACAAAGAGGTGGATATGCCGGTGGCATGGACGAAATTCTGGGGGAACGGCCGGGTGTTCTACAATTCCCTGGGGCATCATGACGATGTGTTTGAGAAATCGCCCCAGGCCCAGGTACTGATGGAGCGGGGGATGCTCTGGGCGGCGCAGGGCAGGCAGTATGTCCTGGACCATGGCCTTACAACGGAGCGGTTTGAAGGTTGAAAGACCGGGGGAGCGGCGCAGGGAATACAGGAGACAATGCGGGGTTCGGTTACGGCGGAAAACGAAATAGCAAAATGGAGCCGTGCGGAAAGAGAAAGAGTAAGGGAAACAGTAAGAAAGACAATAAGAAAAACAGAAAGGAAACATAAATGGAAAAAGTCAAAATCGGTATCCTGGGCCTGGGGGCCATCAGCGGGATTTACCTGAAAAATCTGACGAAACTGTTCCGGGAAGTGGAGGTCTGGGGTATCTATGACCTGATTCCGGAGAAGGTGGCCGCGGCGAAAGAGGCGTACCAAATTCCCAGGGGCTATTCCTCCATGGAAGAAATGATGCAGGACCCGGAGATTGAGATTGTCCTGAATCTGACCAGGCCCTTCGAGCACTATGAGACGACAAAGGCAGCGTTGAGGGCGGGCAAGCATGTCTACAGCGAAAAACCCCTTGCCGCCACCTATGAGGAAGGCTGCGAACTGGCAGCCCTGGCCAAAGAGAAGAACCTGATGTTGGGCGGTGCGCCGGATACCTTTCTGGGCGCAGGCATCCAGACCTGCCGCAAGCTTATCGACGACGGGTTCATAGGGCGTCCCGTCGGCGCATCCGCCCGGATGATCTGCCATGGACATGAAACCTGGCACCCGTCCCCGGAATTCTATTATCAAAACGGCGGCGGGCCGATGATGGACATGGGCCCCTATTATCTCACTGCACTGGTGAACCTCCTGGGCAGGGCGGATTCTCTGACAGGCGTGGTGTCCAAAAGCTTTGAAACCCGAACCATTACAAGCGCGCCCCTGTACGGCAGGGAGATTCAGGTGGAGGTTCCCACCCATGTAAACGGTATCCTGCAGTTTGCAAACGGCGCGGTGGCAACCATCACAACTACCTTTGACGTATACTATGATTCTTCCGCAAGCCTGGAGATATACGGTACAAAAGGAACCCTCCGGGCGCCGGATCCCAATGGGTTCGGGGGGCCTGTCACGCTGCTGCGCCCCGAGGACGGCGCCTTCAGGGAGATCCCTCTGGTTTTCGATTATAAAGAAAACAGCCGCGGACTGGGCCTGGCGGACATGGCAAAGGCGCTGCGGGAAGGACGTGCCCTTAGGGCAGGCAGCGAGCAGACCCTCCATGTACTGGAGATTATGACTGCCTTCGAGAAGAGCAGCAGGGAGGGAAGGCGCATCCTCCTGGAAAGCCCTTACGAACGCCGGGATGCCATGTGCAGTGAAAAGGTCAGGGGGATTTTTTCTAAGCCATTCTCAGGACCAAAGAGAAGGGATGAAAAAATAGAGGGCGGAGGAACCGGTGGTTCTTGTCCATGATGGGGCGGAACATATTTATTAGGCACTTAACGAGGAAAGCTTATGTAAAGCGGCAAAATTGGGTTCCGGTTTATCCGGGTTAGAAATTGTACAGAAATAACTTGTGATTTGCGATTGCCAAAATCAGGAATCCGTATGGTACGCCCTGCGAAATCCTGCAAGCCCCAATATGCTTGGCATTCCACTCACTATCCACTTGAAAAGAGCTAATTTGTTGCGTTTATCTCTGAATATGGCGTTTTCAGTCAGCGCTTTAAATAATTCTTGTTTTTTCGCCATGATGAGAGTATAATGCAGAGTGTATACGATGCCTTTTGCATCGCAAGAAGGAGTTGGCAGATGCTTCCAGGCAAGCGGCATATCCTGATTGCTGTGGCAAATCCTGTTCCTAAGGCAATCAGCGTTGTTGATTCCATTGTTTCTATTTTCGGCGGCAATTTCCATATTGTCTTTCTCTGAAATTTGATCAATGCCATTGTAGCGGTGCTTAATATTATCCAGAAGCTTCTTCTTGGCCTGGGTATGAGCGCGTTGGGTCAGGGAACAATCGCCGTTCCCATTGTAGATGGCCTGGTGGACAAATATATGGGATAGGGAAACGGCAAAGGACGGCGGCAGTTATGGGCAGAAGGGGCGATGTATGTCGTTCCTTTTGTGCTAGAAGAGGCCATTGCGGCAGGCTTGTCCATTTGGAGTTTTTGCGAAAGTCAGGGAAAGGAAAGCCCAGAGCCAGAAAAGGTAAGCACAATTGAGGAGACTTCTATGAAAAAATGCGCTGATCAGCGATGTCCTCCTGGGAGAAGCTGGCAGAACGGTTTGGGCTGTAGACAGATACGGATGTACCTGGATGGCGTCTTCTCCCACAGCCTCGGCGGCAGGAGGGAAAAGCTAGGAGGACAGGGAGGCAAAGTAGACTGTGAGTTTTCTAAGCGTTTTCGTTTTTAATATGATTTCGTGTGTGGCCGGCCTGGTCTCCGTGGTCTTCATGGGCATGGCGGTCTTAAAAGTCCTGCCCAGGGGCAGGAGAAGATACGGGCTTTGGAGGGTTGCTTCTGTGGCGGCCTGCCTTGTGATGATTACATGGAGCGCCTCCTATCTTTACAAGAAAGGCCTTCTGAGCAATTTCTTCGTGCTTGTGCTGGAAGATTATCTGCGGCTGATCGGGTATGCGTGCTGCGTCAGCCTGCTCTTTCGGGTAAAATTCCGGAAGTGCTGGGGCATTGTCCTGTTTGAGGAATGTGTAAGAGAATGTTCCAATGTGCTGGCTTTTATTAGTTTCACGGACAGGCCGCTTGTGCTGAGCATCCCGGAGGAGCGCAGGACATATATGTTTTTGAGCAGCGTGGTAACGATGGCTGTATTTCTGGCGCTTCTGTTTGTAATGTATAAAATGAAAGTGGGAGACGCGTACCGCCAGTGGATGGAGCACAGGAATCTTTGGAGCCGGGGCAGGATTTGTCTGAGCGGATACCCGATTCTGTTCTATGGGATCATGGAGGTTCTCATGGGCGGCGGAGCCAGCCGCAATGTCAGCATGGGCATCACGCTGCTGATGGTGACGGCAGCCCTAGTTCTGTTCCACCATATGGGGATGGAGGAATGGCAGCGCAGGGAATTCGCCGCCCAGGAGCTGATCCTTCAGCAGCAGAATGTCTATATAAAGACCCTGGAGGGGATGCAGGAGGAGGTGCGGCGGTTTCGGCATGATTACAGGAACATGATGTCAGGGCTGTGCCTGACGGTAAAGGAGGGGGAGCTTACGGAGGCGGGCCGCTTCCTCCAGGAGATGACGGAGGACTTCGACAGCCAGATTGGCGGGCAGATCAGGCAGATGGGGCACCTTTCCAATGTCCGCATGACAGAGGTGAAGGGGCTGCTCCTGGCAAAACTGGCTCAGATGCAGCGGGAGGGCACGGCCTGTGAGCTGGAGGTGATGCGGCCTTTCCAGAAAACCAGGTGCAGGGCCACAGACCTGTGCAGATGCTTAGGTGTCCTGATTGACAATGCCATGGAGGAGGTCAGGGGGCAGGAGGACGCCTGGGTGCACATCATGATCAGCAGCCAGGAGGGGTACACCACCTTCCGGGTGAAGAACAGGCTGTACCACAACATTGACGTCCACAGGATCTGGCAGCAGGGCTATTCCACCAAAGGGGAGGACCGGGGGTTCGGGCTTGCCAGCTACAGACAGATTCTGGAGGGCTATGAGGACGTGCTGCCCGCCACGGCGGTGCAGGAGGGATATTTCATCCAGGAGTTCAAGATTCAGGAGAGGAACGCAGGGTAAATTCTCTGCCCATGTCCGGGTGTTGGGTGGGGCAGATGCGGAACTGGAATAAGGAGAGGGAAAGGTGCTGACTATCTATCTATGCGAGGACGAGGAGGACATCCGTCAAGTCCAGAGGGAATGTCTGGAAAAACAGATTCTGATCCAGGGGTATGACATGGAGGTGGCCCTGTGCAGCGGCCGCCCCGGGGAGATCCTGGAGGCGGTGAAGGCGGCGCCCGGGAGGGGGATATACTTCCTGGACGTGGAGCTGAAGGGGGAGGAGATGGACGGGTTCGCCCTGGGGCGGGAGATCAGGAGGCTGGATCCCAGGGGGTTCATCGTCTATGTGACGGCCTATGGGAACCTGGCTTTCGAGACCTTCCGCTATCACTTGGAGGCCCTGGACTATATCGTGAAGGAGAGCAGGGAGAAGATGGAGGAGGGGCTTTCCAGGAGCCTTTCTGTGATCACGGAACGGATGCGGGCGGAACAGGGGGAGAGCAGGGAGTTCTTCTCTGTGAAGGTGATGGATGTGGTAAAACATGTACCAATAAACGAAATCATGTTCTTCGAGGCCGCCCCGGGTACCCACAGGATCGCGCTCCACGGGCTCAACGACTGGTTCGACTTCATCGGCAGTCTGCGGGAGCTGGAGGGGCAGCTGGGAAAGCAGTTCCTGCGGGCCCACAGAGCCTATCTGGTGAACCTGGAGCAGATCGCGGAGCTGGATTTGAAGGGCAGAGAGTTACGGATGAAAAACGGAGAGAGGTGCCTGTTCGCCAGGAACATGAAGGGGGCGCTGCTGGAGCGGATGTGAGATTCCGTTCAGGCAGCGCCCTTAGCCGTTTGGGCATATTTCACCACAGGGGCGGGGCAGGGTGGTATGATGCTGGTGTGCGGGGGCGTATGTAATGCAGATGGCAGGGAGCTTGTCATGCACAGACAATGCATAAGACAGAATCGTGCCTCTTCAGCACAGGAACATCGCCCTCACATAGAAAAACAAGGAAAGAGGATAATTGTATGGAACAGAATGTACTACTGTCTCTGTCACATGTCTCCAAGCGCTTCAAGACGGAGCAGGCACTGAAGGACATCAACATGACCCTGCACAGAGGGGAGATCCTGGGCTTCCTGGGACCCTCCGGGGCGGGGAAGACTACCACGATCAAGATCATCACCGGGCAGCTCCGCCAGACCTCCGGGGAGGCCAGGCTCCTGGGCACGGACTCCGCCAACATCGATGCGTCCATCTATGAAAAGATCGGCGTGGTCTCGGACAACAGCGGCATCTACGGGAAGATGACCGTATGGCAGAACCTGATTGTGTTTGCCAGAATATGGCAGGTGCCCAAGTCCCGGGTGGAGCAGGTGCTGGCCCAGGTAGGGCTTGCGGAGCATAAAAGCAAACCTGCCGGAAAGCTCTCCAAGGGCCAGACCCAGCGCCTGGTGTTGGCCCGTGCCGTGCTGCACAAGCCCAAAATCCTATTTCTGGATGAGCCTACCAGCGGACTGGATCCCGCCACCGCCGTGGCGATCCACCGGATGCTCCTGGAGCTGAAGGAGCAGGGCATGGCCATCTTCCTCACTACCCACAACATGGAGGAGGCCGCCAAGCTCTGCGACAGGGTGGCGCTGCTCCACGACGGAGAGATCGTGGAGTTCGGGTCTCCCCAGGAGATCTGCCTGAAGTACAACCGCAACAAAAAGTACCATGTGCTGTTGGCAGACGACAGGGAGCTGGAACTGGCCCAAAACTCAGAGAACATCGCGAAGATCGCCGGGTGGATGGAGGGGGACCAGGTCATGCGGATCCATTCCTGCGAGCCCACCCTGGAGACGGTGTTCCTGGAGGTTACGGGGAAGGAGCTGAATGTATGATTTTGTGGATTTGAATCCAAAAGAGGGTTTCGTTATAAGGATTATAAACTTAAATTCAGGAAAAAGCGTTTGGAAAAGCGTTTATGGATAGGAAAGATTTGAATGAAAGCTCGCAAACAAATATATGAATTTAAATAAACGGAAAAACGAATCGAAAGGAGTTTGTTGATTTATGAAAAGTATGAATGAAAGTCTGCAGCCCATTGGAATGAGCAGATATGGCAGTGCAGAGAGGGGCGCAGGCCTGCGCAAACTGGCGGCGGTGACCCAGATCAAATGGCTGTCCATCAGTCGGAACGCCATGATCATGATAGGGCCGGTGCTGGTCATAGGGATGGTGTATGCGTGCAAGATCCTCTATGGAATCAATTCGGAGAGCGATTTTGTGCCGTTCCTCACAGGAACACTCCTGAATATCGGAATTACCATGAATATCTGCGCGGAGGGCTTCATCATGGTTGGCACGTCCATCGCGGAGGAGAAGGAGAACCACACACTGCGGGCCCTGATGACATCCTCTATTACAGGAGTGCAGTATTTCATCGGCAGCATCCTGATCCCCTTCGTGATGCTGATGGCAGTGAATTACATCGTGCTGTTCATCAGCGGAATCTCCCTGGACATCGTGCCCTGGGTTCCCTTTTTCCTGGTGAGCATGGTGGTCTCCCTGACCAGCTGTGTGCTGGGGATGATCGTGGGGATCTGCGCCAAGAACCAGATGAACGCCAACCTGATCTCCTATCCCTTCCTAATGGTGTTCATGATGGTGCCGGTATTCGGGAACCTGTCCGAGGGACTCCACAAGATTTCTGCATTCCTGTTCACCGGGGTCATGACAGGCATGACGGAACGGCTGGCAGCCGGGGAGAAGTATGTGATGTCGCCGCTGGACATGGCGGTGCTGTTCGGGGAGCTGGCGGTAAGTGTTTTGGTGTTCTTGATGCTTTATAAACGGAATGGGTATGAAAAAGATTAGCATCGATGAATTGTGCCAGATAAAAAGCTATATGTAAAGCAAGGGGGCTATTCCCCCTTGGTACGGAAAGCTGTCTTTATGGACGGAGGTGAAATGCTATGCAGCTCTATTATGGAGTGCCTGAAGAAATCGAGTACCACCCAGGACAAACTTGTTCTTCAGAATACCTGCCGCCAGCGTCGGCGCTGCATAGCTCTTCCCAATGAGCGAGGGAGGACAGCCCTCATCCTTTCTGAAGCAGGGATTCTCTGTCTGTTTACACTTTGGGCATTTATAGGTAGTGGCGATATATTCCGTCACTTCGTATTTAGCAGGCTCGGACTCTAGTACTACCTTGCGGGAATTCCAGTCTTGCCGCGTTTTCCGCATGCCTGTAACCGGGCCGAAATTCTTTCATAGTCTTGTCTGATTCGGTTCTTGTCTGCCTGTCATTCTTCAAACATCATGTGTTCCATATAAAAATCCTGGAACGCCTCGTTCCCGCCCAGATTGACCGTTTCCGCCCCCGCTGCCAGTGCGGAGGCCTCTTTTTCACAGGCGCTGTCATTAAGGATGCGTTCTGCTCCCGCCAGTGCCGCATTTCCGCAGATTCGGATCTTCTGCCTGTCTATTTTGGGGAGGAGGCCGATCCGCTGTGCGCTTTCTACGGACATATAAGAGCCGAAACCACCGGCCACATAGAGGCAGTCAAGGTCTTCGCTGTTTAAGCCGGCCTGCAGCAATATGGTTTCCATTCCGGCCCGTACGGCACCTTTGGCAAGTTGGATCTGCCTGATATCCCAGGCGGAAAGCCCCACATTTCCTGTAAAGAACACATCCTCCTCCAGATATCCGGTCTCATCCAGAAGGCCGATTTCCAGGAGCCCTGCCACGCCGTCGATTACGCCGCTGCCGCAGATTCCCGCTGCGTTTTCTTCCCCGAGGACATGTACCTTCCACTTCCCGTCTGCCCATTTTACGCGGTCCACGGCGCCGTCTGTCCCGCGCATTCCGCAGGAAAGCCCGGCGCCCTCGAAGGCCGGTCCGGCAGCCGTGGCACAGCAGATCATGCGGTCCTTCCGAAACAGGACAATTTCCCCGTTGGTTCCCACGTCCGCCATCATTGTGCCATGCTCCGTGCCCCGGATTCCCGTACCCAGAAGTGCCGTGGTGATATCGGCCCCCACAAAGGCGGAAATGCAGCGGGGGAGATAGACTTTCGCCTTTTTGCAGCCAAGTCCCAGATCTTCTCCGGATGTCCATATGCCGAACAGCTCGTCCGCCTCAAAGGGGGCATGGGACAGGCATTCGGGATTCCTGCCCGAGAGAAAATACAACATCGCGGTGTTGCCTGTAATTACCACGGTCTCAATCTCTTCCATCCGTTCCCCGGCGCGTTCTGTCAGGGATTCCAGAAGCTGCGAGACGGCGCCTCTTACTAGGTCCGCAAGTTTTTGGGCCTGGCCTTCCAGAGAGGCGTCGATCCGGCTGATCACATCCGCGCCCAATACGGATTGGGGATTCCATGCCCCCTTGGTTCCGACCGGAAGTCCCTCCCGATGCAGAGAAGCCGCGACGGTGGTGGTTCCGATGTCCACCGCGGCCCCAAGGCGGCGGTAGAGCCGGGAAGCAGAGTTTGTTCCGGGGTGAGTGAAAGCGGCTTGTCCGGTGTCAGCATTGCTGTCCGCGCTGAGGCAGATGGTTTCGTCGCTGTCGTTCCGGTTCCGGAGCGCCCGGATACTGCCCTCCGGTACGGTCTCCAAAAAGCAGGCCAGGCGTATGCCCTGCTTTATCCGTTCTTCTCCCAGAAGGCGCGTCTCTGTATCTGAGGGCGCCGGGAAAGGGCCTTCGGCGTAGACCATGCACTTTCCGCAGGCGTGTCTGCCGCCGCAGGGCATATCCACGCCGTGACTGCCGCTTAGAAGTCCGCTCACTTTCATGCCGGGCTCCACGGAAATTACTTCTCCGTTTATAAAAAAACGAATTTTTGGTTCTTCTCTATTCATATTTATACCCCTCTGCGTGCTTTTCATTCATTTCGTAAAAGTCTTTCACTGCACCGAAGAATGCGCGGACATTTTCCCATCTGGACATGGGCGGGATGTCGCAGCCGGAGGAAATGACGAAATTATCATATCTGCAGCATCTCTCCATCAGCGCAAGGGTCTCCTTCCGGATGGACTCCGGCGTGCCGTTTCTGAACTGCCCCGCGGGATCGATATTTCCCATCACAAGCTTATCCTTGGGCATCTTTTGGAGCATTTCCTCCATATCCACCGCGTTGCCGAAATGGAAGGCGGCAGCTCCAGTGGCGGCGATGGAAGCCGTCATCATCGCCGTGCCGTTGCCGCAGTTGTGGTATATGACCGCAAATGAATCGTCCTGCACTGATTCCACGATCTCACGGGTATAAGGCTCGGAAAATTCCTCTTCCAGGGTGGGAGAGAGCACTCCTGCCAGCGGCTCTGCGATGACGACACCGTTGGCACCGCACTCTTTGTAAGCCTTGCAGTAGTCAATTAAAAACCGTGTGGCTTTTCTTAACACTGTGTGAACCATATCCGGCTCTTCGTAGCACAGAATCATGATTTCCGTTACATCCATCAGGCGTCCCGCCAGAGAGTAGGGGCCGATGACGCCGGCAAATACCGGACGGTCCGTAATCTCCTCCGCGGCCTGTCTGATGGCGTCGAGATAGATCCCGGTGCGCCCGCTTCCCACCGGCGGAACGATAAGGGCCTCGGCTTCTTCCTCTGTAGACACCACGCTTTGGACTACGGTAGGTACTTCATCCTCGGAAAAACGGATCTTCGCGCCGAAGCATTCCGCTTCCACGGACAGGTCCATCAGGCTGACGGAGGCTGCGCTGTCCGTTTGCTGCGCCACAAGCTTCATGCCCCTGGCCTGGAGGCCAGCATCGCCGATCAGGTCTTTTACACTGATTCCCATTAACTGGACTGCGGGAAAGGACAGAATGGGGAACGCCTTTTTCACGGGCGCAGCCTGCCATTCTTTCAGCCACTTTTTCATATCTCTTTTCATTATTTATCTCATTTCTGCACAGCTTTTTGTGTATGGAAGAGTTTGCGGATGCCGTGCAGACGCAAACTCCGCCTCTTGCACGCTGCTTCAAAACAGCGCCGCCCCGAAATAAGTCACCGTGTTTTCACCGTTGATATAGCGCATACCGCACTGTGCGGCCAGTTTGGACACATTGATGCCGTAGGATTCCAGCGAGGCCAATGCCTTGTGGGGGAAACGGCAGGGTTCGCCTGTTTTTTTCCCGCATACCGGGCATAGCCGGCAGCCGCCGGCGCCCAGATGAAGGGCCTTTTGACCGTATTTGCCAAACAGAGCCCGGACATTCTGCACCAGGTCGTTGTGGAACTGTCCGGCACCCATCATGCCCTCGAAATCATAGCTGTCCTCTAAAAGTCCGATTGTCTGATAGACAATGGCATGGGAATAGGTCTTTGCTTCGCGGATCAGGCCGTCTATCTCCCCCACGTCCGGCGGGCACATATAGTTTTTTCCGTAATTGCCGCAGGCATTGGAAGCGCACATGTCGCGGAAGGCTGTGTCAAAGGATATGTTTTCCACGCTGATTACAGCAACGGCCTTTGCCCCCAGGCGCAGAATTTCTTCCTTTAGGACTTCCGGTTCAGGAGTGATATTCTCCCAGGCTTCCGGCATTGTATCCGTTCCCATTTTACGCTGTTGCGCGGCAGAACGCTACGGCGGTATCGGCAGCGCTGGCCGCATCCGGGGTGTATTTATCCGCGCCGATCTGCCGGCAGAAGGCTTCCGTTACAGGCGCACCGCCGATCATGATCTTCACCTTATCGCGGATACCTGCCTTTTCCGCTTCTTTTACCACCGCCTCCATCACCGGCATGGTAGTGGTCAGCAGTGCGGAACAGCAGATGATCTGGCAGTTCTGGTCAATTGCGGTTTTTACATAGGTTTCCGGATCCACATCTGTTCCCAGATCCACAACCTCCAGTCCCTTGCCCTCCATCATCATCTTTACCAGGTTTTTACCGATGTCATGGAGATCGCCTTTTACCGTGCCGATGCACACCTTGCCTATGGCTTCCACGCCGCCTTCGGCAAGGAGGGGCTTTAAAAGGCCGGAGCCCATGTTCATGGCCCGTGCGGCAACCAGGACTTCCGGCACGAAGACCTCGTTCTTTTTGAATTTTTCTCCCACCACATCCATTCCTGCTAACAGCCCCTGCTCCAGAATTTCCTGTGCGGGGATGCCCTCATCGATTGCCTGCTGAACCAGTTCTTTTACAATCTTTGCCTTTCCTCTCTGTAGATTCTCGGAAATATCGTTTAAAATGCTCATGTTTTTCCTCCGGGTTAATAATTTCTTTACTTTTTCTATATACAGTCAGAACTTTCTGCCAGGAGTCCCGTGACGGTGCCGGAGCAGCCAGTGCACTTCTCTCTCAGGACGGGGACTCCGTATAATCCCTGCAGGCCTCAATGTAAGCCCGGATGTTTTCCCAGGGCACTTCCGGCTCCAGGAGATGGGTGGGAGAGACTAAAAGCCCGCCCTTTTTGCCTGCGATGTCCAGGTTTTTAAATACTTCTGCCCGGACTTCTTCCGGAGTTCCGAAGGGCATAGTGGTCTGGGTTCCTATGGTTCCGTGGAAGGAAATCCTGTCGCCGTACTTGGCATGGATTTCTGCGAAGTCCATACATTCCGGCTGCACGGGGTTCAGCACGTCGATGCCAACCTCGATCAGGTCCTCGATAAAAGGCTCCACGAAGCCACAGGAGTGGTAGAAAATAATCACATCCGGGTTGATCGCCCTGGCCGCGTCCACCACCCTTTTCAGGCGGGGCTTGAGCCATGTCTGGTAGAGTTCCTTGCTCATCATGATGGTGTGCTGCATTCCGATGTCGTCTCCGAAATAAAGTACTTCCGCACCTGTTTTTACGAAATATTCCGCCCGATGAATAGCCAGTTCCGTCACTTCGTTCAATACGAATTCCGCCATTTCATCTTCGGACATCATGTCCATCATCAGTACTTCCATGCCCCGCATGTACCAGGCGGTTTCCCAGATGGTGCACTGCATGCTGCCGCAGATTACCCTGTCCTGGGCTTTCAGGGCATTGTTGCGGGCAAGCTGTCTGGCCACATCCTCCTCATCCCAGACAAATTCCGGGAAGGGATAGGCTTCCAGCTCCTCAAGGGTCTTTATTTTTTCCAGCGGATGGAGCATGTGGGTCATGTGCATGGCCGCCGCACTGCCGGGTTCGTTTGCCACGCCGTAGATATCGATGGTGGTTCCCTCTTTCAGGATACCGTAATATTTGCGGAATTTCTCCGTGTCGCTGTCTTTCACCGGAATTCCGGCTGCATAGGCTATGGGGCAGGGCGTAAATCCGATCTCCCGGTACAGATCCTCTACCTTCCGGCCGCATGTCTCCTGCAGATACGGACAAAAATCGTACAGCACGGGAATCCGTTCATATCCCGTTCTTTTGATCAGTGAAAAGAAGTTCTCGCGTTCTGTCATTTTTCCTCTCTTTCTGCTGCGCAGGCGCTGTTTTATTCTTTACCGTAGCCTCCGATCACAGCGCTATAATTCTATTCTTGTCTGTTTTGGTTTTGAAACAGGCTTGTGCTTCTGCATGGTTTTATGATATACTCAAAATATCGGAAGCGGAATGGTTGTTATGGGAATTCTCATATGTCAAATTTGGGATGTGGAATACGGGACTTGATAATGAGATATGGTATATGGAACGGGAGGAGGGTATGACACAATATAAGACAAGGGTAGCATACAGGACTGTGGGTCCCAACAAGACTGCCGGAAACCTTTCCTGTGGTTTTATCTATAAACCGGACGACAGGGGGAGCAACCGGGATATTACATTTGAATATTACGGTGGATTGTTACTTTTGGATGGGGAAGGGGAGTATTCTGACCGAAGCCATGCCTGTGTGAAGCTTTCCCGGGGATCTTTTGTCCAGAGGCTCCCGGGCGTAAAGCATTCCACAATCGTAAAGCCGGACGGAAAGTGGCTGGAGTTTTTTATCTGCATCAGTGCGGAGAGCTATCACAACCTGTTTTCCATGGGGTTATTATCCGACAGGCCGGTACTGAACTGTGAGGAAGCCGCTGTGGAAGAAATTCTTCCCGCAGCCCAGAGCCTTCTGGCCGCCATGCAGTGCGCCGATGAACACGGGCTGATCCGCCTGTACTTTGAAACCCAGCAGCTTTTGTGCAACATCACTTCCCGCTGTTTCCACTCACGGGAAGAGGACGACTGCATCCGGCAAGCCTGCCGTCTGATGGAACGCTATTCCGGGCGGATCACCGGACAGGAGATTGCCGCCCAGATGAATATGGGCTATGAGGCGCTCAGGAAGCAGTTCAGGACATACACCGGAATTTCCATTGGTCAGTATGCCATCCGTGTCAGGATTAACCGGGCCAAGACGCTGCTTCTGCGTTCTGATATTCCGGTGGAGAAGCTTGCCGTCCAGCTGGGATATCCGGACTGTTTCTCGTTTTGCAAGCAGTTTAAGCAGCATACCGGAGTTTCGCCGTCTGGGTTCAGGAGGATGAATTAAAGCACGGCCGGTGTATACTGAGAACATCGAGGCCGTCTATAGTGTGCCCAGGCAGCGGTTGGGAATGGTTTACAAACAAGTATCGAAATAATGCGTTTTCAGTTGACCTGTGTTCGGAATCAGGGTATCATACATAGGAGGAACATAAAATCAAGGAGTTGATTTTTTGGAAGAAAACCGGGAAGGAACGGGAGTATGGAACGCTATTTCAACACAGAAGGGTGCTGCAGGCCAGAACTGCACTATATGGTGCGGCTTGAGGATATGGTGGACAAAATTAAGAAACATTACGTAGACAGGGGGAAATATTTTGTCATCAACCGTGGGAGGCAGTATGGAAAGACAACGACGCTCAGGGCATTGGCAGAATATTTGAAAGAGGATTATACGGTTCTGTCAATGGACTTTCAGGCGCTTGGCGCGGACAGCTTCGTGGATGCAGGACAATCATAGAGGCGGTTGTCTGAAAGCATTGATTATTTTAGCATGCGGCGAAGTGGCATAATAAATCAGGGATAATGAGGATTAGAAAACGACAGAAAAGTGCAGCATCCCGAAAAGGCGTATCGGGATATTATGCATCTTCAGGAAGCGGGTCCCATTCGCTTAACCCTAAGCCCTGCCTGTATTTTGCCTCCTCAAACGTCAGTCGGGGCAGATCCTGTGCGAGATAATCCATCAACTCGCCGATACCCTCCCTGGTCACATTGTTGATCAGGAAAATGCGTTCGCAGCCTGCATTGGCCATCCATTGCCTGACCATGGGGATATTGGCGTAAGGGGAGTCGATCTTGGTGATAATGCCGATAAGCGGGCGTAGGATAAAAGAACGCAGGCTGGCGCCGAACAGGTTAAAGGGTTCGTCCGCCGCCTGGACCATGGCAACCACATCCGCCTCGAAGGAAAAGCAGGCAAGCCCCACGCTGAAGCACTTGGATTCCGCGTATTCCCCCGGGGAGTCGATGGTGTCGTCATCGGAACTGGTATATTGTGTTTTCACATAATGAAGCTCTTCGCCCCGTAGCGCCTGGGTCAGAGAGGTTTTACCGGCTTCGCTTCTGCCCATCAGAAATAATTTTTTCATGTGCTGCCCCTTTCCGGTTTTGCGTATGCATGGGAGTGTCTGCTTTTGCCTGAACAGGCTGTATCAGTTCTTTCCAGACAGTTCCTGCGGATATTGCTTTCCGTCAGACGGCGGGAATGAACTATCCAACACGTTTCAGCTGCGGTGTACTTCGCAGGTGTGGAAATGGAGTTCCTCTCTGAAAAAGCGGACGACTTCCGCCACCGCGGTCTGGACTTCCGACAGCCCTCCGGTGAGGATCAGGGAACCGCAGAAGCGGTCCATGAAGCCGATCTGCACATCCGCGCTTTTCATCGCAACATCTGCAGCCACCACTACGGCCTCCCAGGGGGTAAAACGGATCAGCCCGATGGATTCCCCCGTATGATCCTCCCCTTCGTGTACGCCGATGTGCAGGCCCAGGTTTTGATAGACACAGGGCTGTGAGACGCTGATGACATGGGCCAGACAGACCTCTTTTCCCGGGATGCGCAGACGCGTGATACGCAGTTTTTTATCCTTGAGCCGTTCGTAATCCTCGTGGAACAGCCTTTCCAACAGTTCTTTCTGTGTTATATGGGCCATGGCAGCCTTCCTATCTCTTTGTGATTTTGCAGACCACATATCCCAGGTCATCCCGGAAATAGTTCACAATTTCAGTCATGGCGGACATCACGTCGGATATCTCTCCCGTGATGATCAGCGTACCCGTAAAGCGGTCCGCGAAGCCCAGGTAGACGTTTCCGCTTTTGACAGCGATATCGGAGGCAATGACGGCTGATTCCGGCGGCGTCATGTTCATAATGCCGATGGCCGAGGACTGGTAGTCCACCTGGGGGTTCAGGCCCAGCTTCTGGTATATGATGGGCGCCGGTCCTCCCATCACATGGGCAAACGTGATTTCTTTGCCCGCCACGGTTTCCTGTACAATTCTGATACGCTCTTCCTGTCCGTTTGCCATCTGCATTCCATTCCTTCCGAAAGATTCATTTTGTGGTGCGAAAATTGTTTCTTTTATAATAATACTATCAGGCATGTTTTCTGTCAAGGTGAAAACCGAGATGCAAAACAGGTATGGATGTAAGTGATTGAAATTTTAAACTTTCTTCTTCTGTAATTCATAAAATCTTAAGGTGCATTTTTCCGGGAGTGTGATATACTTAATCTGTAATGTATATTCATGTGCGAAAACATTTGCCAGTCGAAATAGTATAATGAGTGAGAGTTTAGGCGTTGCAGAACAGAAGACGGTAAGGGAATGCGCTCAAGAGTATAACAAGGCCTGCAGGGGAACGGTTATCGGAACCTGTACGGGTCCCGGCCCGGCCCGGGAGGGGCAGGGCAGAGGAAGGCAGGCCGGAAAAGGAGTATAAAAGGATGAGTTTTAGAAGGAAAGATGTGCTTATGCGGCGCGTTCTGGCACTGGGACTGGCTGCTGCCACGGTGTTTGCCCTGGCCGCCTGCGGCAGTGATGCGGAGGGCGCCACGGAGAAAAAGGAGTGGGTATGGGTGCCGGAGTTTCTTACCATCGAGGAGGAGAACTTCTCCTACTACGATGTGCAGCTGGTAGGGGACGGGCTCTCTTATCTGTCCTATGACTATGATGAGGCAGCGGGGAAGTCCACCCAGAGCATGTGCAGGTATGCCCTGGAGAGCGGCAACGTAACCAAGACACCATTGTCTTACGAAGGGGAAGGAAACTGGAACCTGAACCGTGTAACTTATGCAAAGGACGGCAGCATGTACGGGGTATCCACTGTCTACAATGAGGACTACACCGAGTCCCAAAACTATCTGTGCAAGTTTGACGCCCAGGGAAACCAGGTGCTTGCGGAGGACATAAGCGAGCAGGTGGGGGATGGTTATGTGGATTCCCTGGCCCTGGACGGAGAGGGGCGGATTTACGTGTCGTCTGATGCCAAGGTTCTGCTGTTTGACCAGGAGGGCAGGAGTCAGGGCGCAGTGTCCCTGGATGCCGGCGGGAACGGATGGATCCGCTCCATGGGCACAGGCAGGGACGGCAAAGTTTATGTCTGCTATCGCAGCAATGACGGCTATGAACTGGCGGATATCGATTTCCAGGGAAAGAAGACAGGCGGAACCTATGAGAATTTCCCCGGCGGAAACAACAACACCCTGGTGCCCGGCATTGAAAAGGACTTTTTGGTGCAGGACGGCAGCAGGGTGCTGGAGTACGATCTTAAGTCCCAGACTGCCACGGAGCTGTTCATCTGGTTGGACAGCGACATCAACGGCAACTACGTTCAGAATTTCGGGGTGCTGGGGGACGGACGTATCCTTGCTGTGGTCATGGACTGGGATACCAATGACAACGGGATCGCGCTGCTGACAAAGAAAAAGGCCAGCGAGGTGCCCCAGAAGGAGACCATTCTCATCGGAACCCTGTATGGCAGCTCGGACATCCAGTCCGAGGCGGTGAAGTTTAATAAATCCAGTGACAAATACCATATCAGCATCCGCAGCTACCTGGATTTCAACAACTGGAACGGCGATGATTACCAGGCCTACATAGCGGACGGCATAAACCGGATGAACAATGACATCACTTCCAGCAATTGTCCCGATATCCTTGACCTGAGCAGTCTGAATATCGAGCAGCTGGCGGCCAAGGGTGTCTTCGAGGATTTGAACGGCTATCTGGACAAGAGCGAGAAGCTGGACCGCTCCGACTTTATGGAAAATATCCTGGAGGCCTATACCATAGGGGGAACTTTGGTCTGTATTCCCTACAGCTTCCAGATGCAGACGGTGGTAGGCAAGGCTGCTGATGTGGGCAGCGAGATGGGGTGGACCGTGGAGGAGCTCATCGCCTATGCAGATGCCAACCCGGATGCACAGCTTTTTGACAATGTGACCAAGGATCAGATCATGATATACCTGATGGTGTACAATGCGGATTCTTTCGTGGACTGGGCTACCGGGGAATGCAGATTTGATACTGATGAGTTTAAAGATATACTGAATTTCGTCAATCACTTCCCTGACGAGGTAAACTGGGAGGAGGGAGATCTGTCCACGCCCAACAGGATTCAGCGCGGGGAGGTGCTTCTTTACGAGGCGAATATCTACGATTTTGATCAGATACAGGTGTGCAACGAGATTTTCCAGGGGGATGCCGCCTATATCGGCTATCCCACCATGGACGGCAGCAACGGATGCATGCTTGCAGCCAGCCAGACTTATGCCATCACCTCCAAGGCAAAGCAAAAGGAGGGGGCGTGGGAGTTCCTTGAGGGTTTCCTGGCAAAGGAGGAGAATCCGGACAGGGGCCACAGCTATTTCGGATTTCCCACAATGAAGAGCAAGCTCAATGCCATGGCGGAGGAAGCCGTCAAGGTGGAGTACTTTACGGATGAGAACGGGGAGGTCATGTTGGACGAGAACGGGGAAGCCATTGTGATGGGGGCAGGCGGCGGTTTTTCCTACAGCGACGGCTGGAGCTATGATTACCGCATTCCTACCCAGGAGGAGGTGGATTTGACTATGTCCCTGATGGAGACCGCCAGGCCTGTGACTTATTCCCAGGGGGATGAGGTTCTCAATATCATCAACGAGGAGGCCGCAGGCTTCTTCAAAGGGCAGAAGAGCGTGGACGAGGTGGCTTCGGTTATCCAGAGCCGCATCAAGATATATGTGGGTGAAAATAAATAGCCCTTGCGGGAGTGTTTTCCGGAGGAATCAGGCGGAGACCGGAGGTGGTTGCGCGGCAAACATGCCCGGTACGCCTGTGTCGTATTCAGGTGGGAAGGATGCCTTTTTCCAGCAGCCTGCCGCAGATCTCGGCCATGGTTTCAGGGGAGGGCGGCATGGGATCCCGCAGCCATGTCTCAAAGACGCCCACGCAGCCGGACACCACAAAGGCTTCCGCGTACCGGTTATTGCCGGAAGCCTGTCCTGCGGCCCAGATGCTGTCCAAATGTTCTTCTACAAGATTTTTCATTCGGTTTACGAAGGCAAGGTCACCATGGGGGCCAGTCATTGCCCGTGCCATCTCCTTGTGCCGCCCCAGAAAGGTAAAAATTTCGTAAAGGGTAGTACGGGGGGAGGAGAGCACGGAATCAGGGGTCAGTGTCCTGTCTATAATTTCATAAAATTCCATGAACAGCTGGTCTTCTATCTGGGAGAGCATGTCATAGACATCGCTGTAGTGCAGATAGAAGGTTCCGCGGTTGATGTCGGCCAGGTCAGCCAGTTCTTTTACGGAAATATCTTTTACATCCTTTGTCTCCATCAGCTGTATCAATCCCTGCATCAGCAGGGATTTTGTCCTTCTGACTCTCCGGTCAGTCTTATTGCCTGTCATGATATGCCTCCTTCTTAAAAGCCGGCTTTTCTGTCACAAATCTTCAGTCTGGGTCATTTCTAAACATTTCATAAAAGAACGACATTTTTCGTGAAAGTGTTCATAAATGCACATGATGTGAAAATTTGTTTATTGCCATTCCTGTGATTTCTATTATAATAACTTTTGAAAAGAAAATCAACTGTTGTCTATTAAAATACAGGTATACGTGTAATGAACTCCTGTACATATGGCAGGTAAGAGGCATTAGAAGCATTGCAGAGCGGGCTGCTGATGGAAGGGGATGCAGAACGCACAGTCAGAAAATCCGCCCGGGCCGCAGAACAGGACAACGGGGAAAGAGTAGGATGGTCCCATGGAAAAAGGCAAAAAAGACGAATCCTTTATGATGAAATTTTCCACCCTGATCGTGGATAAGAGGAAAGGCTTTTATCTGGTTTTCATTTTGCTGATCGCATACAGCATATTGTCCATGAATAAGGTAAAAGTCAACAATGATCTGACCTCCTATCTGCCGGACAGCACGGAGACACGGCAGGGGCTGGATCTGATGGAGGAACAGTTTATTACCTATGGCACGGCCCGGATCATGGTGTGCAGTGTAACTTATGAGGAAGCGGAGGAACTGGCAGAGCAGATCCGCCGGGCGGACGGGGTCAGTATGTTGGATTTTGAGGACACGGAAGCATACTATCATGATATGGAAGCGTTATTCAAAGTCACTTTTGACGGGGAGGCCGGGGCTGAGGAGACTCTTGCCTGGCTGAACGGGATTTTGGATGAACTGTCCGGATACGATGTGTATTATACTTCCGATATCGGACAGGAGGAGAGGGATGCCTCGGATCTTCAAAATGACATGATTGTCATTTTGATTCTGGCAGGCGTGGTCATTGTGGCGGTGCTTCTGTTTACATCTACCACATATGCGGAGATTCCGGTATTCCTGATGACTTTTATTGTGGCGGCGATTCTGAACAAAGGTACCAATTACTGGTTCGGGACCATAAGCTTTGTCACGGATTCCATTGCGGTAGTGCTGCAGCTGGCTCTGGCGGTGGATTATGCCATCATCCTCTGCCACCGTTTTATGGAGGAACATGAGGACAAGGACGCCAGGGAGGCGGTGATCGTGGCCCTGAGCAAGGCGATTCCTGAGATTTCCTCCAGTTCCCTGACCACGGTGTCTGGTATGGTGGCCATGATGTTTATGCAGTTTGGCATCGGTTATGACATGGGAATCGTGCTGGCGAAGGCCATTCTGCTGAGCCTGATCTCGGTATTCTTCCTGATGCCGGGCCTGCTTTTGACCTTCGCCAATGCAATAGACCATTCCCATCACAAGAGTTTTGTGCCCAACATTACGGCGGTGGGAAAATTCTGTGTACATACCCGTTTCGTGGTGCCGCCCCTGCTCCTGGTCATGGTGGTGGCCGGAGCTGTCTTATCGGGAAAGGCGGATTATGTCTATGATGTAAATACCCTGAAATCCAAAAACATGAGTGAAAATAAATTTTCGGCGGAGATGGTAAATCGGGAATTCGGAACCGTGAACCAGCTGGCAGTCATGGTGCCGTGCGGTGACTATGAGAAGGAGGGGCAGGTCCTGCGGGAACTGGAACGGATGCCAGAGGTGGATTCCTGCATGGGACTGGCCAATATCGAGGCCATGGACGGCTATATTCTCACACAGCAGCTCTCCCCCAGGGAGTTCGCGGAACTGATTGATATGGATATTGAGGTGGCAAATCTACTCTATTCCGCCTATGCGGTGGACGGCAGCAACTTCGGGGCGCTCCTGGGAGGGATCAGCGATTATAAGGTGCCGCTGATCGATATGTTTCTCTTCATCTATGACCAGAAGGAAAAGGGGAGCATCACCCTGGAGGATGAACTGGAGGAGACGCTGACGGATGCCTACTCCCAGATCAGTATCGCCAGGAATCAGCTGTTGGGGGAGCAGTGCAGTCGTTTTGTCCTGGAACTCTCCCTGCCGGTGGAGGGGGAGGAAACGTACGCCGCGCTGGACCGCATACGCGGTGTGGCCGCAAAATATTATGATTATGAGGATATTTATCTGGCGGGCAATTCTACCAGCAACAGGGATCTGAGTGATTCCTTCAGTATGGACAACAATATTATCACGATCCTGACGGCATTGTTTGTCATGGTGATACTGCTGTTTACTTTCCAGTCCGCAGGCCTGCCTGTTTTGTTGGTGGTGACCATTCAGGGAAGTATCTGGATGAATTTCTCCATGCCCTATCTCACGGGGGATGTGGTGTATTTCCTGGGATATCTGGTGGTTTCGGCCATTCAGATGGGGGCCACTATAGACTACGCCATTGTAATAACAAGCCGTTATATGGAGCTGAAGACCTATATGCCCATTAGAAAGGCGATCGTAGAGACCCTGAACCAGGCCTTTCCCACCATTGTAACCAGCGGTTCCATGTTGGTGGCGGCAGGTTTTATTATCAGCAATGTATCCTCCAATGCGGTGGTGGCGGCCATCGGCCTGGCCCTGGGACGGGGAACTCTGACCTCCATTGGCCTGGTACTTCTGGCGCTGCCCCAGACGCTTTTGGTGGGAGATATCATTATAGAGAAAACTGCGTTTACATTGAAACGGGAAACCATCAAACCGCTTCCCGCAGGCGGACGTGTCCGTATGTCAGGGCATATCAAGGGATATGTAAACGGCGTGGTGGAAGGAGAATTTACCGGTGTGATCGACGGCGAGATGGGGGCTGTGGTTCGGGCAAAGGATACGGTGGAAAATCTGAGGATCTATGACACGGAGAGGTTGGAGGAACTGCCGCAGCCGGAGGGCAGGGATTCCGGAAATAATGAAGCGGGAAACCGATCCGCAGGAAGTGCGGAAGGGAACCGGAAGCCCGACGAGGTGGTAACCGGGGAGAAAGACGGGATGCCCTATGCCGCGGAAAGCGGGAAGGAAAACCAGAGTTCTGAAGCAGCAAAAGGCGGGGAAGAAAACCGAAAGCCCGAAACCGCAAAAGGAGAAGGAGAAAGCCGGAGTTCTGAAGCAGCAAAAGGCGGGGAAGAAAGCCGAAAGCCCGAAACCGCAAAAGGAGAAGGAGAAAGCCGGAGTTCTGATGCCGCAAAAGACGGGGAGGAAAAACGGAGAACCAGATTCGGAAAACGGAAAAAGAAGCGGAACGCACGGCTTGCCGGGAACGGAAAGGAGGCAGCGGAGAATGAAAAATAGGAAATCCACAATACAGATACAGGCATCATTAACTTTGCCTGCTGTCCTGTCGCTGGTTTTGTCAGGAATCCCGGCAGCCGGGGCAGTCCCGGTGGCAAAGGCGCAGGAGTACTCTGTTTTCGGGCAGATGATTTCAGGTGAAAACGAGGAGGAGACCATCGATGAGTCCCAATATACCATTATCTCCGTTTCCACCGAGGAGGAGCTGGCTCAACTGGCCGAGGACTGCCGATTTGACGCATGGTCCAGGGATAAATATGTATGTCTGGAGAATGATATTGTTCTTCAGGAGCATGACCGGATCAGCATTCCTAGTTTCGGGGGGATCTTTGACGGCGGGGGACATACCGTTTCAGGCCTGAATCTGACGGTAACAGGTTCTGTGACAGGACTGTTCCGATATGTTCAGGCAGGAGGAACGGTGCGGAATCTGTCTGTTTCAGGAAGGGTGACACCGGACGGTACCGGAAGCCGGGCAGGCATCCTGGCAGGGGTAAATTATGGCAGGATCATAAACTGCAGCGTGGACGGAAGCGTGGCAGGAACAGAGGAAATCGGCGGGATAGCGGGAGTCAACGAGGAGACGGGGGAAATCAGGCTCTGCAATTCTTCTGCCGCCGTGACAGGGGATCACTACACAGGAGGAATCTGCGGAAGCAATAAGGGGATATTGAATAACTGCCGGAACTTAGGCGATATCAATACTCATACAACGGAAGTGCACCAGGGGATTGAGGATATCTCGATGGAAGATATCGAGAATCTGGGCGCTGCGGAGAGTGTGCCGGTACATACGGACACAGGGGGCGTTGCGGGATATTCGGAAGGAAAGATTTATTACTGTATCAATTCCGGAAAAGTAGGCTATCAGCATGTGGGCTACAATACAGGAGGCATAGTGGGACGTCTGCACCAGGGGTATCTGCAGAATTGCACCAATACGGGACATATCCTTGGAAGGAAAGATGTGGGCGGCATTGTGGGACAGATGGAACCTTTTCTTGAGATTACCTATCTGAACGACAAACTCAGTGAAATAGACAGGGAGACACAGGTCTTTTTCGACTTGCTGGAGGCGGCTCATGAAGATCTGAGTAGTTACAGCGCAGAGGCATCAGCGCTGACCGGCAGCATCAGCGCGCATCTGACCAACGCTTCAGGAGCCGGAGGAACCCTGCTTGGGACAGCAAACGAATTATGGTACATTTATAATCAGGAACTTACCGGGATAGGGAATGACCTGAACCGCCTTACAGGAGAATGGGCAGATCAGGCGGAAGCTGACAAGGAGAAATGGGAGGAAGCTAACAGGGAAACTCTGTCGGCAGGGGGCAGTATAGGGGAAGTTGCATCAGCAGGGAACAGTACGGGAGACACGCCTTTGGAGGGAACCGGCGTAGGAGATGGCTTCAACGGGACGGAAAAACTTCCTTCAGGGGACGCAGACTGGACAAATAAGCTTCCCGGGGGAGGTTTTGACGGGACGAACCGCATTCCGTCAGGTCCCGCGGCAGATGTGGAAAGCTATCTGGCGGCCTTGAGACGGTTTGGCGAGGGCACAAGTGCGCATCTTGGAAATCTTACATCGGCTACAAATGACAGAAGCGGGGGAATCAACAATAATCTGGAGGTTTTGAACGCCGAGCTCAATGCGGCGGGAAACGAACTGCAGCGCCTTGCGGAGGTGATGAGGCAGGGAGGGGATGGCACGTCTGCCAATATTGATGCCCTGATGGAACAGGGCAAGGTTCTCCGTCGCTTAATCAATGAGCTGCGTGACGATCTGTTCCGATACGAAGGGATTACCGTTGAGGATATATCGGACGAAACTGTGGAAGAACCTTCCGGAGAACCCGGGGCGGAAGCGGGGAACGGAGAGGATCCTGAAGTGAAAGCAGAGAACGGAGAGACCCCCGGGGCGGAAGCGGAGAAAGGAGCAGGTAAAGAAGCGGATCCCGATTCCGAAGAGGCATACTATGATACCCAGTCTTTTCAACAGGGAAAGGTAACGCTGTGTGAGAACGAAGGAATTGTGGAGGCCGATACCAATGTGGGCGGCATTACCGGAACCATCGCCACAGAATATGACTTTGATCCGGAGGATGACATCACGGTCACCGGCGCGGAAAGCTTTCATATAGAGCAGACACTGAAGGCGGTGGTGAGAGAGAGCCGCAATGTGGGTGCTGTTACAGGCAAGAAGGACTATGTGGGCGGAATCGTGGGAAAAGCTGATTCCGGCGCGGTGGTTTCCTGTGAATCCTATGGGGAGATATGCAGTACAGGCGGAAGTTATGTGGGAGGCATCGCAGGCGCCTCCGGTTATTGTATCAGGAACTGCTATATGATGGGCAGTCTGTCCGGAAGAAATTATGTGGGAGGCATTGTGGGCAGAGGCTGCGATGTGTTTTACAGCTATGCCTATCCGGAAGTGGAATTTTCCGGAGAGTGTGCAGGTTCCGTTGCGGGCTCCCTTCAGGAGGACGGCACTTTGTACGGCAATTATTATGTGGCCGGCAAGACGCCCGGCGTGGATTCCATCGGATATGAAAAGGGCGCCGAACCGCTGACTTATACGGAATTCTGCAGCAGAGAGGGTGTGCCGGAGGAGTTTCTGACGTTTACGGTCAGCTTCCGGGTCGACGGGAAGGAGCTTGCCGCCTTTGAATGTGCCTACGGGGAGAGTATAGACCAGGCCCTGGTTCCTGAGATTCCCGAAAAGGAAGGATACTATGGGCTGTGGCCTGATTTCGACTATGGCCGTGTGACAGGCAGCCGCATTTTGGAAGCCGAGTACAGAAAGTGGGTTTCTTCTCTGGCTTCGGAGGAGAAGGATGAGAACGGCAGAGGAAAAGTTTTGGTACAGGGAGAATTTCTGCCGGAGGATACACTGAGGATAGAAGCAGGGGACAGCGGGGGAACAAAGCTGTCCATATTCCGGGGAGAGGATAGCGGGGAAGAGGTTCCGATCCAGATGCAGAAAGCCACAGTGCGGGTTCTATGCGGAGAAACCGAAACTTCCGCGGCGCAGATTTGGGAGGACGGCGTCTGGAAGCCTGTGTCCGGCAGTGTGATGGGAAGTTATCTGGAATTTGACCTGGACCTTCCCGGGGATTTCCGTATCGTGCAGGAGGATGACGGAGACGGAAGGCAGATCATTGGGTATTGCGCCATCGGAGGCGCGGCCGTGCTGGTTCTGCTTGTCCTGCGGCGTATCCTGAAACACAGAAGGAAACCAGGAACCGCGGCAGGTAAAAGGAAGAAGACATAATGATTATTAAGAATTGAAATTCGGATTGCGCCATGATATACTGTTCAAAGTGAGGATTGAGATTGTTTATATACTATTCTGCGCAGAGCGGTGATTGGAGGAGAAGAGATTGATAAACAGAGATTGCGTAATCCGGACGGATATTTCCGATGAAGAGATGGAAAGCTGCATAGAGAATGCGATGTTTCTGGTCAAAACCATGCAGGATCGCCCTGACTTACATTCACGCAGTTATATGGAGCGTTTTATTAATATTTTAATGGGTGAGGCAGCCGAGAGGGCCGTTATAAAGTGGATCAGGGGAAAGGGAAAGTATGCCGTCTCGGCCGTTGATAAAAGGTCAGGAAAGCCGGATCTGGGGCATGATATTATTCTGAGGGACAAAAAGCAAAAGGAAATCGTATGTTCCGTGAAGTCTTCTCTGTCGGCTTGCAAGAGCCATATAGACGAAATTTTGAAAAGCTTCACCATCGCCGCCAAAAGGAGCGAAATAAGGCAGGTGAATATACAGGTTTATTATTGGCTTTCGCTAAAGGGAGATCATGAGTACAGAGTCACGGTACCCTCTAATAATAATATGGCGATTATAGGATGGGCAGGGGAAAATGACATAGAAAAATTCGGAAATTATTCTACAGAACACAGAGAAGTGGCGGAAATAAAATTGGAGCAGATCCGTTCCATGGAGAGTTTGCTGGAGTTTCTATCATAAGCGGCAGAGATTTCCGGAATGCAGAACAGCAAGCGGAGATTGATACTTTGCGTATAAGAGGAGCCTGGAAATGGAAAACAGAATCAAGGGCCTTTCGATGGATCTGGAAGCGGCCAACAGGGAGAAATTAGAGAGTATATTTCCGGAGTGCTTCACGGAGGGGCAGCTGGATGCGGTTAAGCTGCTGTCCCTTTGCGGACAGTATGCTGCCGACGATTATGAGAAATATGAGTTTAAGTGGAGGGGCAAGAGCGAATGCCTGCGCCTTGCCCAGAAGCAGAGCACAGGGACCCTGCGCCCCTGCCCCGGGGAAAGCGTCAATTTCGATACCACCCAAAACCTTTATATAGAAGGGGATAATCTGGAAGTTCTGAAGCTGCTGCAGAAGTCCTATTTTGGCAAAGTGAAAATGATCTACATAGATCCGCCCTATAATACAGGCAATGATTTTGTATATGAAGACAATTTTGCGGATCCCCTGGCACGGTACAGGGAAGTGACCGGGCAGGCCGCAAAGAGCAATCCGGAGACAGCGGGACGGTTTCACACAAACTGGCTGAATATGATGTATCCGCGCCTAAGGCTTGCCGCGAATCTTCTGCGGGACGACGGAGCCATGTTTATCAGCATTGATGACAATGAAGTAGATAATTTAAAGAAATTATGCAATGAGGTTTTCGGGGAGGACAACTTCGCAGGTCAGTTTCCCTGGAGGAAAAGAACGGCGAAATCGGATGTGCCATTCGGAATTTCCAGAGATTACGAATGGGTGCTGTGCTATGCGAGGTGCAGTGATTTTACCGCAAGGCTGGAAGGCGGCACGCGCAGATATTTTGAAACGGAGGATTTCCCCGGCAGGCCCTGGCGTATCCATGACCTGACGAAGCAGACAAGCGCCGGCGAGCGCCCCAACAGTTTCTTTACCATAACGAACCCGAGAACGGGGGAGGAATACCCGGCCAATCCCAACCGCACCTGGGCAATTACCCGGGAGACATTTGAGAAATATTTGCAGGAGGAGAGAATTGTCTTCCCGGGCGATTACAGTTTTCTGAACATTTCAAGGCCCGCTTTCCGATACTTTAAAGAGGATGATATGGCGAAGGCGGGAGATAAGTTCGGCTATATTCCGGTCAGTACGAGACTTCCTGCGGAGATCGGAATGACCCGGGACGGAACCGGAGAGATAACGGAGCTTTTTCACGGGAAAGTATTCGAATTTCCGAAACCTGTTTCCCTCATCAAACATTTCGTGAAAATGGCTACTATAACGTCAAAAAAAGATCGAGATATCATTCTTGATTTTTTCAGCGGAAGCGCTACAACTGCCCATGCGGTGATGCAGTTAAATGAGGAAGACGGCGGAAACAGGCAGTTCATTATGGTGCAGCTTCCGGAAATGTGCGGGGAAGGCAGCGAGGCGGCGAAGAGCGGCTACGGAAATATCTGCGAGATCGGAAAAGAGCGTATCCGACGTGCAGGCAAGAGCATCCTGGAGAGAAGAGAAGGCAGGTCCGCTTCCGGGAGAACAGGCGTCCCTGCGGATGTGGGCTTCAAAGTTTTTAAATTGGACAGCTCCAATCTAAAGGTATGGGACGATACCCCCGTTGAGGACGGGGATGCGGAGGGCCTGGTGAACCGTATGGCTGAATATGCGGACGGGATAAAGGCGGAGCGGGGCGAGCTGGATTTGGCCTATGAGATTCTGCTGAAGATGGGATATCCCTTAACTGCCGGGCTTTCTGCCTTTGAGACGGAAGGGCTGAGAATTTATAAGGTATCTGACGGTGAGATGCTTATCTGTCTGCAGAGCGGCATCACAACAGAAGGAGTTGAGAAAATGGCGGCTCTGCGGCCCCGGAAAATCGTGACTGCGGACAGCGCCTTCGCGGATAGTTCGGCAATGTGGAATGCGCACGATTTGCTGGAAAAAAGGCAGATCGAATGGAAGGTTATATAGGGAGATGCAGGGTTGAAACTGAAGTTTATACAACAGGATTTCCAGACCGACGCAGTCGACGCGGTATGCGCTCTTTTTGACGGGCAGCAGCGCCGTATTGGGGGGGACGGCCTGGAACCGGAGTATTTTACCGGTATAGGCGCCGCAAATGTTCTGCATATTGATGATGAAAAAATTATAGAAAATATGCATTCTGTTCAGCGGAAGAATCATCTGCCTCTCACGGACGGTCTGCAGGGACGGCAGTTTAGCATTGAGATGGAGACGGGCACGGGAAAAACCTATGTCTATACGAAAACAATCTATGAGCTCAATTGCCGGTATGGTTTTACAAAATTTATCATTGTAGTCCCGGGGGTGGCAGTCAGAGAGGGAGTCTGTAAATCACTGCAGATCACGCAGGAGCATTTTGCGCTGCTCTATGATCATGTGCCCTGCCGTTATTTTATTTATAACAGCGGGAAATTGTGGGACGTGCGCCGATTTGCCGCCAGTGCAAATATTGAAATTATGATCATCAATATCGACGCTTTCCGAAAGGCGGAGAATGTGATAAACCGGGAAAACGATAAGTTAAACGGGGATACGGCGCTCAGTTATATCCGGGCGGCGAATCCCATTGTAATCATCGATGAACCGCAGAGTGTTGACAATACGCCGAAGGCCAGAGAGGCTGTGGCCTCTCTTCATCCCATGTGTATATTCCGCTATTCCGCCACACACCGGGAGAAGGTCAATCTGCTCTATCGCCTGACGCCTGTGGATGCCTGTCAGATGGGACTGGTGAAGCAGATCTGCGTATCGACAGTCCGGGCTGAGGCCGGCTTTAATAAGCCTTATATCCGGCTTTTGTCTGTCTCTGACAAAAACGGTTTCCGGGCAAGGATAGAGATGGACATTGCGGATAAGAACGGCAGGGTGAGCAGAAGGGCGGTTACCGTCCGGCAGGATGCGGATTTGTACAGGTTATCCGGAGACCGCAGCTTATATCAAAACTGTAAGGTTTCAGGCATTGACTGTACGCCGGGGAAGGAACAGATCGAGATTTCCGGTGCGGATAGGGTCTTGCTGGGGAAAGCTATGGGGGATATTGACCGGAACCGGATTAGACGGGCACAAATCCGGCGTACTATAGAGGTGCATTTTGAGAAGGAACTTCTCTATACGAAGAAGGGAATCAAGGTCCTTTCTCTCTTTTTTATCGATGAGGTCAGGAAATACCGGGGGGAAGAGGGTAGCGCAGGAATCTATGCACGGATGTTTGAAGAGGCATACAAGGAACTGATTGCCCTGCCCAGGTATGCGGTATTGCGTCATTTTTTCCCTTCGGACGTCTCGGCCGTTCACGGCGGATATTTCTCACAGGATAAGAAGGGGCGCTGCAAGAATACCAGAGGAGACAGCCGGGATGATTCCGACACCTATCATACGATTATGAAGGACAAGGAATGGCTTTTGTCCTTCGCCTGCCCGTTGCGTTTTATTTTTTCCCATTCCGCATTAAAGGAAGGGTGGGATAATCCCAATGTATTTCAGGTCTGCACCTTGATGGAGCAGAAAAGTGCGTTGACAGCCCGCCAGAAGGTGGGCCGGGGACTGCGCCTGTGCGTCGATCAGAATGGGGAACGGATTGAGGACAGGAATGTAAATCTGCTGCATATCATAGCGGATGAAAGTTTTGCCGAGTTTGCCCATAGACTGCAGACGGAGATTGCGGAGGAGACGGGGGTAAAATTCGGGATCTTGCAGTCTGACCAGGGAGTTGTGCAGACAGATTTCAAAGAAGAGGCGGCGGTATCCTTTCTGCGCCCGGAGCGCGCCGTCCTTGTTCCGATCAGCGAAGAGGAACTGATAGAACGCTGTGCCGAGGCCCTAAGGGGGATGCCTCCGGTACCAAAGGAGCGTATCGTCACGCAGACTGCAGAGATCCGGATTGAACAGCCGGGTGTTTCTTATATTGAGAGAGAAGGCCAGGCTGTACCTCTCTCGGAGAATCTGCCGCCGCTTCCGGATCTCCTCAGGATAATCGGGGCGCGTACACTGTTGAAACGGACTGCGGTTTTTGAGATTTTGCGGCGGAGCGGGCGGTTGGAGGATTTTCTGAATAATCCCCAAAGGTTTCTGGAAAATGCTGCGGAAATTATCCTGGGTGTGCGTGGTTTTTTTACGCGGAAATAAAGAAACCTTGCATATTATCTGAAATTTGAGGAGTTCCCTGCCGGCGACGGGTATGCGGACATCGTGTATCTGCAAAAGAAAGATTCGGTGCTGCCGGGGCTTGTGGTTGAGCTGAAATGGAAATAGACGGCCGGAGGTGTGAAGTTATCTGGATAACCTCCGGTTTATTTTATTAACTTACAATACAACAATCACGCCATTGTCCCGCATATCCCTTTTTGTTATGATAAAACTGTCAAGAGACAAAGTTGTCAAAAACAGGAGGCGCGATATGAAAATAAATCAATTGATTCAGGAAAAACGGCGTGAATTGTCAATGACCCAGGAGCAGGTTGCATCTTATCTGGGAGTCTCCGCCACCGCGGTCCATAAATGGGAGAAGGGAACCACTTATCCGGACATAACCCTTCTGCCCGCGCTGGCCCGTCTGTTAAAGACGGATCTGAACACGCTGCTGTCCTTTCAGGAAGATCTGACGGACATTGAGATTGAAAATTTTGTAAACGAACTGGACAGCATGGTAAGAGAGCAGGGCTATGAGACCGCATTTCAGGCAGCGGTGGGTAAGATACAGGAGTACCCCACCTGCGACAGGCTGCTCTTTTCCGCTGCGATATACCTGGAGGGCGCATTGTTCCTCTACGGCGTGCCGGAAGAGGAGCGTTACAAAGAGCGCCTTGAGGCTTTCTACCTGCGCATGTCCCGGAGCGGGACGCCCGAGATCCGGGACAGGGCATTGGAGATGCTGATCTCCTACAACCGGAATCGGGGAGATTTCGCACAAGCGGAAGAACTGATCCGGAAACTGCCGTCCTCTGCTATAGAGCAGCAGGAACAACTGGCGGTCCTCTACACCCGGCAGGGGAATTATGAGGAAGCGAAAAAGCTGTGGGAGCGCAGGATATTAGACGGTGTGACCCGGATCCAGACCGCCCTGATGAATCTGATGGAGATTGCGGTAAAAGAAGAGCGGAGGGAAGACGCTGCCTTTTATGCCGATCGATACGAGAGGATTTCCGGAGATTTTGCCGTCACTGACTGGATCGCCTATTCTGCCCGTCTGCAGCTTGCCGTGGAATGGCAGGACGAGGAACAGTGCCTGGCAGTGCTGTCCGAGATGCTGCCTGCCATGAACAGAAAGTGGAAGCCGGAGGAAAGCCCCCTGTACCGGGATATCGCCAACAGGGACACGGACAGATTTTCCGACAGGCTGCTGGATACCATCCGTAATGATCTGAAAAACAGGGAGGAACTGGCATTTATCAGGGGAAATGCCAAGTTCCGCAGACTGATGGAGGAGAATGGAAAACCCGGTGTATAAATGCGGAACTTTTTGCGCCCTTTCCCGTCTATAAATATCAGAAGGACAAATGGAAAGATTTCAATTCGAAAAAATGTGGAAAGGAGCGGAGAATATGTGTAAGCGAAGATTTTTACTGGTGCTGGGACTGGTATTGGCAGTAGGAGGATGCGCAGGAGGAGCGGATACTGAAAAAGATGCCGTGCCCACGCAGGGAGATGCAGGATCGGAGAATCAGCTGCCGGAGACGGAAGATATGACGCCCGCAGAGGAATCCTCGATAAACGACGGAGCAGTTTCGGACGGGGAGTCAACAGCGAAAGCTTCCGGAGAGGATGTGGATACAGACAAATCCGGGGAACCGGGCAATGGAGATACAGGAACAGATGTGGTTCAGGGAGGCCCTTTCGGCAGGCTTACGATTACTTTGCCCGAGGGCTGGGAATATGAGACCTATCCCGTGGAAAGCGGAGAACTGCTCATCGGTGATTATGGGTTCTGGTTTGCGCCAAAGGGAGCAGAGGAGGGACACATTGCGGTAGTATATGAGCAATTTTTCGGGGTATGCGGAACAGGCCTGGAGACGAAAGAGGAGACCATAGGCGGTTGTCCTGTCCAGGTTGGTACTTATGACGGACATGAATACTGGGATTTCATCTCATTTCAGGAGCCCTGCAGAGGAGTGGTGGTTCAGACCCAGTGTGTGGAGAGGTGGTGGGACGAATACCGGGACCAGATATGGGATATTCTTAATACGCTGACATATGAACCGGATGTAAGGGAAGGGGCGGCTTTTGTCTTCGATTCGGAATCGGAGAATGACCGGATCGGTCTGTCTTTTTCCATGAAAGAGATCACGCCCACAGGGGCCACGTTGGTGTACGATCAATATGATGCGGAGGCGCCTACAGGACAGCTGGAATATGGAGAAGCTTTTGTGCTGGAGGTGAATAAGGACGGGAAGTGGGAAGCGGCGCCGGTGGTTGTGGAGGGAAACTACGGTTTTAATGCTCCAGCTTATCTCATCACGGCAGGCGGAATTACGGAGCGGGAACTGGACTGGGAATGGCTGTATGGGGCACTGGAACCGGGAGAGTACCGGATTCGGAAAACGGTTAATGATTTTCGCGAGACGGCCGATTATGATCAATATGAACTGATTGCCCGGTTTCTATTATATTAAAATGAAAAATGAAAGTTTGGATTGATTTTATGGGTTAAAGACGGTATAATGTTGGCACAGAAATGCGTTGTGCCAACTTTTTTTGTATGACGGGCTGATGTGATCTGCTGACGGACGGAATGCGCCGCAGGTGCGGATGTTATGTGGAATTGCGCGCGGTGGTGAAGACAGGAAGCTGTCCCTGGGATAAGGGGTAAAAGCGTGGCCGTAAGGCGGGAGAAGGATATGACGAAACAGGAATTTTTGGAAACCATGCGGCTGGCCTTGAACGGCAGGCTGGATTCCGGACAGGTAATGGACAATCTGCAGTATTATGAGGAATATATTAATACGGAAATCCGCAAAGGTGCGACAGAGGAAGAAGTACTGGAGAGGCTGGGAGATCCAAGGCTGATTGCCAGAACCATTGCGCAGACGGGAGGCAGCAGCGTTTCGGAGGCTGGCAGGGGAGGCGGTTCCCGATGGTCCGGGGCGGAAGAAGAGGAGTATATGCCTTACGGCCAGTCAGGAGAGAAGCAGGCGCCTCGTGTGTTCAGGGTGCCGGCGTGGGTATGGATATTGCTGGTGCTTGTGGTGGTATTGCTGGTGATCAGCACGATATTTTCCATACTTGCGGCTCTTCTGCCTATTCTTCTGCCGATTTTGGTGGTGGTGTTTTTGGTGAAGATGTTTCGGGACTGGATTAATTGAGTTTGAAAATAGTACTAAAGTACTATAAAAAATCAGCATATTTTTTCTCTGTTTGCCGCATACTACTCCTGTAACTGATAACAAGGAACTGCGCAGCGGTTCCCTGCAGGAGCGCCGCAACAGCGGCAGGATGTGAGGAAAGAAATGGACAACAAGTACAACAACAGTACAAACAACTCTGAGAATTGCAAGAACAGCCAGAACAACAATCAGAACAGCCAGAACAACAGCAAGAACCAGAACAAGAATCAGAACAACAACCAGAGCAAGAACCAGAATAGCCAGAACAACAACTACTAAGTTCAGTCTGGTAATAGGGGCACTGTAAAGGCGCCCCTATTTACATATTATGTCGAAAAGGCGCGGGGGAAACCGCATTACGTCAGGAAGGAAGAAAATGAGAAAACTGGAATTGATAGCACCCTGTCATTTCGGCCTGGAGGCCGTGCTGAAAAGGGAGATAGAGCGGCTGGGATATGCAATTGTGGAAGTGGCAGACGGGAGAGTTACTTTTGCAGGAGATGAGCAGGCATTGTGCCGGGCCAATATCTTCCTTCGGACTGCAGAGAGAATCCTGATTAAAATAGGAAGCTTCCGGGCGGAAAGCTTCGAAGAATTATTTCAGGGAACAAAAGCGCTGCCCTGGGAGGACTACATACCGAAGGACGGGAAATTCTGGGTGACGAAAGCCGCCAGTGTCAAGTCAAAGCTGTTCAGCCCATCCGATATTCAGTCGGTCATGAAAAAGGCAATGGTAGAACGGCTGAAAGGGGCTTATCATATCAATTGGTTCACAGAGGAGGGAGCAAGCTTCCCGGTAAGGGTATTCCTGCTGAAGGATCAGGTGACGGTAGGGCTGGACTCTACGGGAGAGTCTCTGCATAAGCGGGGATATCGGAAGCTGGTAGCCCAGGCGCCCATTGCAGAGAATCTGGCTGCGGCGCTGATCATGCTTACACCATGGAACCGGGATCGGATACTGGTGGATCCTTTTTGCGGCAGCGGAACCTTTCCCATTGAGGCCGCTATGATGGCGGCTCATATTGCGCCGGGATGCAGACGCAGATTTACCGCAATGGAATGGCAGCAGATAATCGGAAAAGGCCTGTGGGAGAATGCCCGACAGGAAGCGTCAGATTTGGTGGTTCGGAGAATGAAGCCGGATATTCAGGGATATGATATCGATGATCATATGATCAGTATTGCACGGGAGAACGCCAAAATGGCGGGAGTGGACACACTGATCCACTTTCAGAGACGGGAACTGAAACAGCTCAGCCATCCGAAAAAATACGGTTTTCTCATCACGAACCCTCCTTATGGAGAGAGATTAAGCGACAAGGAAGTGCTGCCCGAGCTGTACCGGACCATCGGGGAGAGATTTCGGATGCTGGATTCCTGGAGTATGTACCTGATAACCGCCTATGAGAATGCGGAGCAATATATCGGACGGAAGGCTGATAAAAACCGGAAAATATACAATGGTATGATGAAGGCCTATTATTATCAGTATCTGGGGCCGAAACCGCCCAGAACCAGGGGAGAGAAGACAGGAGAGGAACAATGAAAAAAGTGATATTTGCGACTGGAAATGAAGGAAAGATGCGGGAAATCAGGTCAATTTTGGCAGATACTTTTCCGGAGATTCTCTCCATGCGGGAGGCAGGCATTGAGACTGACGCGGCGGAGGACGGCGCTACATACGAGGAGAATGCCTTAATAAAAGCCAGGGCAGTTGCGGCTGCAGACGGAGAGAGTATCGTTCTGGCAGATGATTCCGGATTGGAAATCGATTTCCTTGATAAGGAACCCGGCGTTTATTCTGCCAGATATATGGGGGAGGATACTTCCTACCGTGTGAAGAATGCCAGTTTGATCCGGCGTCTGGAAGGGGTGCCGGAGGAACGGCGCAGCGCCAGATTTGTATGTGCCATAGCGGCAGTGCTGCCGGACGGAAGGGAATTGACGGTCAGGGCGGCCATCGAGGGCAGGATTGGCTACGAGGAAAAGGGAAGCAACGGATTTGGGTATGATCCGATTTTCTATGTTCCCGAGCTTGGAAAGACCACGGCGGAGCTTACGGAGGAGGAGAAGAACCTGGTCAGCCACAGGGGAAAGGCACTCAGACTTATGAAAGAGGAATTGAAGAAACTATGAAAGTACTGATTGTCAGCGATACCCACAGGAAAAACGAGAATTATTTTAAAGTATTGGAGCTGGTAAAACCGGAGCTGGTGATTCATTGCGGCGATGCGGAGGGAAACGAATATGTGTTGACCGAGGCGGCAAAATGTCCCGTGCAGATCGTACTGGGCAACAATGATTTCTTCTCCTATCTGCCCAGGGAACTGGAACTGAAAATTGCTTCTTACAAGGTATGGGTGACACATGGGCATAATTATTATGTATCCATGGGAAATGAGGTAATCAAGCGGGAAGCGCAGGCCAGAGACATGGATATCGTGATGTACGGCCATACGCACAAGCCTGTGGTGGACAGAAAAGGCAGCGTCATTGCGGTGAATCCGGGGAGTCTCTCCTATCCGAGACAGGAGGGACGGCGGCCCTCTTACATAATTATGGAAGCGGAAGAGGAGGAGGTACGTTTTTCCATAGAATATTTATAGGCGTCTTTCAAAAGACAATCCCCGGAGATTCAACTCTCCGGGGATTACTACTATACATGAGACATTGGGGATTCGAACCCCAGACAACTTGATTAAAAGTCAGATAATATTTGAGCGATTTTCCTTGATAATATAAGGTTTTCAAATATTTTGTGAGACAAAATTGAGACATTCACATTCTAATACTCAAAGCCAGTTCTACAGCTTTTTCCGCATCCTCTTTTTCCAGGATAATATGGTTATAGACTTCGATCACCATCTTCTCATGATCACCCAGCAGTTCCGCGATCTTTTTGATGGAGACCGTAGGTATCTGGTAGCATAGGTTCGTACAGTAATTATGGCGGAAAATATGCGCAGTCAGATCAGGGGAATTCATCTTTTGCTGGATGCCGGCCCATAATTTGACATAAGAGCTTTTGGTCATGATATTTTTTCCGGCGGTATAAAATAATCGGGACTGGGGCAGGCAGTTGCAATATTCCCGGAGGAAGGGCAGTACGCTTGAGGGTATCGGAACCTCCCGGATCCCGTTTTGGCTTTTTGTGGACTTGATATAGGGCGTATTTTTATCAAAAGCAAGAGCTTTGTTTATGCTCAGCTTTTTGCCCTCAAAATCGAAGTCTGGACGTTCCAGGGCAAGGGCTTCTCCTCTGCGCAGGCCGCAGCCGTAGATTACATATACAAAAGCTTTCTGCATGTTGGTAAATTCTGCGGAAAAGACGGCTGCTTTCTCCTCAGGTGTCAAGGGACGCTTATCCGTATTCTTTTGTTTCTTGATGCGGATCCCGTCGAAGATCTCCATGTATACACCGGGAGCAATATGTTTGTCTGTGACGGCAGCTTTTACTACCTGCTTTAAGGTAAGCAGGATCTGTTCCTGCGTACGGAGTTTTCCGGAGGCGGCATTCAGGCACAGCAGGACATCCGTTTTCCGGAGAGCAGAGATCGGTACAGCTTTCAGGATATCCATATGTACCTCAATGATGTGACGGTACATGGCTTTTGTGTTCAGCTCCGCATCGTGCTTATATATGTTCAGCCATGTCCTGGCATAATCCTGAACGGAGACTTTGGATTCTTTCAAAACATCCCGGTTCCTGACTTTCTCCTCCAGCTCCCGGACCATCTCTTCCAGAGCCCGGCTGGACTTTTTGGTGCGGAGCGTGACACGGTGCTTTACGCCTGCCTCCGTATAAGTGCCGTCCCAGACCTTCGCCTGGTAATAGCCGTCCTTTCCTTTGGTGTATTTTGCGGTTGCCATTGCATCATCCTCCTTAAAAATGGGTATAAAAATAACAGCCAGCGAAAATTTCACTTGCAGACTGCTCCCGGAAATGATACAATATTCTTGCGTATTTTTTATATCCCTCCGGGGAATATTTAAAGCCGTTCGGTGTTGAGCACCGGGCGGTTTTTCCTATGTGCAAGTGTTGCGACGTCGCAACAGGTATGATATAATTGCTTTGTTACCGCCCCAATACTGGTGACAGGAAGGGGGTGCATGCTATGGAAATATTGTCATCCTTTATCATTTCTGTATTGGCCAGTGTAGTTGCTTACTACCTGTGCAAGTGGCTTGACGGAGATGAGTAGCAGGTAACCAGGCCCAAACGGTTGACTTCTCCGAAAAAGAAGAAGAACCCCCGAAAGTAGTCACGATACTTCCGGGGGTTCGTCCTTTTTGTGCATCCTATGGACATTGTCATCCTTTTGCCTACTGGCATTATAGCATATGCAGGTATGATTTGCAATATGCTTTCCCCGGAATATTTTGTTTGGTTTGGTAGCCCTCCCGTGCAATCGGAGTCTTCCGTCAATGGGATATCGTCATAACACGGGAGTTGCGACGTCGCAACAGGTGTGATATAATTGCTTTGTTACCGCCCCAATACTGGTGACAGGAAGGGGGTGTGCAACGTGGAAATTCTGTTATCTTTTTTTCTCTCCGTAATGGCAAGTGTAGTCGCCTACTACATATGCAAGTGGTTGGACGGAGATGAATAGACGGTAACCAGGCCCAAGCGGTTGCCTTCTCCGAAAAAGAAGGAGAACCCCCGGAAGTATTCGCAGTACTTCCGGGGGTTCGTCCTTTTGTGTTCAACGTAGATTCTGTTATCCTTTTGCCTACAGGCATTATAGCATATGCAGGTATGATTTGCAATATGCTTTCCCCGGAATATTTTGTTTGGTGGTTCCCTGTTACAGGTATAAAAAGACCCCGCATTACTGCGAGGTCTTAATAGATTGAATGAAATAGGTGGGGTGACAGTTCCCACATCTCCAACTTGGGTGACGGCTGCCCGTTCCGTCCTCTGATTTCATTCAGTATATCTTATGTCTTTACGACCTCATTATACTATATTTTGCTTATTTGTCAATGTTTCCCTCTTCCTTAGCATGGGCCAATACAAGGAGCACAGGAGCAATCTCGGCATCCAGGAGCCGCCTGTATTCTTCAAAATTCAGTTTCTCCGTCCTTTGGGAATGCTCTTCCCGGATAGAATGTATCTCATCAATTGTCAGTGTAATATTTTTCATAATTAGAATCATATGTAACGTAAAAGACCTCGTATTACTACGAGGCCTTCACATAATAAACTGATATCTTCCTTTGATGCCCTATAGGCGATATTGAGAGAAAAATATTTTTCTCTCTCAGTTTATTATAGACTATATTATGCTCGCAGTCAACAAAAATATGAGTTGAATTTATAAAATACCTTAAAGGTGTGGTTATTAATGAACAGTCAGCTTTCTGCCAGTGTTGACATTAATCCCAGTTCTTTAAGCAATTCTTCCTGGGATATAAATTCGCGGCAATCAGGATTGCTATTTATATCATTCAGCATTTTCAGATCCCATTCGTCAGGGGTGATTTCCTCTATCTCATCCCAAGAACGGGGCGACAGATTATTGACCATAAAATCCTCTTCTCTTTAGGCTTTATTAAATAGCCGAAGCGTGTCAATCGGTAATTTGGCTTTTTAAAATAACGGTAGGCTCGAAAAATAGTATGTCATCGTCCAGTTGTATGAATATTCCATATTCTTCTCTGTAACCGGAAATGGCTTCCGAAAGCAGGTATTCTGTAATTCCCATTTTTTCAGCAATTTCGCTTGGCTCCGTATATCCGGCCTTTAAAAGCGAAACGATGATTTGCAGGTCAGCTAAATGTCGGTGAAGCACTTTCCTGGCGACATGTTCCTGCTTCAAGTTTCCAGAGAGCCGCTGGTCAATAATGTTGCCCGTGTTGAGTTGGCTATGTATGACTTCCTCAGCAAGGATGCAGGCTTTCTCAGTAGCTGTCTTTATAGTGCGATTTAGACCGATACAGTCGCCATAGATCAGACCCTTTGCCTGAGAGTCAAAAGGCATATTTTCCATGACGTGCAAACCAATATCGTCAGCCAGTTGTAACCACTCTTCGTATAATTCCATTCCCCTGTTTCACCTCAACTTTGTTTGCGGTTTCTCATTTGTTTCATCATCTCAATGTCTTTTTGCATCTTCACTAATTCTTCGTCTGTGGTTTCAGCGTCGTTGTGCGCTGCCTGGACAGTAAGATAATCTGGCTCATCGTCCATTACATATCGTGGAACTTCTGTCAACTCCTTTACTCTTTCAGTAGCTACATGCTTTCCTGTGTCATTGAGTTGAGTATAATATTGAAGAATTGTGGGCGCTTCTTCTTTTGAGGCTTCATTATGATTTCGTTCCATTGGAACATCAAAACCCATGAGCCAAGCTTCATCGACAGATAGAGCCTGGGCAATGAGATTTAGATTTCTTTGCTTAGGTTTGTATTTTCCAGATAAATAGGAACTCAATTGACCTTTATCGATTCCTGTTTTTTCTACCAGCTCTACTTGTTTGATTTCTCTAATTTCCATTGCTTTTTTAATTCTGTCTTTAGTTTCGGCTTTTTCCATTGTCTGCTCCTTCGCTATTAAAGAAATCTTTAAATGCAGTATAAATCAAAGTTGTGAAAAAATCAACTGTTTTTTAAAAAAGTTGAGAAAAACTTTAAAATCAGCTTGACAGCATGAATGAATAATAGTATTATATGCGTAGTTGAGAAAAACTCAATAAGCGGAGGTGAATAATTTGAATGCTATAGATTCTAAACAGCCATATGATTATCGGAAATTACGTGGAAAGATTAAGGAGAAATTTGGCACGCAATCAGCATTTGCCAAGGTAATGGGACTATCTAATGTTTCGGTGAGTAATAAATTAAATAATAATGTAGAATGGGGGCAGGAAGAGATAGAAAAATCAGCAATGATATTGGATATAGCATATTCAGATATTCATTCATATTTTTTTACTCACAGAGTTGAGAATAACTCAACAAATTGCCAAAAAAAGTAAAGGGTCAGTATGGAGTGTAAAGGCCGAAACTGAAGGAAGGAGGTGATAAAAACGCAAAATAAAAGAAACAAATCATATTGGGAAGGGAGATGAGGGAAAAGTGGGAAAAAAGAAAAAGAAGAAAAAGGCTTCAAAGATGAAGAGAACATCTAAGAAACCTGTTTTTGTTACATTTTTGATGGACGGAAAAGAGTTAGTTACCGTCAGGGAAATTCCTATTGAATCAGACATGGTAAAGGAGAGGAAGCGGATGGATATAGAGAAGACGATATCTGAATTTATGAAGAGGCAGGCAGAGGAGCAGAGAGCTGCCAGAAAAAAGGAGAGGCTGCAGGTGTGCATTAAGCCGGATTCATACATTGGGAAGGAGATCATGTACCAGACGGCGCTAATGCATGAAATACTGGCGGAATTAAGAAAGGACAAAGGCAGCGGCAAGGCTGCCCGTGTCGATCAGCTGGAGAAAACAGAATTATCATAAATCTCTTTCAGCCTTTGGAATTCGATATCAGTCCATTGATGTGAACGATTTTTCCTGACATTGGTCAGCAACTCGTTTGCGAAGACGTCGAACTGGTGTGAGAAAGCTTCGTATTCGTCTCTGCCGAGTGAGTCATACTGAGCATAGTAAAGGCTGTCACAGCTGCAATGCTCTGATATTGCTTTGTTTAAGTAAGCCAGTGCAATTTCAACAGGACATTTCTTATCAAAGATGCAAGCGTGGGCATCACGAGCATCATAGAAAGATAAGCGGACATGTTTTTTGAAGATATCAACCAATTCTAATGGATTCATAAGGTATTCCTCCTCTCTTCGGTACTCGGCTCTGGCGGGAGCCTATAAGTACAGTATAAGGGAAAAAGAGAGAGTATTCAATGAACCAATAGTGAAAATTTTCTAAATTATGGAAAGGAAGTGATAAATTGATTTACGACAAAATTAAGGAATTGTGTCGAGAGCGTGGAACATCCGTTGCGGCTGTGGAGAAGGAAGCCAACTTAAGCAATGGTATCATCCGGAAGTGGAATAAGTCAAGCCCGACAGTGGACAAGTTGCAGGCTGTGGCGCGGGTGCTAAAAGTTCGGATGGAAGAGTTGATTCCGTAGGCTGATTTCTTCGGCAAGCCGATTGAATATTTTCTGGAATAAGAGGGGGTGAGAACAATAATACTGAGGAAGATCTGCCAGGAGTTGATGGCAATAAAGAAAAATCTCCAGGCTATAAATAAGAGCCTGGAGCATAGAAATTATTTATTTTCCTTTTACATAAATGATTTCCGCAGTTCATCTTCTGAATTGAACCGAATGGAGTTTGAAAAATTGAACCAATATATAGACGAAATAATTAATCATTAAGAGCAAGACAATTGAGTATTTTCTGGAATAAGAGGGGGTGAGTAAAGATAATACTGAGGAAGATCTATCAGGAGTTGGTGGCAATAAGGAAAGAACTTCAGGCTATTAGAAATAGCGAGAAGTCCTTTTCTGAAAAAGAATTCAAGGATTACATCAATCACTTACTTACAGAAGACTGTTTTCAGCCAAGGATCGTTGAAGGAAAAGACAAGAAAAAGCAAGACTACGGGGGCAGCATAGAAGGGAGATGAGGAATTTTGAAATGGCGGTAAAGGTTAGTCAGTGCGGCAGTGATAATTTTGGGAGTGGTATCTCTGGGAACAAGAACAGCCACTTGGTTAAAGCCCATGACTTTGCAAGCAGATATTTTCCAGCTGCAAAGAAAAGCGTGTCAGGAGGTGGCAAGAAAATGCACTTCAAGGATGTATCCGGTGATGGAAAATTTGAAATTATTCGTAAAGTATTATTCAAACCTGAAGACGGGATCAGCAATATGGCTTTTTCGAATAGTGTAAAGATCAAATTAAAGGCATCCGGAATAAAGAGTGAAGAGGCCAGAAGGCAACTGGAAGTAATTATGGATAACGCAATGGCAGAGACTAAAGTGATCATTGCGGAGTATGAGTCTCCGCAGGGATAGAAAGGAGGAGTAGCAAGATATGCTCGGAGACAAAAAGGAAGAATACTTGAAACCTTTGCTGCGGGAACAAAAAATCTTAGATAGAAAAAGGCCATTTAAGTCGGAAGCTTTGACACTTAGTGAGTTTTCAAAAAAATACTGGATGGATGGGGAAGTGCCATACCAATACCACAGTGTTCAGATTCAGGATGGAGCTACGGAGGCGGAGCAGCTGGTATTTAACAACATAAGAGCATTAAAAAATGATGCGGTAATGCAGCGAAAGACTATGTGGGAAAAGTTTGGAGAGAAGCAAGAGCAGATTAATGACTGCAAAAAAGAACTGGTACACATCAGAAGAGTGCAGAGTTTCGTGATATGTACCATAGTTTCAGCAGTTATTTCAGTTTTAATAAAATGTATTCTACGCTGTCTGCAGAGTATTCAATGTCAGAGATAAGTCCATGTTTCAGTAATTCTTTGCAAGCATTGATTACCTGGTTTTCAGGAAGCGCAGTGTAGTTCTGCAAATCGACATAGCCGTCTTCGGTGGAATGTCCTTTTGCGTAATTAAGAATAATAGTTGCCGTTGCTGATAAGTTTCCCATATCTCCATCCTTTCTATGTACTCGGCTCTGGCGGGAGCCTGTAAGTACAGTATAAAGGGGACAGGATGGAAAATCAAGCTGCGGATGCCAGTACCAGGAAAGGAGCAGAGATGAACAGCTGCATCTGAATAATGGAAAGGGTGATGAAAACGGAATTAGGAGAAAAAATTTTAGCTAAGTGTGATAAGTCAATTAGGGTAATGGAACAATCAGCAACTCCCCCGCGCATGAAAGAAAAGCTGCTGAAAGAGAAGCAGGTGTGCAGAGAGATACTGGAAGTTATATGCGGCACACAGGAAGTGATGACCCCATCTGCCGCAATCTGCATTTTGAATGAAGCGAAAAGAATCATAGAAGAAACTGTAATGTGTCTGGAAATCTAAAATTCGTGAGTTTCTACATAATGCTTTAAGGCATCATTCAAATCAGACATAGCATTTGATTGTACGGAATATCATAACGATTGGTTATTTCGGGCATTCCATGTTCGCCCTCCTATTTACCCGGCTCTGGCGGGAGCTTGTAAGTACAGTATAAGGGAAGCGGGGCAGAAAAGCGAGGCCGCGGATGCTAGTAGGAAGGAGGCGAGAATAGAGATGAGAAAAAGTAGAAAGAAATTTACAATTACAATCAAAGTAAAGTCAGTGGAAATGATGAAGCAATTTATTGCGAAGAGAATTGTGCCATTGCAAGAAAATACCCCTATGCAGATATCCGCATAGAGATTGGATAGGTAAAAGGAAAGATGATGATTATAAATGAAAAAAATTCAAGGATAGCAGATGAAATAATTGAAATATTGGTAAAAGAGAAATGCACCGTGGCAGAGAGCTCCGCAATACTTCATGAGATAGTCATAGGTATAGGGCGTTCCAGCACGGTGCAGATGACGAACTACCAGCAGCTATTTAAAAACTTGACAGAGCAGAAAGAATCTTAGAAAGTGCGTTTTCCTGGCGTTCACTGTCAAAGCAAGGCAGCGGATGCCGGTATAGGAGGGAGGCGAGAAAGATTTTGGAAATCGTATTATTTGCAATAACAGTTATCCTCTTTGCATCAAGGATGAAGTGGAAAATTACAACCTTGAGTCTGCTTTACTACCTGGAGAAAAATCGGTACAAACGTCCAAGCGAAGAAGATGTGAAAGAATGTACCGAATTTGTAGTAAAGAATATCATCAAAGACCTAATTGAACGTTAAAAAGAAAAGCAAGATAGAGGATGCCAGTATAGGAAAGGAGCAGAGATGAACTGGAAGAAAATAAAAGAATTCCTTAAACGGCAAGGAATTCTTTCATGTATTTCCTTCGTAGTGGCAGTGCTTGCACTGATGAAGGTTTTGCTATTTAAATAAAGCAATTATGGCGACAATGAGAGCGAGAATAGCAATGATATTATCACGTAGGAATTTTTTAATTGAGAGCTTTTTGGCTTGCTTGATGGCAATTTCACTGGCTTCCATAGCATTCTTTTGATAATCATCCATATTGATTTGTTTCCCTTCTATTTACTCGGCTCTGGCAGGAGCCTGTAAGTACAGTATAAAAGAAGGGAGCAGGAAAAGCAAGGCAGAGGATGCCAGTATAGGAAGAAGGTGAGAGAAATAATTCCTATTCCAGTAGAAGTAGAAATAGACGACAATAGTATTCTTGAACAAATAAACCAGGTGGAGAAGGCGATGTGGAAGTTAGATAAGGAACTGTCTAAGCTCATGCGTTTATTGATGGGAGCACGGACGAAAGGAAAAGGGGATCCGGAAGGGTGTGAATCAGATGAACAATGAGTCGCGGGAGCAGACGACGATCCGCCTTCCGGCCGGGCTGAAGGAGAGGATCCGGCAGGAGGCGGACAGGCGGGGGATTGGATTCAATGCGATGGTTCTGATGATACTGCAGGAGGAGCGGAGGCGCCGTCAAGGGGGATAGGCCCGTGAGCCGTCTCCCAGGTATCTATATGTTCCTGGATGATGTGTTCGATTTCCCTGTTGGCGGAACGGCCGTTGTGGTCTGCAACATATTTAAGTTTGTCAATGAGCTGCGATGGGATGCGCAGAGTGAATTTTTGCAATGGTGATGACATATGATTACCTCCTGGTAGTTTGATTGGCTACATAATACCATCATACCTGTGCATTGAAAAGCTGTTGACAGCATAGTGACAACACATAGGGGGGAGAGATGGAGCGTGTAAGAGCAGGATTGCGGATACCATACGATTTGAATACATGGCTGATTCAGGAGGCCGGGAAGCAGGGAATCTCCAAGAATGCGTTGATACTACAGATATTGTGGGAATGGATTGAACGGCAGCAGGAGGGGAGGTGAAGATTAGTTATGAGAAAGACAACTGACAATCCAAAAGTTTTTTCAAGCGAGCAACATTTCCAGGAAATCTATACAAGCAGCCTGGAAAACTACCCAAGGTCAATGAGCAGAGTAGCAAGGCTCTACAAAAAGTTGGACCGTATTTTCAAGGAGTACATATGCTGCATCGATGAGGAAATGTTCCGGTACGCCTATGAATGCGGCTATGCGGCGGCTCTGCAGAGCCGGAACGCAGAGGACAAGCATGGCCAGATAGAAAAGTAGGGAACCGAGAAGTAAAAGCTTATACGAGGAGGAGACACATGGAATATCCAAAACCAGTTATGCGCCTGCAGGAATTGCAGAAGATGGGATTGCCGAAGGAATTCCTGTTTTCGGCCTACAGGTCAAAAGGACAGACATTTGCCCAAAAGATAAATCCATTAAAGCCAAACAGTCCTATTATATTCGACACCGAAGAATTTGAAAAGTGGAGGATTGGGCGATGCAAGGCGGAAAATGCAGGGATACGGAGAGGATAAGTTGCGATGTCGCAACAGAAAGGAGAGAAAGCAGTGTTGCCCAATAAAAAGATAAGTGATTTCCAGATCAGGGAATCAGAGTATTCCGTGATAGACATATCCTACGCAGAACTGCCGGAGAAGCCGACGGGCAGGATCAAAATGTACATAACTGCAGCTGCTCTGGTAGGGATCTGCGCGGTATGCGCCCGCCTGTCCATCCGGGAGGAAGGCAAAAGAAAATAGGCTCCGCGCCAGCCAAAGCATGTGAGCCTATCAGGAACATAAAAATTATGTCTTTATGCCCATTATAGGGGCAGAGAAAGGAGATGTCAATGGGAAAAATGGAAAAATTAGAGTTTACACAATTGGAAGCGGCCATGGCCAGGGACTGGCTGAACGCCCTGGCTTTGTCGCATACGCGGATGAGGGGGCTTTCCGCTTTCAATGATCAGATATCAGCCAGCGTAAGCAAGTATGTCTACATTGAGGGAAGGGTTGATCTGCTGGCGGAGCTTCTGGGGCTGGAACTGGAAGAGACGATCTTATTCCATTCGCATGAGTACTGCTATGCCTTTGCCTTCGGGGGAGCGGAATTTGTGAGCTATCAAAAAGAAAGGCTGGAAAAATATGCAGGAGAAGCAGACAAGGGAATACCTGATGGACAAGTTCCTGCGGATGCCGGAACAGTTTAAAGAGGCATTCCATCGGAAGGAATGGGCCAGGGCAAAATACCTGTATGACAGCGCCATTGTCATCGGCCTGTTCCTGGAAGTCCCGGAATCTGTCCGGGAACAGGTCTTTGGCAGCAGGCAGCACGAGGAGGTGATCGACGGCATGTTCCCGGAATGGATGCTGGAACAGGTCATGAAGGAATGCGTTATCAAGAACCGGCTGGGCTTTGAATGTGTAGTCTACCGGATCCCCGGGGAGATCGGCTTTTATGGCGCCAGGCATGATCCGGGCACCGCTTACATGCCTACGGAGGCGAATCCGGCATACCATGCGAAATAAAAGCAGAAAGGAGGGCGCCTGGATGAAGACAGCGGAAATCTACATAGGCACTACCCTGCGGGGATCAGCCAAAGGCGTAGGCAAGGGCATCTATATCATGCAGTGCCGCATGGCGGACGGCCGGGTGCATGAGAAAAAGGCGGCAGTGGAAATCGACGGCGCCACGGAGAGCCGCCTGGTACTGTACTGCCTGCGGGACAGCCTGGCCCGGTTCCAGTATGCCTGCGAGGTCACGGTATATACGGAGAGTACCCATATAGCGGCGGCGATCAATAACCGGTGGCCGGAGACCTGGCGGGAGAAGGAGTGGATCAACAGCAAGGGAGCGAAAATAAAGGATTCCGGGCTGTGGAGGGATATCCTCTGGCACCTGGAGGATACCGGCCATATACTCAAGGCAGCAGCCGGAAGACATGATTTCAGCATCTGGATGCGTGTAAATCTGCCCAGGCTGTATGCGCCCAGGGACATATTCGGGGAGGTAGACGAAACGTCTCTGAATCCAGGAAATGACTGGATTGGACGGCGTATCGGTGAGATCGGATACGGCAGAGAATAAGTTGCACCGGTGCAACATTTTGAAAGGAGAAAAAATGGTACATAAATTTGGAGTATTTAACACAGTGGAGGAGCTGAACCTGGCGGCAGCGGCCCAGAAGGCGGAAGGGGATACGGAAGCCCTGTATGCCCTGGCTGCGGAGAATGGCATTGACAGGGATGAAGCGGAGTTTTACCTGGAGGGGACGGTAGAGGAACTTACAACTCCGATTATGGCTGCGATCGGGAAGCTTGACCTGGAAGCGGCGGAGCTCGGGCTGAAGAGCCAGCTTTTGGACTGGAAGTGCTATATTGCGTCCATGTGTGCAGGCGACGATGAGATGTGCAGGGCAGTATTCCGTCCGGATAAGGAATTGGTGTCTGTGCTGGCGGAGGGGATCCGGTATGCCTCCCAAAACAGGACCGTGCTTCCGGACAAAATCACAGAGCTGGCAGGGATTCCCAAAAACAGCGCTATCGGCATGACCGGCCGGGACGAGCTGCGGCGGATTGCAGAAGAATACTACCTGGGGGTGAAGAGGAAATGACGGTATTTAAGGCAACGAGAGGGGACATGTCCTGCACCATGGGGAAAGGGGCGTTTTTCTACCATCTGGGAGTGCCTGCATCGGCGGACCGGTCTGCCTGCGGGAGTGCAGGGCTGCATGCCTGCGAGTATGTGTTGGATTGTGCAAGGTATTATAAATTGGGCTCCGGGAACCGCTTTTTCCTGGCAGAAGCCCGCGGAGATATTGCGGAGGATGGCTGTGACACCCGGATTGCCTGCACGGAGCTGACGCTGATCCAGGAGCTGACCAACCGGGAGATCGCGGCCCATGCCCTGCTGTACATGGTAAAGCATCCGCGCAGGTTAGGCTGGGAGGCGCAGCGCATGATGGTAGATGTATCAAAGGACCGGGCGGAGGCGGCATTCCCGGATGCCATTGCCATAGCGAGAGGCTTCCGGCCTGTGGCAATGGGAGTGATGGGTTCCCACCTGGGCCTGATCCGGGAGGTGTACGGGGAGATCACGGATGCCAGGCTCCTGACTGTAGGAAGAAACGGTGTAAAGCCGGGCACCTGGTATACCGTGGAGGATAACATGCCGAAGGAAGTTGCCCTGGCAGCAGGCGCCAAAGTCCCGGCGCCTGCCAGGAGAAAGGGGGCCTGCAGCAGATGAAACGGAAACAGATCGAACAGGTCCCGCCCAAAAGGCCGAAAGGAATGGACAGGGACGGAACACGGTATGTGGGGGCACGGCTGTCCGGGAAATACCTGATTCTGGATTTATGGAAAGACAGGGCATGGATGTGCCGGCATGTAATGGATATGGAAACCGGGGAGTATGGTACCTATCATCCGGCGGACTGTGCGTGGACGGAAGAGAACCTGCAGAATGCCCTGTGCGATCAGTGGATCCTGCCGGGTGAAAATATACTGCGGACAGCGAAAGAGGACCGGGAGCTGGTAGCGTATGCACTGGGCGTAAACTGGCCGGAAGCAGACATTTACGAAAGAATATCCTCCATGGAATATTCCTACCAGCATCACCGCCGGGAGAGGAAGGAATGGAGCCGGATGCAGAGGGTCAACGATCTGATGGACAGTGTGCCCGCCGTTGGAAAAGCAGTATACGACTGGATAGAGGATAGGGCAGCGGGTTCCCTGCAGTACGCTTTCCTTTGGGATAAGGAATCCGGCACTTACCATTGTACAGCCTGCGGCGGTGATTTTACCCAAGACGCAGCAGGCGTCCGGCCAAAGCACAGAGGAAAGATATCCTGTCCCCTTTGCCGGGAAAACATCGTGGTGGAGAAAATAGCCCCTTTCCGCCAGGTGAAAACCCGCCTGACGCTGATCCACGGCCTGGATGAAAAGAGGGGGATCGAACGGCATTTTTCTGTAACGGTAGGGTGGCGGGACAGGCGGACTGTAAGGCTGACAGAGACGATCCGCTGCATGCTGCATAAAGGCGGATGGAGCCAATACTACTGTGAATTTTATTACGCCCAGGACGGCGGCTGGGACAACAGGAAAAATCCCGGAAACTTAAGGTGGCAGTTGTGCTACCTGTACCCGGAGGGGATCCGTGAGGGGCTGGCGGGTACGGCATACCAGGGATGGGGCGATGTTTTTTCCTACATGGCATCCATGGGGATGAAGGCAAACTATGACAGGCTGCTGGCAGATTGGAATGAGAGCTTTATCCGGATGGCAGAGTACCTGGCAAAAGGACGCTTTTTCCGGCTGCTGGAAGAGACATCAGAGAAAGTAGGCTATGATTCCGGTTATGGAGACCGGAATGCAATGAATCCGAATGGGGTAGATATCTTTGAGGTGATGTATCTATGGGATAAACAGAAAATCAACCGCCTGCGTCAGGAGAACGGCGGGATCAACATGCTGGAATGGCTGCAGTGGGCGGATGAGGAGGGAAAAAAGATCGGCAGTGACGTCCTTGCCTGGTTTGAGAAAAGCAGGATATCAAACGACGATTATAAGAAGAGCAGAGCCTCCAAAGTTTTGTCCCCGGAGCAGCTGATGCACTATATCGAACGCCAGAGGGCGGAATCCTATGATAAAAAGCGGAATGCCCCCTCTGTATTCAATACCTACGAAGACTATCTGTCCATGGCCGAGAAGCTTGGGAAAGACCTGACGGACCAGATGGTATACCGTCCCCGGGAGCTTCGGCGCCGCCACGACGAACTGGTGGAGGTGTACAGAAACTATCTGACAGCCCTGCAGATGCGGTCAGAACAGGAGAAGGCCAGAGAAGAGGCGGAGAAGATGGAAGAGAAGTATCCGGGCTCCGAGATGATTCTGGCGGGGATAAAGCCCAAGTATGAGTATGAGGGGGAGCATTTCCGGATTACGGTGCCCGCAAACTTTTATGAGATTACCCTGGAAGGGATGGCGCTCCATCACTGTGTAGGCAATACAGAGCGGTACTTTGACCGGATCCTGCAGCATGAGACCTATATCTGCTTCCTGCGCAGGGCTCAGGAGCCGGAGAAGCCCTTTTATACGATTGAGGTGGAGCCGGGCGGGACCATACGCCAGCACAGGGGGATGTATGACATGGAGCCTGATATTGAGGAGATAAAGCCCTTCCTGCGGGAATGGCAGAAGGAAATCCGGAAGCGGATGAAGGACCAGGATCATGAGTATGCCAGGATCAGCGCCGTCAAGAGGGAGGAGAACCTGGAGGAGCTGCGGCAGAAGAATAATACCAGGGTGCTGGAGGCACTGATGGAAGATTTGATGGAGGTGGTATGATGGGGGACGTGATAAAGCTGTTTGAAGAGGGGCAGAGTACGGAAGTCCTTGCCTTTGCGAAATATCAGGATCTGGAAAAGGCGGCGGACAGGACTGCTGCCAAGATCAAGGAAGGCTTTATGGAGATGGGCTATATTCTGAAGGTGGCCAGGGATACGGATATCCTGGCGGGATCAGGGTATGCGAACCACGAGGAATTTGCGGAGAAGAGATATGGCCTGGATAAAGGGACCGTTTCCCGGTATATCCGGATCGTGGAGCGCTTTTCCGTAGGCGGCAACAGCCATACCCTGCAGGAAGGGTATAAGAATATCGGCTTCGCCAAGCTGTCCCTGATGCTACATATGCCGGACGCTATAGCGGAGGAGATCACGGAGCGCTACAGCAAGCAGGAAGTACAGGAGATCAAGGAAGAGATCGATGCGGAACGGCAGATCAGCGATATCGAGGTGGCCATAGAGGCAGCGGAGGCTCCGCGGGAGGAAGGGAACCTGCTGGAACGGGCCCTCCGCCAGCTGGGGAAGGAGCAGCCGGGACTCTTCGGGAAGCTTTGCCGGGCTGTCCGGGAGTCTGGGACGGATGCCAGGATGGCTGCCGTGGCCATGGATATCCTGGCGCCCCAGGGGGATGCAGTCTATATGGTCCGGATACCGGGGACAGGGCGGTTGATGCTTGCCATATCCGGAAGTGCCGCAAGCGTGACAAATGTCAGGAGTGGCGAGAAGGAAAAGTATACAGCAGAGGAACTGATGGCAGCAGTGGTGAGCATAACCTATGAAGCCAATGAGGGACCTGCAGCAGAATCCGCAGAGGCGATGCCGGAAGAGCAAAAAGGGGCAGAGGTGGAAACAAATCCCCGTCCCGGACAGGAACCTGCGGAGAAGAGACAGAAAGAAGTTGCACCGGTGCAACCGAAGGAAAAACGGAAAGAATCCAAAGTCATAAAGGCGGCGCCTCCCAGGCAGCCTGCAAAAAAGATAGAAAAGGCGGCGGAGACAGTGCCGCCGGAGCCGGAAGCGTCTTTACCCGGGCAGATGGAAGTAATGGATTATCCGGAAGCGTATCCTATGGGGGATGCTGCATGCAGGGATTTAGGGAAGCAGATCCCGGATGTGCACTATGAAGAAATTTTGGAAGGAAATGATATGGAAACGACTGTCGCCGGGAAGGCTATGGAGCCAGTACCGGCAGCAGGTGAGGAAGCGATCGGCGGGTCCGCGGAATCCGGCGTGGCAGCAGCCGTGGAAGGACAGCTGCCCGCGGGGAAAGGCATAGACAGTCAGGAAGGCTGGGAAGGGGCACAGTATCTGCCGGAAGACAGCACTGCTGCCGTAACAGAGGAAAATGCAGAGTACATCTACATCCGGATGGATGCGGACGGATGCCTGGAACGGCTGCGGAAGACTTTTACCATATGGGATGGAGAAATCCCTTTGGAATTCCTGGTAAAGGCACATCAGGATACCATAGACCTGACAGCAGCTATAGAAAAGCTGATGGATATCCGCAAGCGTGCGATAGAAAGAAGCGAGAGGTTCTGAGATGGCGAAGAGTATCATGCATAATAAACAGGACAGGACATGTTATCTGTGCATGCTCCTGAATGGGGACTACGATACCAGGAGCAGCCTGCAGGAGCACCATGTCATGCCCGGCACAGCCAACAGAAAGCTGTCCGAGAAATACGGCTTGAAAGTCTATCTGTGCCTGGAGCATCATACGGCAGGGCCGGAAGCAGTACATAACAATGCCGGGCTGCAGAGGATGCTGCAGGAGAGGGCGCAGACTGTATTTGAAGGAAAGTACTCCCATGAAAAGTGGATGGAGGTCTTCGGCCGTAACTTTATTTAGTCCTTTTGGGAAATTTTGATACATCACAAAAAAGAATATTTGCAGGGGAGCTGGTCAGGGAACCGGCTCCCGGAAAGGAGGGTGTATGATCAGGGTAATATGCGATCGCTGCGGGAAAGAGATCCAGGCGCCTGGGAAAACGGGATATCTGGCATGGAATTTCAGGGCAGGCCATGGAGGGGAGCTGATTGGAAACAATGTCCTGGAAGACCGGGATTATTGTGAGACCTGCATGGGGACCATATTTGACTTTATAGATGCGGGGCCAGAGCAGGAGGAGCATAAAGACGCCGGTGAAGAAAACGGAGCTCCGGACAGGAAAACAGAGGGAGGTTCTGGAAGTAGCGGTGCCGTTCCGGAAATTGGGCAGTCCGTTCCGGAAATAGAGAAGCCTGTTCCGGAAGTAGCGGCTGCAGAACATGAACCAGGGCCTTCCAGTAGCACTGCAATCAACAGAAAGGTTGTCAGTAAGCAGCCGCGAAAGCCCCGGAAGAACAGCGTTGATATAGGGAGAATTCTGGCGCTACGGGAGGCCGGATGGAGTTTTGGTAAGATTGCAGACGATATGGGACTTTCCAAACAGTCTGTGTGTAATGCTTTCCATCGATGGAAAAATGCGCAGGAGGAACAGGTGCAGGAATAGCAAAGACAGCGGCGGAAAAGGAGACAGCATGTGAATTATATTTCAATGATCAATTCGTTCTGGGATTCGGCCACGACAAATCCGTTGTCAACAGGGCAGGTGTCGTTATACTTTGCGTTACTGCATGTATGCAACAGGAGCAACTGGGCAGAGTGGTTTCAGGCGCCGAATCAGGTGCTTTCCGTACTGACGGGACTTTCAAGGTCAGGAATACTGAAAGTGAGAAACGAATTGAAACAGAGAGGACTGATTGATTTCAGGGAAAGGGGGACGAAGGCAACTCTTTACAAAGTCACTATAGCAAATAGTACGCAAGTTAGTGTGCAAAACAGTGCGCAAAATGGTATGCAAGATGGTGTGCAAAACAGTGTGCGAAATGGTAGCACATTAAAAGATATAGATATAGACATAGACAGAGATAGAGAGAATCCCCCTATATCCCCCATTGCGCTCTTTGGGGAGTTCTGTGCAGCGTATCCCAAAGCCGATGCGGACCGCCCGGGGGCGCAGTATGCCTACTGCAGGGTACTGCGGGAGGACTGCCACATCACGGAGCAGGACCTGGTGGCAGCAGCCGTCAACTATGCGGAGGCCGTCAGGATCCTGGGCCGGGAAGAGAAGTATGTCCGGAGCCCGGAGTCTTTCCTGTCAGACAACTTCTTTGCCAGCTATCTGCCGGGGCAGTATAAGCGGCCCCAGGAAGGGACAGGGAAGGGGCGGAAAGGATACAGCTTTAACAATTTTGCCCAGAACAGCTATGACTTTGAAGCTCTGGAGAATGAGCTTGTGAGCAACTAAGTTGCACCGGTGCAACCGGACAAGGATACAGGGTGGCATATTGTCTGTATCCGGTAGATAAGAGCTGGTGTGTTTAGGATTTTGAGAAGGGCGGGAAAATATGGAGAGATTAACAGTGGAGTATTGCGGCGAATATGTGCCGCGTGAATTATGCAGTATCGACAGGGAGGGTGGTGCGGATGACTGTGACCTTTGCTGTGAATACTGCAAGGCAACGGAAGAGGGAAATGAAGATTGCAGAGAATGTGCAATCAGCCGCTGCTTTAACAAACTGGGTGAATACGAGAATTTAGAGGGGCTGGGAAAGCTGCTGAAGCTGCCTGTTCCGGTTGGAAGTCTGGTATACGAGCCTTATCAGTTCCTGGGGGAAGGCGCCTGGGAGATTGATGTCCACACAATTAGGCTGGAAGACTTGGACAAGATAGGGAAAAGTGTTTTTCTCACGAGAGAAGAAGCGGAAGTTGTGTTGAAAGAATCGAAACAGATTGTGGGTCAAGGAAAGATGGAAAATGACTTGATTAGCAGAAACATAGTGTTTGACTACCTAAAAGAGCAGCAGGCAAATGTCATCATAGAAAAGAATAAAAAGGGATTTGTTCCTGTGCAAGTGTGCGAAGGTATGATGTTGGCGATAGAAGCTTTTATGAATTTTGTCGTGCAGGCGCCTGCCGCCTATAACACGGATAAGGAACGATGCGAGAAACCGGAGGTAGCAAATTGAGGAGAAGGTTAAGTAAAACACAGCGGCAGCAGGTGTATGAGAAATGTGGCGGCCACTGTGCATACTGCGGCAGCAGGCTGGACTATAAAGAAATGCAGGTGGATCATGTAAAACCGTTGAAGCTTGGAGGGGAAGATACCCTCTCCAACATGCTTCCGGCCTGCAGGAGCTGCAACCATTACAAGGCGGCCAGGGATGCGGATGGTTATAGACGGTATCTATCGGGAATAGCAGGAAGGCTGATGAGAGACAGCATTCCGTATCAAGTTGCAGCACGATTTGGCATTGTCAAGTATGTCAAAAAGGATGTGGTATTTTATTTCGAATCCTGTGGCGGAGCCGTATTGGGAAAGGAGAAAGAAAGATGACAGAGGAGACATTGAGGAAGGCATCTGAATTAAGTGATCAGATCAAGAATCTGCAGGCAAAAAGAAAAGAATTGATATCAGCTGAAAAGTTCTGCTGGGGTAATACTGAGGATGTCAATGGGAGGATATTTAAGGTAAGCGTTTCGGAAAGAGGATCAACCCGAGATACTGTAGTCTTCGTCTCAGCTGATGCTGTGAAAGAAGCGCTGGATAGAGAACTCGAAGGGATTAGAAAAAAGCTAAAAGCACTGCAGGAAGAATTTTCAGAGTTGTGACACGAGGAGGAAAATATAGTGAAAATGAAGCGCTTTGAGGCAGGGAAAATAAGAGGGCAGATATTCCTGATTCCGACAATCGGGATCATAAAGACATGGGGTATTTGGAGATTGTCTTTTGCCTGGCTGAATCTGGGATGGAGTATTGTTATCCGCAAAGGCAGAAAGGAAAAATGAGAGGTTGCACCGGTGCAACTAATAAAAAAGGAGAGAAGACTGTGACATTTAAAAGCATTACGAAAAAAGAAGCTCCACAGAAGATAATAGGAATTGATATGGCAGCAGGTGAAGACATGACTGCATATACGGGGCAGCAGTATAAAAAGAAGTCTGAGGCAATAACAGATTTGATTGGAGAGAGGGAAGATGAGCTGGAAGAAAAAGTAATGAGATTTTCGAAAAACTATACAGAAATATGTAAAACGGCTATAGAAAAATTACGTCAGGCAATTGAACCATTTGTAATATTTTGCAGCGCACATTTAGGCGAGAAGGACAAATGGCAGGTTGAAAAGCTCAGAATACCTAATAACAAAAGAAAACGAAGGAAAATACCAATGGTTAGAAGAAGGGCACATATAAGAAATAAGAATAACCGTCAGAAGTATTGGCGAAAAAGAAATAAGAGGTGATGTCAGGAATGCAGAATGAAAAGAAAAATGAAGAGACAGCAGTTGTACTGAAGGCAGTCACAGGAGCAGTTAAAAAGGCGGTATCAGAAGCCATGACAGAGCAGAAGCGTCAGGAAAGGCAGAAAGCGTTATATAACACAAGAAAATTAATGGAATCTTACATAGAGATGCAGACTTTTCTGCATAATGCCATTTCTGAAGAAAGAGAAGTGCAGAATACTGCCTTTTTCGTCTTTGGCGGCGAGAATGCGAAACTTGACAGCATCAGGAAGTCGAAGATGAAAACCGCAATGATGATTGCCAATATAGACCGGGCAATGGAGGAGCTGAAACGGGAACATGAGCAAAAAGGGACGGCTTACAAGTTTGAAGCATTCAGGATGCATTATGTGGATGGAATTGCTTATGAGGAGATCACCGAAACCTTGAACTGCGGAAAGAACAGTCCTTCTGCATGGTCAAAGTTGATTTTAAAGCAGATGTCTGTGAAATTATTCGGGATAAACGGGATAGACCGATTCTGAAATAGAAACAAAAGAAAAGGCAAAAAACGGCGGGAAAAACGCGGGAAAAGTTGGGGTTTTCATAGGGAAATTCAGAATGTAAAATAATAGTGTGGAAAGTTGCACAGAGCAGCTGCAAAGTACGGAGCGTATGAAGCAGCTGCTTTTTTGTTACTGATTCTGCCGATGCGGGAGGCTTATGGATACAGGAGGTGGTGAAGTGCTTTGGCATATATGCAGATGCGGAGCAGCCATTCCGCAGGGTATAAGCCTATGCAGGTCCTGTACTGCCATACAGACAGTGCAGGGCAGCAGGCATATGGAATACAACAGGACCAGGAGAGATAAGAAGGCAGCAGCATTCTATGTATCTGCCGACTGGCGCAGGACGAGGGCAGCAGCGCTGCGCCTGTATGATGGTATGGATATGTACGCCTATTATATGCAGCACAGGATAGTGACCGCAGATATGGTACACCACATAGTAGAGATTGGAGAGGACTGGGAGAAGCGTCTTGATATGGCGAATCTTTTTCCGCTCAGCAACAGCAACCATGGCATCATATCTGCACTGTATGACAGAGATGGTGCAACGAAAAAAGCCGTGCAGGAACAGCTGAGGGGCATCATCGCCAGCCATTGGAAAGACCGAGGGGGTATCGAAAAAGTTTTGTCCGGCCTGGATTAGTCGCGCTCCCTCTGATCCGCGGAGAGAACTCCCCACGGAAATTTCAGAAAACAGGTATCCTGGGAAGGGGCAGCATACACATGCGGAGCAACGTATAAGGAAGGGGGTAGAAAGGATGGCAGGACAGAGACAGCCGATCGATCTGTTAAAAGCGAAAGGCAAAAAACATCTGACAAAGGCAGAAATTGAAGAGAGAGAACGCACTGAGATAAAGGCGCCGGCTGATAAGGTGACTGCTCCTGCCTACCTGACGCCGGAACAGAAAAAGAAATTTAAAAAAATTGTCAAGGATCTCCGGGCAGTCAATCTGGTATCAAATCTGGATGTGGATGCTTTAGCCAGGCTTGTGATTGCCCAGGAGAAGTATATCGCTGTTACGCAGGAGCTGGAAAAGCAGCCGCTGATGATTGAAATCGAAGTGACGACTGACAGAAAGGATGAATTTGGAAAGCCCATTATGTGTATCAGGGAGGTTGTGAACGGGAACCTTGAACGGCTGGCCCTTCTGCAGGACAGGTATTTCCGGCAGTGCAGGCAGGGCGCTGCAGATTTTGGGCTGACGGTATCCTCAAGGTGCAGGCTGGTGGTGCCGAAGCCGGAATCCGGAAAGGAAGAGGCGAACAAATTTAAAAAGTTCGCCTCTTAAGATAAAAATGGCAACCGACAGGACAACACAATACGCACAGGAGGTACTTGCCGGGAAGATAACCGCGGGCGAGCTGGTGAAGCTGGCATGCAAAAGGCACCTTGAAGATATAGAAAAGTCCCGGCTTACACCATACCGATATTACTTCGATGTAGAGCAGGCGGAAAGGCTCATTGACTTCGCTGAGATGCTGACAATAGCAGAAGGCGAAGAGGAGACGGAGGTGGAATGTTATCCCTTCCAGTGCTTTATCTTGGGGAGCCTGAATGGATGGAGGACAAAAGAAGGGAATCACAGGAGATTTCGTACCAGCTATGTACAGATTGGGAGGCAAAACGGCAAATCTTTTCTGAACGGGATCCTGGCGTCCTATTATGGGAACTTTGACAAATACAGGTATGGGCAGATTTATTGTACCGCCACAAAGCGGGACCAGGCATTAATCGCTTTTAATGAAATCGTAAAGTTCATCAATTCAGACGGAGAATTATCAGAGTGTTTTAAGGTACATGAGCATAACGGTACAATCGACTGCCTGCTTACAAAGAGCAAAATAAAGGCCTTGTCAGGGGATACGAAGAGCACAGACGGCCTGCGTCCGTATCTTGGGATTGTGGATGAATATCATGCTCATAAAGATGATCAGATGTACAAGCTCCTGGAAGGCGGTATTAAAAAGCTGAAATCAGCATTGATCTCCGTCATCACTACTGCTGGATTTGACCTGAATGCCCCGTGCTATGCATTGTATGAATATTGCGTTAAGGTGCTGAAGGGAACCGTTGCCAATGACAGCCAGTTTATCTATATCGCACAGATGGATGAAACAGATGACATGTGGCTCCCGGAGAATTGGGTGAAGGCAAATCCGCTGCTGGAATATGATCCTGACGCGCTCCGGAATATGGAGCCAATCGCGGATACTGCAAAGGAAATGGGCGGGGAAACGCTGCGGGACTTTATCGTGAAGCAGCTGAACATGTGGATCCAGTGGACAAATGATGTCTATATCAAGGATATGGGAGCCTGGAACCGGGCGGCGGTAAGAAAAGGCCTGGAGGATTTCAGGGGACAGAAGTGCTATGTTGGACTTGACCTGTCCAGCGGAGGAGACCTGACATCACTGGCATTTGTTTTTCCGTTCATGCGGGATGGAGAGAAGCGGTATTTTGTCCATACGCATTCTTTCATACCGAAGATGCGGGTACAGGAGCATATCAAAACGGACCGGGCGCCCTACGATCTGTGGATCAGGGAAGGGCTTATAACGGTTACGGAGACCATGGGCGGTATCAAGACGGACTATAAATATATTCTGGCGTATCTCCAGAAGGCCGTGGAGCAGTATGAGCTGGAAGTGCAGTGGCTCTGTTATGACTCTCACAATGCATCCGCATTCCTGGCAGATTTGGAGGCGCTGGGCTATGAGAGTATCAGCATAGTGCAGTCGGCAAAATCATTGAACGATGCCACGGTTGATTTCCGGCTGGAACTGCTGGCAGGGCATGTGGAGCATGATGGAAACGGGGCGATGAAGTGGTCAATTGCAAATGCAAGGACTACATCCAACAGCTTCGGGGAGATCAAAATAGATAAGGATACCCGTACAGAGCGTATAGACATTATTGATGCCATTATTGACGCCTGGACGATGGCAATGAAGGGAGAAGTAAAAGTGGATTATAATGCATCAGCACTGGAATGGCTGGAAATGTATCAGAAAGAATACGGAGGAGGCGCAGGAAGGTGAACTTGTTTCAGAGGCTTGCAGGAAGGTTTGTAAACAGATTTCGGGGGGCGCCCCGGGACAGCGGAGGTATACGGACGCTGAATTCTCCGTCGTTTCTGGAATCTATGGGAATTGGGCGCAGGAGGAAGACAGTATCCGAGGTGACTTATTTTACCTGTTTGAAGATGCTTTCCGAGACGTTGGCCAAGATGCCCATTAAATATTATCAGAGGACGGAAAAAGGGATCAGCGAAGCAGAGCAGACGGATATTTCAAGGCTGCTGACAAAACGGCCGAACTCGCTGACAACGCCGACGGTCTTTTGGAATGCAGTGGAAATGAACCGGAACCATTATGGGAATGCCTATGTATACATGCGTAAAAAATTCATCCGGAAACGCTACGGAGGGGAGCTCAAAATACTGGACTTGTGGGTGATGCAGTCAAATTGCGTTCAGGTGGTAGTGGATGATGCCGGGATTTTCGCGGGAGCCGGGAGGCTATGGTATGTATATACGGATCCCATATGCGGCAGGCAGTATGTATTCGGCACGGATGAGGTGATGCATTTCAAGACATCCTTCAGCTTTGACGGAATCACCGGCCTCCCGGTACAGCAGATACTAAAGGATACAGTAAATGGCGCCTCTGCTTCCCAGGATTTCATGAACAGCATGTATGAAACCGGCCTGACAGCGAAGGCAACCCTGGAATATACAGGAGAATTGAATGATAAGGTGAGGGAGGCCCTTCGGAAGTCTTTTGAGGATTTTGGCAGCGGGGCGAAAAATATGGGGCGTGTGCTTCCGGTTCCCCTGGGAATGAAGCTGACGCCGCTGAATATCAAAATGACGGATTCCCAGTTTTTTGAACTGAAAAAATATACGGCGCTGCAGATCGCGGCAGCGTTCGGTGTAAAGCCCAACCAGATCAACGATTACTCCAAGTCCTCTTATGCAAACAGTGAGATGCAGCAGCTGTCCTTTTATGTTGATACGGAGCTATTCATCATTAAGCAGTACGAGGAAGAGATCAATTTCAAGATGGTACCGGAGGAAGACCAGGAGAAGGGATTTTATTACAAATTCAATGAAAAGGTGCTCTTCCGGACGGATTCCAGGACGCAGATGGAGTATCTCCGTAACGGTGTGGGTGGTTCGATTATTAAACCGAATGAGGCACGGAGAAAGCTTGATATGCCGGATGCAGAGGGAGGCGATGAGCTGCTGGCCAATGGCAGTATCGTTCCGCTGACCATGGCGGGAGCTGCTTATCAAAAGGCGGAGGCGCCAGAAGGGGCGATAGATCCGGGACAGCAGGAAGATATGCCAGGTATGGAACAGAAGGAGGCAGAAAATGCAGAAGAGGGCGGAGAGCAGCAGGATGAAGAGGAGGAGCTAGATGGCAGTTAAGAAGCGCTTTGATTTCACAAAGAAAAACAGGCATACCAAAAAGCTGGAAAAGGTAGGGTACCTGGACTTTTCCGGGGAGGAAGAGGAGAAAAGGTGTTCCCTGTATTTTTATGGGGACATCGTATCATCCACATGGAGAGCATGGAGTTTTGAGGACAGATGTCCTCAGGATATAGCGGATTTTCTGAACCAGTTGGACGGATATGAGGATATTGACATTTATATCAATTCCGGAGGCGGTGATGTATTTGCAGGCCTGGCAATTTATAACCAGCTGAAAAGGTACGGCGGGCATAAAGTAGGATACGTGGATGGGATGGCGGCATCAATCGCGTCAGTCATCATGTTTGCCTGTGACGAACTACATTTTTCCACGGGCGCCCAGGCAATGATACATAAGCCTTTATGCATTACGATCGGGAATGCGGATGACCATATGGAGTCCATAAAGCAGCTGGATATGTGCGAGAATTCCATTTTGGATGTTTATGAGCAGCATATGAAGGACGGGGTTACAAGGGAGAGCCTGAAGGGGCTTATGGCGGCGGAAACTTGGTTTAACGGTGAAGAGCTGGCGGAGTATTTTGATGTGGAGGTAGAGGAAAGGGCTGCCGTGGCCGCATGTGGCTCAGATTTCTTTGAAAGGTATAGGAATAAGCCGGAGGCAGTGGCAGAAGTACATACACAGGAGATTGTAGACGCAGTCATCGCAGAGATGGAAAACCGGGAGAGCAAAAGGACAGAGGCCATAAAGCTGGAACTATTGGAAGATTTGTATTTATATGGCGCATAAAGGCCGGGGATGTTTAAGACATATATGATTTCAGGTCCGGCATATTCCGGACTGGGAATAGAGAGGAGAATGAAAAATGAATGAGGAATTGAGAAAACTTTTGAAGCAGATCAATGACAAAAAGAATGCGGTCAAGAGCCTTGTGGCAGGCGGGAAGATCGATCAGGCCAAAGCAGCCAAGGAGGAGCTGAAGGCACTGCAGGAGAAATTTGACCTGTTGTTTGATCTGGAAGAGGATGCAAAAGGCGGAATTGAGGATAAGCTGGATCAGGGAACGGCAAAGCACGTAGGGGGAGCAAAGGCGGACAAAAAGAATCTGGTGAAATCATTCGTCAATATCATCAAGGCCGGCTTCCTGCACTTCGAACCGGATGAGGAGGATGTAAAGGTCTACAGGGATGCTCTGACAAGCAGCGGGGCGGCAAACGAGGAAGGGGAGAAAGGGATCGGAGTGACGGTCCCGGAGGATATCCGGACAGACATTATTGAGCTGCGGAGGTCTTCCGACAATCTGGAGCAGTATGTCAATGTGGAGGGCGTAACTACCAAGACAGGTACCCGGAATATTGAGCTTGATGCGGAATCGGTACCCTTTGATAATGTGGAGGAGGCTGCGGAATTCCCGGAGATGGATGAGCCGAAGTTTAAATCCATTGACTACAGTATCAAGAAAAAGGGCGGGATCCTTAAGATTACGGCAGAACTGCTGGAGGATACGGCGGCAAATATCATGGCCTATATTAACAAGTGGATTGCGAAGAAGACCAAAGCTACCAGGAATGCGGTGATCCTGAAGAAGTTAAATGAGATGACCGCCGGGAAGGAAGTCGCGGTCAAAGATCTGGACAGCCTGAAGGATATTTTCAATGTCAAACTGGATCCTGCGATAGCCGCTACGTCTATCGTCATTACAAACCAGAGCGGTTTTAATTATCTGGACAAACTGAAGGATTCGGACGGGAAGTACCTTCTGCAGAAAGATCCGACGCTGCAGACGAAGGGGAAGATGCTCTTCGGTGAATACCCTATTATAAAGTTATCCAAAAAAACCTTAAAATCTGTGCCAATTACCGAGAAAAAGGGGGAAGAGGATGTGATTACGGGCTACAGGCACCCTGTTTTCTGCGGGGACCTGAAGGAGGCGCTCACTTTATTTGACCGGAATGTATTGACCATTGATATCAATGACAAGGGAACAGAGCTGTGGAGCAAAGACATGACGGGCGTAAAGGTACGTGACCGCTTTGATGTGCAGGCCGTAGATGAGGCTGCAGTTGTGAAAGGGGAAATCACAGAAACTGTGGCGAAGTAAGCAAGAGGCGGCTGCCGGAAGGGGAAGGCATGGAACTGGAAAAGCTGAAGGAATATCTCAGAGTGGATTTTTCGGACGATGACGGGATTATAGGGCTGATGCTGGAAGCAGTGCTGGACGAGATGGAGGAGCTGATTCCGGCATTTGACCGGGAGGCGCTTACCAGCAGGCAGCAGCTGTTGATCTGCACTTATGTGAAAGAAATGTATGACAACCGGGACAGGACGACGTCAGGACAGGAAAAGCTGCGGTTCGCCGTCCAGTCCATGATGTTGAAAGAAATGTTGAGGTAATGGCATGGCGTCTGGGAGAGTCAGGATATACAGGCGGAGATTTATCACAGAGGGCGGCAGAAATGAAGAGCAGGAACCGGAACTGCATCATGAAGCATGGTGTGAGATCAGCAGCCTATACGGGCAGGAGCTGTATAAGGCCCTGGAGATCAGGCTGGAAAATACAATTGTCTTTGAAGTCCGATATTGCCAAAAGATCAGGGAGATGCAGCAGCATCTGAAAGAATTCTTTCTGCAATATCAGGGAGAAAGATATGATATTTTTGCCATAGATTTCAGGAGGAACGAAAGACAGTATGTCCAGCTGAAGGCGAACCGGACAGATTAGGCGCGGGACGGAAGGGGGATGGCTGTTGGCAGGCATAACAATTGAATTTGCAGGGCTGGAAGAACTCAGGAAGGCAATTGAAGAATTGGGCAGCGATGCGGAGGTAAGGAAGGTCAACAGGGAAATTTTCCGAAGGTGTGTGGAGATAACACATCCGCGGATGAAGGCAAAGATTTCGAAGTCGTCGGACAATTTTAAGAGCGGGAGAAAAGGATACAGGCCTTCCGGCCATGCCGCGGACAATATCCCCCGGAAAGTTACCGCGAATTACGGGGAAGCCGGATGGGGGCTGCTGGGAGATGCGGAGAACTGGTTTTATATGAAGTTCGTGGAGTGGGGCACTACGAAGCAGCCGCCGAAGGACTTTATTTTCAATGTACGTGAGGAGAGCGACGGGGATTATTCCAGGATAGCAGAGGAGGAGTACCAGAAACTGCTGAATGCGAAGCTGGGAGGGTAGGCATGGATATCATAAAAATGGCCGCCGATGCCCTGGAACCGCTGCAGAAAGAGGGAATTCCGGTGCAGCAGGGCTGGTACGACGGGAGCAGGAAACTGCATGTAACGCTGTGGAACCTGGGGGAATATGAAGGGGCACATTCGGATGATGCAGGGGAAATTGAGGTAGCATCGGTACAGGTCAATATATGGTCCGGGAGTGACCAGGTAAAACTGAAGAAACGTATCCGCAGGCTGATGAAAAAAGCCGGTTTTTGCTATATGGACAGTCGTGATGAACTGGAAACGGATACGAAGGTTTTTATCAATGCGCTGCGGTTTATGGCGGCGCAGGAAATGGAGGAAGAGGCAGATGAGTGATGGGGTAAAGATAATTGTCAGGAGCAGGACAGCGTCGTTTAAGGATGTCTATGTGGCTCCCGTTCTGGTAAACACGCCCACTGTGTATGAGACGGGAACGCCGGTAAAGCTGGCGCGTGCCATCAAGGGGAAAATATCCGATAAATTCAGTTCGGAGAAATTGTATTCGGATGATGGAGTGGAGGATGTAGCTACCTGCTATGAAGGGACGGATGTGGAGTTGGAAGTGAACAGCCTTGCGCCGCAGGACAAGCAGATGGTGTTCGGACACCTGTATGAGATGGGGTATCTTGTCAAAAACAAGGATGACCGGGCTCCGGAGGTAGCGGTGGGGTACCGGGCAAAGAAAATGAACGGGAAGTATGAGTTTACATGGCTGTATGTAGGCACTTTTGGCCAGGGGTATGATGAGGAATACGAAACCAGGGGAGAAAAGATCAGCACCAAAACTGCAACGCTGAAGGGCAGTTTCTATGAACGGCAGGCTGACGGTGCCTTTTCCATACAGGTAGACGAAAGCAATCTCCTGGAAGAACACGCGAATGCAAAAGAGGCGATACAGGAATGGTTTTCTGCGGTACAGGAGAAAAAGAAGACCGGAGCAGGCGGCCAGGATAATCAGGAGGAGCAGGTATAGGCAGCAGATAACCTGAAAGGGAGAGAAATATGGCTAAGAAAAAAATAAGCAAAAAGACGATTATCATTAATCGAAAAGAATATGTAATGCCGGAACCCGGGATTGAAGAATATCTGCATTATCTGGAAGTTCGGGACAGTGTCATGAATACAGAGAACCGGAGCGGACTGTATACAAAGCAGCAGTTCCTTGACATGATGGACTGTATCTGCGAGCTGTACGGGAATCAGTTCACACGGGAGGAGCTGGCGGACAGGGAGACGGGCCTGTCAGTACCCAAAATTATAATGGAATTTGCAGCCATTGATATCGGGATCGGCAGAGAAGTGAATGAAAGTGTGGAGGAACTGCAGAAAAATTTTCAGAGTGGCAATTGATGCCGGAGATGGTGCTGTCCTGCAGCGAAGGAGAGTATGTCTGCAGGTCAGTGTCTGTGGGATTGTACAGAAAGTATACGGAGATCATGGAACGGAATGAAGGGGAGAGCGCAGCGGATGCCGTGCGCTGTAACAGCCTGATTTTGAGAACAGTATTCAGAATATCTTCCAGGGAGCTTTCCAAGATAAATGCAGTTGAGCAGCTGAAGGCGGCAAAGGCGGTGCATTTTGTGATGCAGGAGGTTGTAACGCCGAAGTTTTTAGAACTCAATCCGGAGCAGTCACAGCAGCAGGAGATCTCTGCTTTTGATGAGTACGATGAAGAGGAAGGGTACAACGAAGAGGAGGAAACGGAGAGTATCTGGCGGGTGCTTAGGGAGAATGTGGACAGAGTGGTAAAGCTGTGTATCCGTTCCTTTCATGATTCTTATTCCAAGTGTATGGAATCCGACATCATGAGCCTGTTGGACTATGTGAAATTTGAAATTTTGACAGCTGGAGAAAATTAACGGAAAGGCGGTGAGGCGGTATGGCAAATGCATCAATTAGAATCGGTGCTTCCATGGCGGAGTATCAAAGGGCGATGAAACAGGCGGCAGTGGAAATGAAAAATCTGTCATCGGAGTACAGCCTTGCCGCTGCGAATGCCAAGCTGTACGGAACGCAGTCGGATGCGCTGAAAGCAAAGGTAACGGAACTGAGCCAGAAGATGGATGTACAGCGCAAAACGGTTGAGAATAATGAAATTCAGACAAGAAATCTACAGGACAGGCTTGCTGAAACCGGAAAAAAGCATGATGAACTGAAAAAGAACGTTGACAGCCTGAAGGATGCCTACAATAAAAGCAGGGACGCAACGGGGGCTGATTCCGAGGAAACCAGAAAACTGAAGGAGGAGCTGAATAAGGCGGAAAACCAGCTGACGCAGAATGAGCGGCAGATGGAGAAGACTGAAGCGGCCATCGAGAAGCAGAAGGCGGCAACTACGCAGTCAAAGGCGGCGCTGGCGGAGCTGGAAGTACAGCTACGTGACGTGAATGCGGAGCTGGCCAGGCAGAAATTTGACGAATATGCACAGAAGGCTGAAAAAGTAGGAGGAATCGTATCAGACACCGGGCAGAAAATGATGGTAGTAACGGGCGCCGTTACGGGAATTGCAGGGGCGTCTGCAAAAACGGCGGCAGACTTTGAGGCCCAGATGTCGAAAGTGCAGGCTATCAGCGGCGCTACCGCAGAGGATATGGAGGCCATGTCGGAATCAGCCAGATACTGGGGGAGCAATTCCAAGTTCTCTGCGTCCGAAGCGGCATCTGCTTTTGAGTATATGGCGCTGGCCGGCTGGAAGACGGAAGAATCCGTATCCGCAATGGAGGGGATTCTGAATCTGGCTGCGGCAACGGATATGGAGTTGGCTAACGCTTCGGATGTGGTGACGGATTATTTATCGGCATTTTCCATGGAAGCATCGCAGGCTACAACGGTTGCTGACCTTATGACCTACGCTCAGGGAAATTCCAATACCAGCGCGGAGCAGCTGGCGGAAGCCTATAAAAATTGTGCGGCAAATGCGAATGCTATGGGATACGATATCCAGCAGACTACCGGAATGCTGGGAATTATGGCGAATCAGGGACTGAAGGGCAGCGAAGCAGGGACTGCGCTGACTGCTGTCTTCCGGGACATGACTGCGAAGATGAAAAACGGGGCAATCGCAATCGGCGATACGAATATCCAGGTGGTAGATGCCAGCGGAAATTACCGGCAGATGACAGATATCCTGAAGGAAGTCGAAGCGGCAACCAATGGAATGGGAGATGCGGAGAAGAATGCGGCTCTGATGTCCACCTTTACTGCGGATTCTGTCAAGGGATTAAATCTTCTGCTGAATGCAGGAAGCGGAGACGTAAGCAGCTTCACACAGCAGCTTTATGACTGCAAAGACAGTGCAAAGGATACGGCAGCCGTGATGCAGGATAACCTGCAGGGGCAGATAACGAGCCTGAAGTCCAAAATAGAGGGGGCATCGATCAGTATCGGAAACCTGCTGTTACCTTATGTGAAAGAAGCAGTAACAGGAATTTCAAACCTGGTAGACAGATTTACGAATTTGGACGGAGGAACCCAGAAAACGATCGTGGCAATCGGCGCCATGGTGGCTGCCGCCGGGCCTTTATTGATTGGAGCAGGGAAATTGATTTCCTTTACAGGATCGATATCATCAGGACTGGGAATAGTATCGGCCGCATTAGCGAAGGTGGGATTCGGCGCATCCGGAGCGGGGGCGTCAACAGGCGCTTTTTCTACAATTCTTGCCGCAATTGCCTCTCCGGTGGGTGTTGCTATTGCAGCTATGGCGGCGCTTGCGGCGGGACTTGGATATGTCGCATTTACAAATGAGGATATCCGCAATTCGCTACTGGAGGTATGGCGCACTTTTACCGATAATCTGAGGCCGATAATGGAATACATAGCCGGAACGGTGGTGCCGGATCTGCAGATAGCCTGGGCCGGATTGATGAAGATGATTCAGCCGCTTGCGGATTTCGTGAAAGGAGCTTTGACTTCGGCCTGGCAGGAGGTTTTGATTCCTGCATTGGAATGGATTGCAGGAACAGTATTACCGAATGTACTGAAGACATTTCAGAATCTCTGGGAAAATGTGCTGCGGCCCTTTGGGCAGTTTGTGGGAAGTGTACTCGGACCGATTTTTTCCACATTTGCAGAGGTCCTGACAATGCTATGGAATACAGTGTTGCTGCCGCTGGCAAATTTTATCATGTCAACAGTTATGGCTGCATGGAATGGGGTCTATACGGTATTGAATGTATCGGTGATCCCGATAGTGAGCCGGGTAATAGAGGTGCTGCAGTGGCTTTGGAATAATGCATTGAAGCAGGTGGCCGAGTGGCTGACAGCAAGTCTGGTTCCGGTATTTCAGACGGCATTTGAGACAATAGGCAGTGTAATAGAAAATCTGAAAACAGTATTTCAGGGTGTGATCGATTTTATTGTTGGTGTCTTTACACTTGATCTGACGACGGCGGGAGAAGGGCTGAAAGGAATTTTTACAGGCCTGTGGGAATCAATAAAGGCAATATTTGGTGGGGCACTGAATGCCATACAGCAGGTATTGTCTATCGCCTGGGAAGGGATAACGACAGTTGTCAGTATTGTGTGGGAGGGGATTTCATCCTTTTTCGGGAATATTTGGAATACGATTTACACCACTATATCGACATGGCTGGACAGTGTCTGGCAATCGGTAAGCGGTATTTTTACATCCTGCTGGGAAGTGGTACAAAATATCTGGCAGGCCATACAGAATGTAATTGAGGTGGCCATTCTGTTTATTGTAGAGCTGTTGACTGCTGCGTTTGAGCTGATAACGCTTCCTTTCCGGTTTATATGGGAGAATTGCCGGGAAACGATACTGGCAGTATGGGACACTATAAAAGAAACCGTTGGAACCGCAATAGAAGTCATACGGATCACGCTGGAGACGGCGATGGAAGCCATCAGGATGGGGCTTGAAACGGCATGGAATGTTATCAGCACCACTGTGAGGACAGTATGGGAGGCTATTAAAAATACGATTACAACGGTGATGGATGTCATCAAATCAGTCATCGAAACCGTATGGAATGCGATTAAAAACGGCATTACAACCGCAGTAAATGGGATCAAATCAGTCATTACTACCGTATTTAATGCGGTGAAGTCCACAGTGACAAACATCTGGAATGGGATTAAGACCGTGGCGACTACGGTCTGGAACGGAATCAAGTCGGCTGTTACGACGCCGATCAATGCGGCAAAGGCAGCCATATCTCTTGCGGTAAATGGAATCAAATCCACTGTTTCATCCGTATTTAACAGTGTGAAGTCAACGGTTACATCCATATGGAATAAGATCAAGGATGCGATTACTACTCCGATTAATACAGCCAGAGATACGGTGAAGAATGCTATAGAAAAGATCAAAGGCTTTTTCAACTTCGAGTGGTCCCTGCCGCATTTAAAGCTCCCGCATCCGACGATCAGCGGAAGCTTCAGCCTGAATCCGCCTTCGGTGCCAAGTTTTTCCATCGACTGGTATAAAAGCGGCGGTATCATGACGAGCCCCACTATATTTGGCGGAAACGGAACTACTTTGTTTGCCGGTGGGGAAGCTGGGGATGAGGCAATCCTTCCACTGGCGCCTTTTTACACGACACTATCGGCTATGCTGGACAGCAAGTTTGAGGCCCTGAAGCAATCCCTGCAGATACATGTGACGGTAGTGAATGAGATGGACGGGGAAGTGATCGCGGAGAAGACTACGGAGCTGGTGGCAGACAAAATTGTGAAGGAGTATGAAAGGAGGCGGTAAAAGCGTGAAGATAAACGGCGTCGACATCAGGAAATATAATGCAGTACAGATGACCGTGGACTTTCAGTCGCCTAAAATAGAAGTCAATACGGAATGGGTGGAAAATGCGCCCATTCCGCAGGAATTTCCTACAAATATCCAGTATGGCACAATGACGGTTACCGTATTATTCCGGGGAAGGGGAAGGAATGACATCCAGAGGAAAATGTCATCCTTCCTGTCGTTGATGACAAAGGTCTGCGAAATTGAGCTGGATGGGTACAAGGGAACTTATATGGGGAGCATGGAGACAGACAGTCAGGAGAAGACGATCGTGGCCGACAGATACATCCTGAAGCTGCAGTTCCGCGGATATATGACGGATGACGAGATTGTGAATGTGTATAAAGGGCCGACAGAGGCCGCATTTGAAACTGTCGGTACAAGGGATACCCCGTGCATCATTGAAGTGGTACCGCTGAAAAATACAGAGAAGTATGTGATATCGGGCTTCGGAAGCGACATTATTTTAAATAACCTGAAGGCAGACGCAAAGATTGTTATAGATGGAGAGCTTGGAACCGTAACGGAACTTGGAAGAAACAAATTTTCGGAATGTGATATGTGGGAGTTTCCAGTTTTGAAAAAGGAGAGAGCGAACCGGATATATTTTTCCTCTGCAGATTGTGATGTGGTGATTCGGTACAAGCCCATGTACCTATAGGGAGGGCATCAATGTTACAGGTGTATTCGCAGGAGCATGAAAGATTATGCTTGCTGCAGGGATATAGTTCCCTGGCAATTACGACGCAGCTGGCGGATGGAGACAAAAAGCTGACATTCCAGTATCCCAGGATCGGAAAAGGGGCAGAGCATCTGAAAAATGAATGTTATATCAGGACAGAAGAGGATGAATATGTACTGAAGGAAGTCAGCGGAGGGAAAAAGTGGAGATCATATGTGGCGCAGCTGAATTTAGAGGATTTGCAGGGAAAATCCTTTGTGGCATTTGAGACGGTGGAAAAGACGGTGACGGATTGTCTTTCAGAAGCATTGGCGGGAACCGGCTGGCAGGTGGGCCAATGTGATATCTCAAAGAAAAGGACGATCCGAAAGGATAATGTATGTACGGTGCTGGATATCATCGCTCAGTGCATTAAAACATATAAAGTGGAAGTGCAGTATCATACGCTGGAAAAGGTGATCGATGTAGTGGAGCGGGTGGGGAGCGATAAGGGAGCATATTTTATGGAAGCTGTAAATTTGCGGAGACCGCCTGAATATAGTTTGACTTCCACAGGGTTATACACGCAGATCCGCCCTATAGGGAAGGGAGGACTGCAGATCAATGTGAATGGGAAGGATTACATTGAAAATCATTCTTACAGTCCTAAAAATCTGATGCTTACATGGAAAGATGAAAGATATACCATAGAGGAATCCCTATTAGAGGATGCCGCACTGAAGCTGGAGGAGCTCTGCAGGCCTACTGTGACTTATGAGGTGGATGTGATCGATCTGGCAAAAGCGTCAGAAGCATATCAGGAAATTCTCGCATACAGCATTGGCGATACGATTACATTAGTATCGAAAACTGAGGGAATCAAGGAAAAGATGCGGATTGCAGTCATAACAGAATATCCGGATGCGCCCCAGAACAACACCTGTCAGCTGTCAACAGCAAAGAAAACATTTGCTGATATACAGCAGGAAGTAAAAGAAGCAGCGGTGGCGGAGGCAGTGGCAGCGTCAGCAGCCAATGCTTTAAGGCAGGATGAGGATAAAGTGATAGCTGCCATGGAAGACAAAGGATCAGGGGCAGATGCAATAAAGGCCGAAGTGCTGGATGCTGTGAGAGATGAGATCAGGAAAACGGTGGAGGAAACTTTGGCCACGAGGGAACTGTCTGATAAAGGATAATAGATGATTTAATAGAACACAACCGGGAGGTGAAGAAGTGGAAAATCAAATGCAGATGATAACGGATGTGAAAATAGACCTGTATGGGGAAGTGCAATATTACATGGTTTCTGCAAAGCAGGGAGACAAAGCAACCAGGTATATCAGAGTCCAGTTGATGAATAATGGAAATGAGTTCCAGATCCCGGACAGTGTCAGGATGATTGCAAATATCAAAAAGCCGGATGGAAAATTTTGTTATAACGAGTGTGTAAAAGCAGATAACCGTGTGATGGTACAGCTGACAAATCAGGCGCTGGCAGCAGCAGGCACCGCATACTGCGATATTGAAATGAGGAGTAGAGACGGGGAACTGATTCTATCTTCCGCTGCGTTTACAATAGAAATAGAACCCAGCATGAGAAATGAGGATGCCATAGAGTCATCGAATGAAATGACTTATCTTGACAGCAAGATTCAAGAGCATATCAATAATATGCTGGAGACAAAACAGAAGTTGGAGGAAGCCTTCGAGCTGATCAAAAAAGGAGCTTTTCCCGGAACAATATTTTTGGAGCCGGGAGAGAATGTGGATCAGTATGACATGGACGGAATCTATTATTTCCCGTCGCCTGTAAACGGGCCCAATGGCGGGAATGGGTGGTGTATGGTATTCCGGTTCCAGAATGCTTCCTACGCGAAGCAGATTTGGTTCTGCGAAGGCAATACGGGCAAAATCCGGCAGGTTGATACATATACGAGAACAAAAGCGGCAGGCGCCTGGCAGCCCTGGGGAAAGTTTTTAATGAAAGGAGATGCATTTCCCGCACTGGCAAAAGGCCCGAATGCAGATGATGATCTGAATAACTATGTTGAAGACGGCCTCTGGTACTTTGCAAACGACGGGAAGAAACGGGCGAACATGCCGCCAGGATGTACAGACGGTTATCTGGTATCGTTCCGGGCGGACGCAAGCCATAAAAAGCACCTGTTCTTTCAAGCCGGCACGAAAGGCAGAAATAGCTGGCAAATGTATGAAAGGTCTTACACCTATGTAGGACCGAATCTGTATGATTGGACGGATTGGACACGTACGGTAACCAAAGCAGATCCGGAAGGGAGGATGCTATCGGGGTACTTGGATCCTGCGGAAGTAACTGCGCCAGGCTGGCTGCGGGTGGCAAAGTTTCACGACGAAAATCCGGCCGACAACAACGTGGATGTATTGGGGGCGGCGCCTTATCCCTGCCTGATCAGTATAAAAAGAACGTATAGTTATCAGAATACGGAGGAATATCTTATACGGCTGGATTCGAAATACCAATATGCCAGGCTGTCGCAGATGTATGGGTATGGAGACAGCCAGTTGATTACAAAGGTGCGTCTGGTGGTTGACACTGTAGCGCATGAGCTTTATTTGGATATTTATTATAATTACTCGAACCATAATCCGATTCTGATTTCTTTCATGGATGCCAATGTACATGGCGGATGGTGGGAAGCGACACCGTTTCTTGTTGTTGCAGGCAGTAATGCAAACTGGACTATATTATCCAATTTGACGCTGAAAAAAGAATTTTTCCTGGATCAACATATATTGGATGCCGCAGACAATTCAATTATTTCCTTTTCCTATTCGAAGCCGGGTCTCAGCGCATCTGAATTCGGTGGCTGGCTGGCAGCATGGAATGGGCGGGAAATGCGTGCTATGGCTGCAGGTACTGTAAAAGATTTTATGAATCTTGGTAATGTAGATAATACTTCAGATAGTAGTAAACATGTAAATTCAGCTGCATTCCTTAAAGGTTGGGAAGATACAAGGAGTACTCCTACAACTCCCAATGATTATAATAAATCATTTAGAATTGTTGGCATTAAAAACAAAGATGCTATTGGAGTAACTGATGGATCATTATACGCAACTGTTATAGGAATAAGAGGGTGGAATGATCCATCAGGAGGAAGAGCTCATGAGTTTGCATTAACTTCATCAGGAAATATTTATCATAGAGCTGGTGAGACAACAGAATGGGGTGAATGGAGAAGAATTGCATGGAGTACTATGATTCCGACAGCATTAAGTTCATTTACGAATGATCTTGAGAAAGTAAAACTAGTTCCGGAATCTGGTTCATGGATCCAGGGAATGCAAGTGAATAGAGCAGCGGTAGCAATTAAATATGCAGCAACTACTGATTCATATTACCCTGCAATGACAATGCAGCTTAAAGACGGTCATGTTGGAACAATCGGAATGTGTAGCGCTACCTTTGGATTATGGGCATACAAGAAGGGCAGAACAGCGAATGGAACAGACGCGGCATTTTACTTTGATTTTATTCAAAATTGTTGGTGTGTAGGTCCGGCATTAAAAGGAGCATTAAACGGAAATGCAGATACGGCAACGGCGCTTACATCCAGCGCCGGCTCCGCAACAAAGCCAGTGTATTTTTCCGGGGGAAAGCCGGTTGCCTGTACCCATTCGCTGGAAAAATCGGTTCCGGCCAATGCGGTATTTACAGATACGAACACTTGGAGACCGGTCCAGAACAATCTGACGTCTACATCCACGACGGATGCGCTTTCCGCCGCACAGGGGCGGGCTCTGGCAAACGGTTCTGCCAGGGACAGTACAAAGCTGCCTTTGGCGGGAGGAACCATGACCGGTGCCCTGAATATGAACGGCCAGCAGGTTAATCTTGCATCGGATGCCTATGTTTTTGCAGGAGCAAATGTCTTCATAGGGAGTTCCCGGGCAAATGCAGTAGTCCAGACCAGAAGCGCCGGAGGCCTGGCGGTGCTGAATGCTACAGGAGCTGCTTATGTGCATGTGCTGGCATCGGCCTTTACGGTATCATCCTCCCGGAAAGTGAAAGAGCATATCAGGGAGATGACAGAAGAGCGGGCGAGGAAAGTACTGGAATATCAGGTTGTGACGTTTGATTATATCGGCAATGACACTCCGAATGACTGCGATGGTATGATCGCCGAAGATATTGATGAGATTTATGGATATCCTGTGTCCAGGGGATGTGAGGGAGAAATCATAGGTCTTGATTACTCCAAATTTGTGCCACAGCTGATCAAGATGGTACAGCTGCAGGAGAAAAGAATAGACAAGCTTACGGCAATTGTAGAAGCGCAGGGGAAGGAGATTGCGGAATTGAAGGCATGTTTGTAGGGGGCGAAGGAAGCTAGAAGAGTAGTTACAGGAGGGCAGGGATGGAGACAAATTATATCTTAAGACAGGAACATGAAGAGTTTGCCCGCAGGGTGGATGCGGAGGACATCCGGCAGAACCGGCGCATCAGCCTGCTGGAAGAGAATTTTCAGCGGCTGAATGCCCTGACGGTGGCAGTGGAAAAAATGGCCGTGAATATGGAAAATATGCTGACAGAGCAGAAAAGGCAGGGAGCGCGTCTGGAAGAACTGGAAAAGGAACCTGCAGAGACCCACAGGCAGGCAAAAAATGCGATCCTCGCTGCGGCGATCGGCTCCATCGTAGGCGCCATGATTGCGGCAGTGTTGGCAATTTTATAAATAAGAGCATAAAGCGAAAGGAGAAAAAGGATGAAAAGAAGAGACTGGATTGAGTGGGCAAGGAGGGCAGGAGTAAGGGCGGTAAAGACCATGGCGCAGACAGCCGTGGCGATGCTTCCCGCCGCGGCGACGATCACTGCTGTTGACTGGCGGACGGTGGCGGGGACTGCGGCGCTGGCCGGGGTAGCGTCTCTGTTGACATCGCTTAAGGGATTGCCGGAACTGGAGGAAAAGGCCCAGTAAGAAAAAGGGAGCTGTAAAGACAATGGGGAATCCGGCTTTCTGCTTTATTGGCGGGGGCCGGACAGAAAGGAGAAAAACACCATGAGCAAGAAAACATTATATGAAGGACCAGATATTTCATACCACAACGGATCTGTGGACATAAAGAGGATCCGGGATGCAGGATGCCGGCGCGTGGGCCTGCGGGCGGGTTATGGCAAGAATAATGTAGATCAGAGATACATATCAAACGCCCTGGCCTGCTATAACCTGGGTGTGGATGTGCTGTTGTACTGGTTTTCCTATGCCTATACCACGGATATGGCGGCAGCGGAAGCAGGGTATGCTATCGCCCAGGCGGCAAAATATTGGCAGAGCTGCCCTATTGCTTTTGATTTTGAGTATGACAGCGTGAACTACGCCAGGAAGAACAGTGTGTCTGTTACAAAAGCCCTGGCAACGGACATGGCGATCGCCTTCCTGCAGCGGGTAAAAACAGCCGGGTACATCCCGGTAATTTATACGAACCGGGATTACCTGCGGAACTATTTTGATATGGACAGGCTTACGGCAGCTCTGGGGACGGTGTATGTCTGGTATGCCAGGTATGTGAACTCACTTCCGGCCAGCGAGGCGGAGATTCCGGATATTTGGCAGTATACGTCCACCGGGCGCCTGGCAGGTGTAACGGGGAATGTGGATATGAATTGTTTTTATACTGACTTTACCGATGCCGTTAAAGCAGATCGGGAAGACAAGTGCAATTTGAATATCCAGAGTTTTCAGATTGCGGCCAATGTTGCCGGATATCTGGATGCAGAAGGCAAGCTGCTGGTGGAAGATGGTATAGACGGGCCCAGAACGCAGTATGTCAGAAGATTGATTACGCTGAAGGCCAAAAAATCCGGAAGCAAGTATCTGGTGGGTTCCTCCGGGCCTTTGGTAAAGTGGTGGCAGCGCAGATGCAATGAGATATTAGAACACAGCCAGAAAGTGGACGGATTGTTCGGAAATGCGTCCAGATCAGAGACACTTATGCTGCAGAGGCGGCTGAGCCTAAAGGCTGATGGTATTGCAGGATATAACAGCATTCAGGCGGTATTTTATAACTGATGATACTTTTTAATTAATTTGAATTTATTCCGGAAACTGCATAAAAAGTGAGACAAAAATGAGACATCTATCTTTCAGATCCTCCCCTTTTTGCCCTTTGAGACGAAAAAGGGACATTTACAACCATGGACTTCAAGGCACATTCCATTACATGCAATGAATGCCAGAAATGCTGATTTTATGCGGTTTTCAGGCATCTTTCAAAAGAAAATCCCCGGAGATTCAACTCTCCGGGGATTGCCGTTATGCGTGAGACATTGGGGATTCGAACCCCAGACAACTTGATTAAAAGTCAAGTGCTCTACCGCCTGAGCTAATGTCCCAAATGAAATATAAAATACAGTAAGCAGGGCTAGCTGGATTCGAACCAGCGACTGCAGCAGTCAAAGTGCTGTGCCTTACCGCTTGGCGATAGCCCTGTATCGATATCAGGCATGCTATCCTGCTTGTGATGAATTTCCTCCTTATCGTCTATGGCAATAAGAGAAAGGGTGGATAAAGGGATTCGAACCCTTGGCCTCCAGAGCCACAATCTGGCGCG
>CAJUCE010000020.1 GCA_910584865.1 uncultured Acetatifactor sp.
AATCCATAATGTCACCTGTCCTTTCGAATACGGAAATGTGTGTCTGAAGCTCGTTTAGGATAATGGTCATTTCCTGCCGTTCCTGCTTCAACTTCTCTTTCTGGCGCCGCAGCGTATCTGCAAGCTCCTTATTATCCGAAATGGTGAGAATGCTCTGGATTTCCTCCAGGGAAAAGCCATAGCGTTTCAGGCGCTGAATGTAGTTCATGATATCAATCTGCTCTGTGCGGTAATAACGGTAGCCGGTAATGCTGTCTACCTCTGCCGGCACGAGCAGCCCGATCCTGCCGTAGTGGTGGAGCGTCTTAACGCTGACCTGGCATATTCTGGAAAATTCTCCTATCTGCAGCATATCTTCTCCCCTTTCCTGTGGAAATTTCGGACATCGTTTTGGAAACAGCAAATCCGTCGGAGCTTCCGGAAATCCCAATACAGCTGTTTATGGCAGGCTCCGGATTTTACCTGCCCGGCAGGCCGTTTGGTAATTTCCTGTTTTTAGTGGCTGATTCGAATCTATAGACAGTTTACCTTCTGACCTAAGGGGAGAGTCAATACCTTTTTTTCTATTTTTTTTCACATATCCTTTCATGTTGTTCACTGGCGATACCCTTTCCGGCAAATGCTTTTCCCGAACATAAATCAGGCTCCAACCCTACGGCGGTTCAGAGTTTCCCCTGGCTCTTCCGCAGCGCCGCGCTCAGGCTGGCGGGAATCCCCCTGGGACCCCGGACGGCAAAAATCCCGTACTCGCTTTTCAGGAGCCCGAAAGGGAACTGTTCCGGCTGGTATCGTTTCTGCAGCTTTATCTTCATCAGGGAGGACATCGTGAGGTTCTTATCCTGGTAATGGTACGGGATATCCGTCTCCATGACTTTGCACTGATATAGGATAGCAGACACCGGCGCCGCCACATACAGGTAAACCGTGTCCCCTGTCCGGATGCCGGCGCCCTGTTTCCAGTCGATTACTTCGTCTTTCTCGAAGGCCTGTTCCACATTGTAATATTGGGGATTGGCGGGAACAATCCACTCCTTGGGAGGGCGCAGCTTCTGCTGCTTTTTCCGGGATGCAGTAGCCTCGTAACTTGCGTCTATCATGCCGCATACCTCGTCAAAGGGAACGGTGCCGTCCAGAATGATTGTGATCCACTTTTCCTTATTCATATGATATCCCGGGAAATAGCCGGGCTGGCGGATAAGCATATCATGGAACATCTGATCCCGGGTCTTCACATTGATGGCCCAGACTCTTTCCTGCCCGGGAAGCCCCAGCTTTGCCCTGTCCACCTCCATCAGCAGGCCGTACCATTTCCGGTTGTCCTCATGGCGCAGCACGGCGCTTTCCGGATCTCCTTTCCAGGGGTAGTCCGGTTTGGTTTTGTACTTCTTCTTGACATACTGCAGCAGGGCCGTCCTGTAGGAACCGTCCTTCGGCATCTCATCCTGCCCTCTCCCGTTGTTTCGATTTCTCTTATCCGGCATCTTTCGTCTCCAAACTCCTTTTTGCTTCTTTCTTTTTCTAACCAGAGAATTCGCTTGTTACAACCGAATTTTTCTGTGTGCTGTTTCGTACATCGACTTTTAGATTTTTACCTGCATCTGTTTGTGCTGTCCCTCCCCGAAATGGGCCTACGAACCCTGCTTTCTCCCGGGAAGCTGTACCAGGATAACCGCGCATAGGACCAGTGCGCAGCCCGCCAGCTCCCTGCCTGTCAGGGCCTGTTTCAAGACCACCCATCCCGCCAACACCGAAACGGTGGATTCCAGGCTTAAAATCAGGGAGGCAATCGTGGGATCCGTCCCTTTCTGCCCCAGTACCTGCAGCGTATAGGCGACACCGCAGGACAGGATTCCCGCATAAGCCAGGGGGATGATTCCGTCTACGAAATTCCGTATATCAGGTTTTTCAAAAATGAGTGCAAGGATACCGGCAGTCACACCTGCAGTCAAAAACTGGATGCAGGAAAGTTCCACCCCGTCCGTTTTGGGAGAGAAATGGTCAACCGCCAGGATATGTACGGAAAACAAAATTGCGCACAGAAAGACCAGGCTGTCTCCCCTGCCCAGGAACAGGCTTTCGCTCATGCACAGCAAATACATGCCGAAAGCCGCAATCACCGCCCCTGCCCAGCACTTTCCCGGTATCCTCTTCTTCAGGAACAGCCCGAAAAAGGGGACGAGGATAATATATAATGTGGTGATAAAGCCTGCCTTTCCCACGGATGTGTGCAGTATGCCGTACTGCTGCAGGAGGGAGGCTCCGCACAGCAGCAGTCCGCAGCATATGCCGCCCTTGACCGTAGCTTTGTTGTCTGCGGGCTTTACTCCCTCTCTTTTCCTTTTTGCCCTGTTGAAACAGACAAGCGGTGCAAGCACTGCGCTTCCCATAAGAAACCTGGCGCCGTTGAAGCTTAACGGCCCCAGGTAATCCATGCCCACGCTCTGCGCCACAAAGGCTGTTCCCCAGATAAATGCTGCCAGGAAAAGCATCAGGCTGCTTTTCCAGGATATCCCTGCCTGTGTTGTTTCAGGTTTCTTTTCCGGTTCTTCCGGTGTCCTGTTCTGTTTTTTTATCATATTCTATTTCCCTTTTGCACCTTTCCCCCACTCCTCTTCTATCTACGCCCCATCATTCAAGCCATGCTATTTTCAAACCCAACATTTTCTATTCCGTAACGGACACAGAACGCTCCCCCTATGAAAGCCGAAATCATCAGGGTATGCCGGACATTATGAAACTGCCAGGCCAAAACCGCTACCGGAATAATTGCTCCATATCTATCAGAACCACATCCTCATACTGCCTGCAGCTAAAACCGCTTCTGGAAATAAAACCATATTTATAGCAACGAAGGCCTGTGTTCCTCACCTGCTCCATCTCCTCCCGGATCATGCTGTCCGTCACAGGCTCTTTCCGGAACTTTGCTTCATAAAAGACATACCCCCTGTCGTCAAGTGTTACAATGTCAAACTCCCCATTTCTTCTGTTTACCGGATCGTCAAAATAGTATTTTCCGATTCTTTCAAATGGTTCCTCCATCCGGCCACTGCGGTTCATGCGGATCAGATATTGACGACAGATTTCTTCAAATGCTTTGGGTACATGCCTTGTCTCAAAATCTTCCCAAATGTACTTTTCGCAAAAGAACTCCGCATCCATCACATTCATCCGTGAGGCATTCCTGAAGATATATTTGTAATAAAAGCAGCACAGCTGATCACTGATAAAATACCCGGTCTTCTTTTTGTTATGTTCGTCGTTGATCGGAGTCTCCTTTTTTACCATCTCCATCCGAATCAGCTTATCTAGAACATCCACCAATGTAGGACCGCTTGATACATGCGACTGGTCCAGAATATCCTTATATCTGGAAAATCCTTTTGCCAATGCCTCAAATACCTCATTGGCATTTGTAATTCTGGATATTTCCGAGCTCAGATACATGGACACTTCGTTTTCCAGTCTTGCTCCCGGAGACGCTATCAGCCGGACAATATTCTCCCTCGCCGTCTCATTTTGATCCACCAACCGGTTATAATAGGGCACACCACCAAGCACACTGAAAAGCCTGACCTTGTCCTCATTGGAATACCCTGCATAAAACAGGGAAGACTCATAATAATCCATTGGTTTTAAATCAATTGTCAAATCCACCCTGCCGAATAAAGGATTCTGTCCGGAAAGCAGGCTTTTCATGGTATCCACGTAGGAACCGCAGATAATGAGTTTCATTCCGGAATTATCCCTGTTCCCATCGATCAAAGCTTGTAAAATGCTGTCCATCCCTTTTACATTCTCACGAAGATAAGGATATTCGTCAAGAACCAGGACCATTTTTTCGTTCCACGCTTTCTCATACAGAAACTTCAGAAGCTCTTCCATTCCATGAAAGGCCAGCCTGGGATATCCGAAATTCTCGGAGACAATTTCTGCCAGGCTTTCCACGTTATTCAGCTCCGTCGTCTGCTTGCATTCATAGTAAATACTTTTCAATGCAGCTTCCCTTAGACACTGCTTGATCAGTTCGCTTTTTCCGATGCGCCTTCTTCCATAGATCAGGATCGTTTCCTGCCTTCCGGACATGAATACTTTTTGTATCTGTTTTTTCTGACTTTCCCGCCCGTAAAATTTCATTCGGTATCCTCCGACTCGGTTATAGTCGAACTAATTTTATGATAATTCCTTTCTTGTGTCAACATATGATATTCCCTATATCTCAAACTCCCGGAACTCCTCCGCCGCATCCTCCCCGGCAATCCCGCCCTTGGCCATCTCGAAGCTGTTGTCCCCCAGGATCTCCGCCACGGTTTTCTCCGGATTCTGGTGGAGGATGTTCACCAGTTCGATGAAATCCCGGATGATCTCCCTGGGCGTAATATGACTCTCGGCTCCCACCCGGTTGTATTCCACGGTGAGGAAATACACCAGATCCTCATGTTTCAGAACCGGTTCGTATTTATAAAGTCCGGCATGAATGTCCCGCAGCTTTTCCACCAGGATATACATTTCCTCCTGGTTCAGCATCTGCAGGCGGATAATGGGGGCGGAAAAATCCCGTATCTCCCCGTTGGCAAAATGTCCCTCTGCCAGACGGGAGCGCAGGGCTTCGTAGCTGAACACGCCCTTATACTTGTCCTCGATGCACTGTGGCGTGCCGCCCATGAGAAAGCCGATGTATTTCGCCTTGCCCTGGAGCACGTCATTGTACATGGTGAGGATTTTTTCGTAATTGTTTGCCCGTGTAACAGAATTCGGTATTTTGAATATATTCACAAGCTCGTCGATGATGACCAGCAGGCCCTTATAGCCCGCCCCCACCAGGAACGCCGCGAAAAGCTTCAGGAAATCGTACCAGGTCTCGTCGTTTACGATGAAATTGATTCCCAGTTCCTCTTTGGACTCCCTGCGGGAAGGATATTCTCCCCGAAACCACCGCAGGACGTTGGACTTCAGGGCGGCATCGTCCTCCTTGTACGCCTTCCAGTAAAGGGCCACCGCCCTGGCAAACTCGAAGCCGTTCACCATTCCTTCCAGGGAACCGGCCACCGCATAAATCTGCCTTTCCACCTCCGCCTCAAAGGCTTCCCCTTCCAGTCCTGAAGCGGTCCTCACCGCCGTCTGGATGCCGGAAATCCATTTCTCCAATATAAGCGGCAGCGCGCCGCCGTCGGGCTTTGATTTGGTGGAAAGATTCTGGATCAGTTCCTTGTAGGTGGCAAGCCCCTGCCCCTTCGTCCCCGCGAAACGCCGCTCCGGTGACAGGTCCGCGTCCACCACCGCAAAGCCCCTGGCAGTGGAATGGTTCCGGATGGTCTGCAGCAGGAAGCTTTTGCCGCTGCCGTACTTGCCCACGATGAAGCGGAAGGACGCGCCGCCCTCCTCAATCATGTCGATGTCGTGAAGTATGGCGGAAATTTCCCGGGTACGGCCTACCGTAATGTATTCCAGACCCGCCCTGGGCACCACGCCGCCTTTCAGGGCGTTGATTAAAATATTTGCAATTCTCGCAGGTACCTGTCTGTCCATATGGCTTTCCTCATTTCTTTAAATCCTGTACCAAAACGTAAGTTCGAACTTACTAATTTGTTTTATTGATATCTTTGAAGTACACTTTGCTTCTGTTTCCTTTTTCTGAATCCAACGGTATCCTATTTCCCGCCGCCCATCCTGACCCGGACATATCTGAACAGAAATCATGACGAATGCGCAGAATTTCGTTACCAGTCACCTGCCCGGGATATGCCGGAACCAGAGCTTTGCCGAAAAACGCAGAATTTCGTTGTTAAACGCCCAACACCGGCACACATGCCTCCAAAACCGCGAAAGTAATGTCGCATTTTACATTCGTTTCTTTCCGCCAGTACGGCTCCCTGCCCGCAATCTGTCGAAAGGCTTTCAGGGCCTTCTCCGGAATCCGCTCCGGGAGAATCTCTCTCCAACCAGTCTGCCAGAAGCTCGTAAGCTGAAGCATTCTGCCTGGCCCATTCGGGAAGCCCGGTGATGTCCCTCAGCCAGAACCCGAATTGAAAAGGGTACGGGCTCTCCAGAATTCCCCCAAGCCCCTCCTCATCCAGTGCGCCAAGGGCCTGCCAGTTGAAATTGAAGGGGCCCACAAAACCGCTGCCGTATTCCTTCGGCTTCCGGAATGTAATGTACTCATCGCAGTCTTTCATAATCCGGTATCCATGCCTGACAGCCGACTTCAGCATCTGCAGATTCTCTTCACTGCGCCAGCTTTGGGTGTTTGCCAACAGGCTGATGTGATTCACCCCCAGAAACCTGGCGCCTGGTTTATAGTATCTCTCCCTTTTTTCTGACGGAAGAGCTTTTCCCTGCCGGGAAGGATTTCTCCTGACGGAAAAATCTTCCAGGGAATGATACTGCAAAACCGCCCTCATATGCTCCAGGGAAAAAGCGATTTCTTCCTGCAGAACCGGAATATCCTCCTCCGCTCCCGTCCATGACAGAATGCCTGCCGTCACCGCCCGGTTGCCGCCCCTGCCGTCCGCATCCAGGGCTTCCCCGCCCCGGAACCAGTTTTTGTGCTGTTCTGCAATCTCCGGCGTCACAAGAGCGTTAACTGCCCTCTGAATACAGGGCTGCGACGCCTCCACCCCGAGATTCAGCAGACCCCGGATATGGCAGTCCATTCCGTCATTGCCATGAAGCTCGTGTCCGAACCAACCATCGGTATGCTGCGCCTGCAGATGCTTCTGCACATTGGGCTGCCCCAGGACTTCCTCCTGCAACTTTTTCATAAAGGGCTCCTGGTTTGATGCACCCAGCATGTCCCGATGAACCTGGTGACGGATGCCCGCACAGACATTTTCCAGGAGAAAATCCATTTGTTTCTGAAAATCATATGCCATAAAGACAGGCTCCTTTCTTTCCTGCTAATATATTGAACTTTCTTTTTCCTCCCAATGTTCAAGCTCATCAGCCGGATAGGCTTTCGTCCAGTGATATGGCTGTAATTCCTTTAATTCCACAAATCGAACTCTTTCCTCTTCAGTAGTAACCGCCACTTGTACATCTTCACCCCAATATCGCAGTCTCTCCTGGCAAATACCACATGGTGATAATACTCTATATGGGGAACTTTCGTCATCACGAATAAGGCACATACAATGCGTGACTTTTTCATTATATTTGTGGGCTTCAAGCATAGCTCCCAGTTCAATACAAACAACCGCAGATGCATTGGCGGTTTCAATTGAAACACTTGTATAATAACTCCCCCTGGATGTATGAACAACGCCGGCTCCGCCCCAGCCAACAGGATATCTCTTTTCTATCAGTTCCACTGCTCTCCGGTACATCTCATTTTCTATCTCGTAATATCTCATAAAAACCTCCTCGCCTGCCACTCGCAATTTCTTTATACTCACGACAGAAAACATTTGCCAACGTAAATGTATAACGAGTTGACCGCACCTGCGCTGTAAGGCAGGCACCTGGCAAATGAATGCGCTCACGAGTATAGTTCAGCTTTCCGTCCAGGTTCTGCTTATAAAGAAGAAAGCCTGAGAGCTGCAATAATTTCTTCCCCGTCCATGTCCCCGGTCTCCTCGAATCCAAAAGAATGATAAAGTTCCTTCGCAATTTCGTTTTCCGGCTCGTAGGACAGCCAGCAGTATTCCGCGTCCCCGCAGGGTTTTGTCCGAATGAAGTCCAGTGCAAGCTTTATTGCTTCCCTCCCATAACCGCGATGCTGATAGCGCTTATCTATCATCAGCCGCCAGAGATTGTAATTATGGTAGGCAATCTCCGGCGCATCCTCCCAGTAGTCATCCACGCCATAGCCGATCATGCAGAAGCCTACCGGCAAGTCGTCATCATAAATCCCAAAGGGATAAGCCTGCCCGCCTCCTGTAATGGTGGTGTATGCTTCGATTATACTGGTTTTATTCTCCGCCACAAAGTTCGCCTGTTCCTCTTTGACACTTAATTTTACAATATCCCAAACATTTTTTCCATTTATTTTTTCGATTCTCAACATTTATGTTACCTCTTTTCCGGAAATGGGCAGGGATTGAAAGCGCATCTGTGTCCTCCATGGCAAGTCTTTCGTTGGTATTGTTGCTTGTGCCTCTGTTTATTCTGGGGGAGCCTGAATGAACTCTATGAATGAAATATCGTGAAAAGGAAGCGTCAAATTACAACGCATCCAACATTCTTCTTACGTCTTCCAGATAGTCTTCATAGACCTCGAATTCATTGTCCAACAGCCCGTCGCCCACCGCGTCGGATGCCTTGTCGTTGATGCCCTCTGCCAGAACCTCCAACATGATGCCCTGTTCGTCGGCAAACTGCTTTAAGTCCGCTTTATCGTTCAAAATGATGCGTAATGTCTGCCGCTCTGTATCGGTCAGGGCTTCTTTCAAAATGTTCCATTCGTCTCCGGGCTCTGATGCTGCATTCATACCGTTTCCAATCTGATGCGCAGCATTCCATGCCTCCATGCTGTCGGGCCATGCTGTGCACTGTGATTCTGCTTTCTCTGATAATACTGCGTGCTGCGATTCACCTTTCTCTGATGGTACTGTGCATTGCAATTCCGATTTCTTCTGCAGTGTTGAGTGTTGAATCTCTCCTTTCCCTGACACCGCTGTATACTGAACAGTTTCTTCCTTTAATAATGCAGCAGATTCTTTCTCGACAAAATCTGACTTTGAAGAAGCCTTAATTTCCTTTTCTGCTGTCGGATTCAGGATATCGTTCCGGAGTTGGGTGCCTTCTTCCGCCTGCCCGGTTTTCAACCCCGTCCCCGTTTTTCCCGAATCGAAGTCCCTTTCCTCCGACACAGGGAATGTCTCCCCCGCTCCAATGACACCTTCCCCCGGCACAGGCAGCCTTCGCCCCGAATCGCTTCCTCCTTCCGGCACAGTCAACTTCTCCTGAATCACATAGGCTTCCTGCCGGATTTTTTCCAACGCCCCGGGATTTACCCGGACTACCGTTTTGGTTTCCTCCCTGTAGAATGCCGTTACCGCATCCGAAATGACGGTTTCCAGGCAGATTCCCGCTTTTTTCAGCTCATCCGCCATCACTGGGCTGAGCATATCCGGATTCGCGGTCAGTTTATGCTTGTATTTCGTCACTTTCCGCAGCACGGACTCCATCCGTTTCAGACAATAGCCCATCAGCCGCTTCCCGCTGTCCGTGGTAATCACCGAACTGAAAGTCCACTGGTTTCCGCGGCACACATAGATTTCTTTTCGGGAAAGCATCACCTGCCTGTCCGCCTGCTGTCCCGCAGGGTAAAACAGAGCGCCCTCGAACGGGGTCCAGGGCGCCATCTTTCTGGCAGGCTGAAACAGAAAATCATCCAGTTCAAAACCGCCTTCCGCAAACGCTCTCTGCAGCCGCTCAAAGGTATATAAAAAACACCTCCTGATGAGATCCTCTCTTTCTGTAAAAAAGGCTGATTTTTTGATATCATATTTCGATCGGCCGCAATACAGTTCAAAAAGATTCTCCTCCTCTGACAGCTCCGGATAATAAGCACCCGGGACATTCTTCTCCGCAAAATCCTGAGAGCGTTCATTCAGCCCATAATAAATATAATAATCCTTCAGCCATCTTGACATATATTTATCTACTGACTTATCATACACCCGGAAAGCATCCCAGAAAAAAACAAGCTGTTCCGCCCCCTCCTCCGGGCTGTCCACTCCGATATTGTTCAGCAGTTCATAGATATACAAAAAAGCGTACGACAGGGAAACATGCTCCACTCTCCCTTCCCGCACCGCGCTCCGCCAGGTGAAAAAAGTCCGCAGCTGCTCATAGCCCATCATCTGATAGTTCGGATAATAGGAGGAATACGGGACTACCTTCTCGTATGCATCCTGAAAATCCTTCATGAACATTCCCTGCCGGTAAAACAGCCTGGAATTTTCCCGCTGCATTTTCTGGTTATAGAAATGGGAACTCCTGAAATTAAGATACCTGCTCTCCCTGGCAATGTCACGCATTTGATTAAACATTTGGCGAACCGGATCTTCCTCCCGAAGCCTGATGCTTTCCGGGTTCAGGTGCTGAGCGGCTCCCTGTTTCCACGTCTCCGCCTCGGTCTGCTGAGCGGCTTCCCGTTTCCACATTTCCGTTTCCGTCTGCTGCCCGGCTCCCCATTTCCACGTCTCTGGTTCCGTCTGCTGTCCGGCTCCCTGTTTCCACATTTCTAATTCTGTCTGCTGTCCGGCTCCCCGCTTCCACGTCTCCGGTTCCGTCTGCTGCCCGGCTCCCCGTTTCCACGTCTCTGGTTCCGTCTGCTGTCCGGCTCCCCATTTCCACGTCTCCGGCTCTCTCTGCTGAGCGGCTTCCTGTTTCCACGTCTCCGGCTCCGTCTGCTGTCCCTTTATTCTCCCCGTCCCTGCAGACTTCAGCGCTTTTACGCCCGTTTCCTTTCCCTCCTCCGCCGAACTCCTGACCGAAGAGCCGGAAATAGAGAAAGACCCCTGCCCCGGAACAGCTCCCCCATCCGGCTCCGTACCATACTCTATCTCATAGTAGGGAGCTTCCTCAAAAGAGAGAAGCTCCCTGACCCTGCCCTGGGAAAGCGGCTGCGGGACAGTCTCTTCCCGGCTTTTCTGATTTTGTATCTCTTCAAAAATCTCGAATGCCTCATATTCTTTGCCGTATTTTCCCATAACCCCCATAATCTCCCGCTGCCAACCTGTCCATTTTAGAAACACTTAAGAATTGTCAAAAAGCAACTGCTCAATCCGCTCCTTTTTCCGCTGTTTTCACAAGTCCAACCGCATTTCAATTTCGTCACGGTTCATTTCACCTGTGGGACAAAAGCCCAGTTTTTCATACACATGCTTCGCCGCCGCATTTCCAGGAGCACAGTCCAGGATCAGAAAATCATATTTTCCGGAATCCCGGGCCATCTGGATGAGCAGTTTGACCGCCTGTGTGCCGTATCCTTTGTTCTGGTACTCCGCCGGAAACATAATACGCCATAATACAAGGCATCTTGCCTCCGCGTCCTCGTCCAGCATCATAAAACCTACAGGTGTGTCGTCCTGATAAACGGCAAAAGGCCACACATCCCCTGCTTCCCTGTACAACCATGCCTGGGCGCTGTTCCTTACTTGCCGCATTCCTTTCGAAACCAGGCATCTCCCTTTCCTCACCCGATCAAAACCTGCTTGCCCCGGAACGCAAAACCGTACTTTCTGATTCGGTCTGCCGGTATTCCTTTCGCCTCAAGGGCCGCGGCATACTGCATTTCCTCAATCTGCTTCAGGGCAGAGCGTACCGTATCCTCCAGAGTCTTTTCTCCGTCCTCCTCATCAAGAACCTTGAATTCGATAAGAATTGCATCTCCATTTTGCTTCCCATCAACTCCATCCCTGGAGCCATGTTCTGCAAAAATTTCCTGACAAGGCTCTAAAAGCACGTCATAACGCCCCAACCCGCTTTCCCGGTTTGAAGTGACCGTATAACGCCCTCTTAAGTCTACCAACAGCCCCAGAACAAACCCATGGTAAAACCGCTCCGGCTCCGTCTGCTCCGAAGGCTTATTCCCGCTGTCAAAGAAGCTGAAAGTCTCCAGAGCCACCCGGTTCATATAGTGGTTCATCTCCCGCAAATTCCCCTTCAGCAGCGCTTTCACAAATCCATTGTACGCCGGCGTGTACTCCATAAACCAGTCGTCGATCATGTGCTCGAACATCAGCCGGACTTCCCTGTTGGTCAGCGCCAAGTCATACTCTGTCTTCCCCGTCCGCTCGTTGAAGGTTACCTGCTCCGCCCTGAGGTAACCGGTTGCCAGAAGCAGGCTCCAGACGGCGCTCTCTCTGTAGTCAAGCTGACTGAAGACAATCTGCTCGTCAATTATGGTGTGATAGACCTTTCCCTGAAGCAGATCCTCCATAACCATTTTCACATCCGGATTTCCCTCCCGGATTAACTTTCCTGCCAAACTGTTGGAACTGGTGTTTGCCCAGTAGGTTGACAGTTTTTTCTTATTCAGGAAATTAATAATTGACCATGGATTATAGATGTCTCTTCTTTTTCCGAAGATAAAGCCGTCATACCACTTTTTCACATCGGCTTTCCTGTCGTCCAACCCGCATTCCTCCAATGCGGCAAACACTTCCTCCTCCGTAAAGCCGAATGAATCGGCATATTTATCAGAAGCAGTAGTCACCACCTCCAGATTATTCAGATCCGAAAAAATCGACTCCTTGCTGACCCTTGTAATACCAGTTAATAATGCCCTGTCAAGGTATGGATTTGTTTTAAAAGTGGCATTAAACATCCCCTTGATGAATTCCACTATCTCCTTCCAGTACCCATGCACATAGGCCTCCTGCATTGGCGTATCATACTCGTCCAAAAGAACGAGCACCTTCTTCCCGTAATAGCGATACAAATAATTCGATAGTGCATTGATTGAGTTGGCGGCCTGATAATACTCCATTTCCGGTGAAACCTTCAGATACGCTTCCGTTTCTCTTTCATCTAATAAACCACTGTCTAATAAATAATTATATTTGCTGTAAACTTCCGCAATAATCTGGCAGATCTGCTTCTTTGCCTGGGAAAAGCTGCTCTCCTTCACCTTTGCAAAGGAAAGGCTGATAACCGGAAACGTACCCTGCAGCTTCCTGTATTTATAATCTCCGTCAGGAGATTTTTCTCCGTCAGGAGATTTTTCTCCGCCAGGAGATTTTTCCCCGTCAGGAGACTCTTCTCCACCGGGGAATATTCCCCTGTCAGAAACATTTCTCCCGCTATTTTTTTCTTCATCACAAGCCATTTCCCCGCCCTGCGCTTTTTCCTCCCAGATAGAAAGCCCCTCAAACAGCTCCCCTCTGCCCGCATATTCCAGGCTGAAAAACTGCTCCACCATGCTCATGTTCAGCGTCTTGCCGAAACGCCTGGGACGCGTAATCAGGGTGACGGCATCCCCGTTTTCCCACCATTCCCTGATAAACCTCGTCTTGTCAATATAGAAATAGTTATTCTGTATCACCTGGCTGAAATCCTGATGCCCGATTGCCACAATCCTTGCCATACCAAACCTCCCTTTTTTGCCCATACCCACACATTTATACATATCAAAAGACCGAAAACATCCGAAAACCGAAAATCCCCCGTTTCCACGGCCCCTGCATCCCTTACATATTCTCTTCCCACCAGGACTCCCTCTTCAGATAACGCTCCAGAATATCAAAGCGCCTGAAGGCCGCCATGGTTCGTCTGTCGATTTTAGCCAGGTCATCCTGCCCGAAATAATTTAATGGAACTTCCCCGGTTAATATACAAAACACATTTGATCGTATTCACGACCTTTTCGCATTCGCCGGGAAATGGCTGTCCACATCCAGTTATCTGGAGTATTTAGCCTGAAACAGCACGACGTTTAACTGGGGATCCTGGGCTTCCAGTATTTTACTGATTCCCTGGTCAATGATCTGCTTTGCCACGCCCATTCCCATACCGCCCTGGTTTGCCCGGTTTCAGGAACCCTCGTTATTCTTCACCGCCTGATAGATCCATTATACTGAAAAGCCCCCTGTTGTGCAAGGGGCTTCTGTTCAGAATATATTTCATTCAATTTTTGGAAACAATTTTCTTCCTGCGTTTACTGCCTTCTCCTGAAGAACGCTTTTACGGCCAGGCGACAAATAGCAAACTGATATTTTTACTGTTGCACCCGCCTGTAGTTTTTTGATAATTAATTGCAGGATGATCTTATTATCCAAAAAACACCTCTCTATCAGCAGACCCTTGCCTTGTATTCTACCACTTCTTTGACAAACGAAAAATCCGCATATTCTACCTTGAAACAAGGAACCTTTGAAAGCTTCTTAAATCCCTGGATATAAGGGGATCTTAATGGGTATTGCGTAATTGTTGATTTTATAAGCCTGAAAAAAGCGTCCTCTGGACTAATAGGATAAACTGCATTCCTTTCTTCGCTTCTTTCTATAAAGAAAATACCTCCGATCTGCGTCGGCAATGTCGCTACGTTTTGCGGCATATAGACATACTTATTGAAAGAAAAATAATCGACATGTCGATATTCCAATGAAATATTATTTTGCTCTAATACCTTCATGCCCCCTTCCCGTAAATGAAAGGGGCGTAAACAAGGGGCTATCGTTCCTTTCCTATAATCTGCCAATATACAGTCTTCGGTGATATACTTATATCCCGATATTACCAGATATGCAGCTAAGGTTGTTTTTCCTTTGCCTGTCGAACCCAGGAATAGAAATGCCTTATTATTTACCGCAATCGCAGAGCCATGCAAGGCCAGTATATCCTCTGTAAAAAAGGGGTATTCGAACAAAATACCCTTGACAAAACGGATCGGATCCTTATAAATAGACGTCTTACCATGAAACGATCCCTTATATTCCCCCTCGCTTATCTGGTATACATACAAATCAACACATTCTCGCACAGGCTCACATTTAATCAGCCCGCAATAACATATTTCCAATACATTTATCAAATCAGGGCAATCCGTCACAATACAATAATCATATTTTCTGCCCGGCATCGAAAGATACCGCTTCATCATCTCCACTTTTACTTTCCTCCATTTATCGATACCATTTGCGCTGTATTTCAAACATCTGCGCGTACAGCCCGTTTAGCCGCATTAACGCTTCATGGCTCCCGTCTTCCTGTACCTGTCCATCCTTCATTACTATCACACGCTCCGCAAAACGCGCAAAGCCCAACCGGTGGGAAGTAAACAGCACTGTCCGCTCCCCTGCCAATTTAAAAATCAATTTATAGATATCGATCTCCGCCAATGGGTCAAGGTATGCCGCCGGTTCATCCAATATCCATAATTCCGCCCTTTCATCCGCCAGGAGCCGCCCAACCGCAAGGCGCTGCCACTGCCCCTTGGACAGCTCCACGCCATTGTCCAACTGACCCAATTTGGTATCATAACCCTGTTCCAGGGACATGACATAATCATATAGCCCTACCTGCTTCAGGATCCGTTCCAGCCTGTCCTGCTGCAATGGATTCCCGTTGCACCCCAGCTCAATATTCTCCCTGACCGTAAGTTCATATTCAATGAAATCCTGCAGCACCGCAGCACAGATCGGTGCCTCCCTGTCACAGGTACCCTCGTAAGAAGTGAGCAGCCCCATAATAATAGACATCAGCGTTGTTTTCCCGCATCCGTTCTCCCCCACGATGGCGATTTTTTCGCCCTGCCTGACTTTCAGCTCTATGCCCCTTAATGCCGGATTTTCTGCCTGGGGATAACGATACCTCAGGTTTCGCACCAGGATTGCCGCCTCTCCCTCCACTGCGGAATCCGGCAGTCCCCTGTACTGTTCCTCCTGCCATTCCAATACTTCATAATAATCGGAGACAATCCGAATGAATTCATTATTGTTCAGAAGGAACAGAGTAAAACTCTTCAGATTCTCGAACATGCTGCCCAGCAAGGCAATCACCATGGTAAAATAGCCAATCTCGCATCCCCCTTCCGCCGCCCGCTTCCCCAGCATAAGCGCCGCTATCAAAAATGCCACAATGAACAGAAGGTTTCCTACAATCTCCGTGACCTCTGTCAGTGCATTCAGCTTCAGGTAACTGCGTCGCGCCGCCCTGTTATAGTGCAGGAAACAACCTGAAAAATAGGAGTAAGATCCCTGGGTCTGGATATTCTGCTGGTTTACACGGGAACTGAATATCTCCTTAAAGTAATTATTGCGGCGCGTTTTGGGATGTACATGCTTACGCCAATAATCCAACTGCTTATCGGATACAATGCCACACAGGAATCCGCAGATAAAGACGGAAGAAATCAGCACCAATGTAAATAGTACTCCCATTTCAGACAGCATAACGCAGTAAACAACCAGCATACAAACAACCCGGATTATTTTCATGGCACCATATACAGCGTTGGTATAATTTTCCACTGCCTGTCCCGCGATGTTGATCTTCTCATAGGTTTCCTGCCTCTCATAGTACTCATAAGAAATGGATGCCAGCTTTTGGGTAAGCCTCTCTTTAATCCTCGCCCTGACCGCATCGTCATATTTTTCAGAAATAACATAATATATACTGTTTGCCAGCTTAAAAAACAGAAGTAATGCCAAAAAAGCCAGGCTTCCCAAAATCAGGCGTTCGGCTTCCTTCCCCGCCCCCAGTAAAGCCGCCTCGTTTGTCACGAATTCCAAAAATTTAAGCTCTGTAAAAACTGCCGCCATGGAGGAATTATACAATAAGATAATCACAAGGGCCGCTCTCCAGTCCTGCCTCCATAAATCACCAAGGACTTTCCACTCTACCCGGAAGAATTTCGTTAAAGTTACTTTCTTTTTCATATGCTTTCTTCCTCCTGGTACAATTCCCTCTGCTTCTCAAAAAGCTCCCAGTAATACCCTTTCCGGAAAAGAAGATCCTCATGGCTTCCAGACTCTATGATTTTTCCCCCTCTCATCATGATGATCCGGTCTGCCAGGCGGGCAAACGCAATCCTGTGGGATATCAGAACCGCCGTCCTCCCCTGCAGCTGCCCCCTGATGCTCTCCAGGAATTGATTCTCCCGGATGGAATCCACCGAAGCGCTAGGTTCGTCCAGCAGCATAATTTCCGGCTCCCCCATATAGGCAGAGGCCAAGATGACCCGCTGCCATTCCCCGCCGGACAGGTTCGTCCCGGTTTCCTCATATTCCTTCCCCAAGATGGTGTCCTCCCCCTGCCCAAGGCCTGCGACCAGCCCCTTCAGGTCTGCCATGCGGTAAGCATTCTGCCGTGCTTCCTCCTGATCCATCATTTCCACCCTCCCAATCCCCACATGGTCCTTCAATGAAACCGAAAATCTGGAATATTCCTGGGGAAGGTTCCCGAAATAGGGAAACAATTCCCCCTTACCCGGCCCCACCTCTTTTCCATTCAGGAGAACCCTGCCCTCCTGTGGCGCCAGGCTTCCGTTCATCAATTTTGACAGCGTAGTTTTTCCGCTTCCATTGTATCCCAGGATACTGATAATTTCTCCTCTTTTTACCGTCAACGAAACGTGATCCACTGCCTTCCGCTCCCCATTGGGGTACGTGTAGGAGACATCCTGCAGTTCAAGGGATGAAAAAGCGCCAAAGTTCAGTTCCCGTCCCTTTGCCTGGGCTTTCTTCAGATCCCGAATCTCGTCCTCTGTAATCGGATGGACAAAGTCGTAATAATCCTCCAGGTATTTTGTGTCCTTATATGCACCCTGTACAAGATTCCGCATCAGACCGTCCATCTGGTTTCCACAGGTATTCACCAGACCAAACAGCATGATAAAGGTACCGATGTCATACCGCCCTTTCATGGCTCCCGAAAACAGAAGCAGCACGGCAGGTATCCGCACATATAGCAGAAACCTGGACTGCCTGTTCTGCAGCTTCACCCTGCGAATGTTCAATTCCAGGCTCTCCTGCCGCAATAACTGGTATACCTTTCGCCATTTTTCTATCAGGTATCCTGCCAGCTGGTAAATGCGGATCTCCTTCGCACTTTCCCGCCCAGTAAGCAACTTGTGAAAATATTCCTCCCGCCTCTGGTTTCTGGCCTGCTTCCGGTCAAGCTCATATTCCCTTCTGAACAGATACCTGTTCAGCCCAAAGGACAGTCCTCCAATCAGCAGCACATAGAAAATGAGATGTGGCTCATAAATAATAAACAGCACCAGCGTCCCGATAATGCTTCCCACATACCCGAATAACAAATCGCAAATGCACTGAATATAACTGTTGATATTCGGAATATGCCTGCTCACCAGGACGAACCGATCCATAAAATCAGCCCGGAAGAACTGTTCCTGTGGCAGCTTGCTGCATTTCCATGTGAAGAGATTCCTAAAAAAACCGTCCACTTGGAAGCGTAAAAAATTCGTCCCATATGCCCCCAGAAAACCACTGGTTCTTTCCACAAAATATAAGGCAAGGTAGAGAACCACTATCCCAATGAATGCACGGCTTAAACCCCCTTACCCATATCCTCTGTCAGCTGGTTTATCATTGACCTGTTGACAAGGGATACCAATAACTGAAGCAGCGTCATCGCTACCTGAATGGCAACATACGTCGCTATATAAGGAAAGCAATGCCGCAGGGCTTCTTTCAGTACCCAGGTGACCTTGCCTCTCGTTGTACAGCTTTCTGCATTTTGATCCATGGTCGATTTTCCTCCAATAGCTGATTTGAGATCATCCTGATTCAGGTATCGAAATACTCCAGATCTATAAACTCCTGGTTAACCAGACATTTCTTCAACTGCATTTTTAACAAAGGAAAGATCTGCATACTCCAATATATAACATGGCAATGTTGAAAGGCGCTTAAATTCCCTGATATAAGGATGCCTTAATGAATATTGTATAATTGTTGACTTTATAAGTCTGAAAAAAGCATCCTCCGCCTTTATCGCAGATACCTTATTCCGGTTCATGCTTCTTTTTATAAAAAATATACTGCCAATTTGCTGCGGCACATTTTGACAATTTTGAGGTATATATATGTATCTTTTAAAGCTAAAATAATCAACATAACGCAAAGGAACAAAAACACCATTATTCTCCAATATTTCCACCCCGCCGTTCCGTAGATAAAGAGGATTTGGATAAGGGTTCACCACATCTTGCTCATAATCAATCAATATGCAATCCTCAGCCATATAATTAAAGCCTTTATTAATTAAATAGGACGCCAATGTTGTTTTTCCAGCCTCTGTTTCCCCAAGAAAAAGATATGCCTTTCCCAGTACTTCAACTACAGCACCATGCATTGCCAATATATTCTCCTCAAAGAACGGATTTTCAAAGATTATATTATTAACAAAAGATATGGGATCTTTTATCTCTTCTACTTTTCCCCGAAAGAAAGCTTTATATTTATCCTCATTTACCTGATAAATCCCCACTTCTACGATTTGCCGTACTGGATCATGCTTTAAAAACCCATAATATATTATCTCCAACACTTTGATTATTTCAAAAAAATTGGTTACTATGCAATAGTCATATCTCCTATTAGGCATTGAAAGAAACCGTTTATATTCTCCATTTCCAAACATTGCCATTTCCTTCACCTTTAAAATAGCAACAGATGCCTATAATGCATTGATATTTTTTTCTTATCATTAAGTAAGTGCGACAAAACAGTATCAAGCATGCACTCTTCAATAAATTTCTCTAGTTCTTCATTTGTATACTCATTTTCTTCTGCCAATTTTAATATAAATTTCTTTAATGAACTTTGACATTTATTGTAATTCTCACACAACATTTTATTGGACACTTTAACCCCCACTCATGAACTGCACTTCTAAATATGGTTATAAGAAGCTGGTCTCATCTTTCATAATATGTAATTTACTTTAATCTATACTCCCAGAAAACACAATACGACAAATTAGTTGATAAGATAAACTAATTTGTCGTATTGTGTTCCGTCTGGATACATTATACAAGGTTAGGTATATTTACAAATAATTAAATTTTACAAAGAAAGGTGAAGCTTGATGAAACGTAAAAAACTGCACGTCAAAACAACTGTATCCATGTTAGCACTCATGCTCACATTATCCCTTGGAGCCGTTCCTCCGCCCCCGAAATTTCCTCCCATTGAGGAAGAGATTCCGACGACGGATGATGGGAACGGCATCAGCCCATTAACAGATTTGGATGATGCTACAACAAAAATTCAACAATAATTAATTGGATTATGACAAATATTTAGATTCTCGTTCTGTCAAAAAAGTCTTCATAGAAGAATCATACATATACCCTGACATCAATTCACTTATACGAAAGGCTTTTTCCCATATTTGCCGGAAGGATACATATTCTTCCGGCTTTTCCCCTGCGATTTCATATGCATTCCACGCAATATGATAAAACAGATCCTGCGCGCTACTAATCTTAAAGAGCAAAAGTAATTTCTCTATTATGCTTTCTCCCATCTCAACGGTATTGTCAATACTGTGAATATTGCTTAAATAATTATCATAATTTTGATATGCAATATCAAAACCATAATGATAAATACCCGTCCTGAAACTATTCTGATCAATGGAAAACAGAACCGCCTCAAGCCACTTCTTCGCTTCATCCAAATTGCCAAGCCTGCGGTAGAAGCTGCCTATATTGCTCGCAATCATGATCTCCTCCCGCTGGTAAACCCACCATTTCATATCCTTCCCTTCAAAATCAGGCACCGTGCACCGCAGCGCTTCCAGCAGTATCTCCAGACACTCCTGCAAATCGCCCCCCTTTTTCTGCTTCAGGACAGCTTCAAAAAACAAAAGCTCCTGCCTTACCCTGGGAGAATCCGGATTTACCGCATGCCGGAATTTCTCAATCTCCCATTCCGCCAAATCCCATTTTCGACATTCCATCAATGTACTGATCAGCTGCCGCTGCTCCAGAACCTCCAAGGAATCAGTTTCCAACAGAGGCATATTCCACCCTCCAAATTTTCCATACTGCTTCACCAGCCTGTCGTAATTGCTATAAGAAGGTTTGTGAAGTCCCTTTTCTATCCTCTCCAGCTGCCTGGACGTCATTATAAGCTCATCGCCGTCATAGACAGCATTTTCACGAGATTTGCCGTAACATTTCCGGAGCATTTTCAGCGTCATCCCTGCATCCCTGATATTGTCCACAGAGATCCCCTGCCATATCCGATACCCGGGATAGTCAAACCACTCATAAATATCCAGGAACATTTTCCGGAAACCCTTAATCTGATCCAAATATTCCGGTCTGTCAAACAGGGTGGCTTCAAATTCGTACAGGCAGTCCAGAAGCGGCAATACATAGCAGTGACAGCCGTTCCTGCGCAACAATTCCAGGGCTTCCCAGCCCTTTTCGGGAAGCCCTGCTTCCCAACCTTTAGAAGCACTCCCCGCCCCTCTGGCGGCCATGTCTTCCAAGGAAATATCCTGGTTTGGCGAAAGTTCCCCTAACGCATCTGATACAGAAGCCATGCGGATTCCCAGAACAGCTGCCTGGGGCAGCACCATTACCATTACACGTTCCCTCCAGCAATGCTGCCCGGGATATTCCCACACTGCCTGCCATAACTGCCATGCTTCCTCCCTGCGGCTGTTCTGAAACAATGCAGCGCTTACCAGCAGGACAGCATCCAGCTCCCCTGGCGAAAGGCAGAGCGATTCCATGCCTTGTTTCCAGCCGTCCGGGACGGTGCAGTCCACCGCCTGTATGGCAGTATCCAGGATAACCTTCGAATCCTCCCTCCCCGATGTTCTCTGCCGTTCCAGCATCAGGATAACCTCCGCCTTCAGCAGGAACTGTTCTTCCAGTGGCTCCCTTTTTTTGTACTTTTGCCTGTAGTCATCTATTGCGGCAGCAGCTTCTTCCGGCTGTCCCGGCACCAGCAGGCAAATATCCTCCCGCTGCCGCCACCGTTCCAGGTCTTCCCCTGATGCCAGCGATTCGAAATATTCCGGCGGGATTCCCATCCGCAGCATCAGTGTATCTCCCTCCACCTTCGTCCACTGCACGATGCCTTTTTCCACCTTGTCCAGCATGGTCCGGCTCATGATGCCGGCGGATAATTTCTCCAGTGTCAGTTTCCGCTTTTTCCTTTCAGCCCCAATGGCTCTGCCATATGCCTGATTGTATTTCTGTATGAATTCTTGTTCTCTGATCTTTTTCATTCCCCTGTCCTCTCCGCTTTTATTCACTACACACATCCGCACATATGGAATCAGAAGTTCAATGCATTTATGGTTATAAAATTATAACATGCCACGCCCCTTCCTACAATTACTTTGTTCCGGCTGTCCTCCCCCGCTCCTGCCGTCCGCCCCGTATGACAAAGACGGCACCGTTCCCCAATAGGGAACCGCACCGCCTTTGTTCAAAGAGCCGCTTCGGAAAACAGAATATTCTATATCATTTTACAGCATCATCTTACAGCCTGAAAGCGCCTCACACTGTCAGGACCCGCAGGACTTATAATTCTTCAGCCCGAACCTGTAAAACCAATAGGAAGGCGCCACAAACAGCAGGGAAACCACCGGCGACACCATGTACCACACCCCGCTTTCCCGGTCCAGCAGATACAACAGCGGATAATACTGCACCAGCGCCAGGGGAATCCCAAAGGTAAGCACCTTCAGCGCCACATCCCCGTAGACGGAAAAAGGATATTTCCCGAAATCCCGCATCCCGTAGGTAAAAATATCCAGGAAATTCAGATTCTGTATGGTAAAAAAAGACACCGCCGCCACCAACAAAAACAGACAGAAAAAGAGCACGCTTCCGCAGGCCACCATCATGGCAAACACAAAAACCTTCTTCCCGTCCCACACAACCCCGCTGGCCGGCACCGTGATGCACAGTACGATAACCGCCTGCAGCAAAATCCCCAGTCTGGCAAAATCCATGTTGGGCATAATGATCTGCAAAAGGATGCTCCTGGGCCGCACCAGGATCCGGTCCAGGCTCCCCTCCCGGATCAGATCCGGGAAAACCGCCAGTCCTCCCCCGAACATTTCCCCTATGGCAAAGGATATCATAATCACGGAAAAGCACAGCAGCACCTGCCCGTAAGTAAAATTGTCTACTCCGCTGATCCGATTAAAAATAAACTGTATTCCGAAAAATGTAGTGAATGCCGTCACAAACTGCCCCACCATTGTGAGCAGAAAGGATGCCTTGTACTGCATCTGGCTCTTCAGCTCCATCAAAAAATAATTCCAGTATAATCTCATTCCGATACTTCTCCCTTCTTCAACTTTTCAAGCTCAACGTCCTGCCGCAGGACAACGCCTGGCAGATATCCGATTCCGTCATTTGAAACCATCCTTTCCCGCCAGAGCCGCCACCCCCCGTTATCCGCCAAAGGACACCACCTTCCTCGTGGCCCTTCCCATGGCAAACCATCCCAGGAAAATCATGGCACACAGCCAGAACACCTGAAGCCCGATCCCCCGAAGGGCCTGGACGCCGCCTATATTTCCGCAGAAAATCTGCAGAGGCATATTCTGCATGGAACCAAAGGGAAGCAGTTCCACCACCCTGCGCAGGAAATCCGGAAAAAAGGGCAGAGGCACCACACCCCCGGAAAAAAAGGAGACAATCACCCTGACCATAATCCGTATCCCCCTCTGGGAAACAAAGTAAAACAGCGACACATACATCAGCATGGCCATAGCCACCGTCACCCCGAAGGCCAGCAGGGCGGACACCAGAAACAACCCTGCCTGGGCCGCCGAACCGGGAAGGGTCATCCCGTAAGGCTTCGGCATCAGCGCCCCCAGAATCAATACCGGCATACAATTTATCAGAGCAAAGGAAAGCCGGTTGGAGGCGGACTGGCAGAACCACCTCCCGTACAGCCCCACCGGACGGGCCAGGTCATAGGCCACCTCCCCGGTACGGATGGCGGAATAAATCTCCCCGTCCCCAAACACCACCGAGAACAGAACAAAGAAGGATTCATGGGCCCACACATAGCTCACCGTGCGGGACAGCTCCATGGGCAGGGAGTCCCCGCCCACCCTGTAGATAGCCAGGTACCCCAGTATCTCCATCATAGACCACAGAAAGCCCTTCAGGATAGCCCCCAGTACCGCCGCCCGGTACTGTAAGTTATGATTGAACCGAATCCGGAACATGGAAAAATACACTTTCAATTCAGCAGTCATAATTTGTACTCCTTATACATCTGCGCCACCATCTCCTCCGTGGTTATGTCCGAAACCGACACATCCAGAAGCTGTGTGTGGGCGGCAAAATAAGAAATCGCCCCGGGTACCGCAAGCTCCGACGGCTCAAAGCTCACCGTCATCCGCCCCTTCCCGGACTCCACCAGTTTCATCTCCTCCCGTAGAACCGGAGGCTCCCCCTGATAGGTGATCACCATGGTCTTGCGCTCCGAAATCTGCTTTTTTACATCGGAAAGCTTCCCGTCCAACAGAATCCGCCCCCTGCCGATGAACAGGATCCGCTCCGTCAGGGCCTCGATATCCTGCATGTCGTGGGTAGTCAGCACAATGGTGGTGCCCTTTCTGGCATTCAGCTCCCGGATGAATTTCCGCACGGCCAGCTTGGACACCGCGTCCAGACCTATGGTAGGCTCGTCCAGGAAGAGCACCTTCGGGTCATGAAGCAGAGAGGCCGCTATCTCGCACCGCATCCGCTGCCCCAGACTCAATGTCCTCACCGGCGTCTGGAGAATCTCCTCCAGATCCAGAAGCTCCGTCAGTTCTTTTACGTTTTTCCGGTAAATCCCTTCCTCAACCCGGTAGATGTCCCGGATCAGGTCAAAACTGTCTATCACAGGCACATCCCACCACAACTGGCTCCTCTGCCCGAACACCACGCCGATGTCCCGCACATGGGCCACCCGTTCCTTATAGGGAATCCGCCCGTCAATCCTGCACTCCCCGCCGTCCGGGGTCAGCACCCCGCACATGATCTTGATGGTAGTGCTCTTTCCCGCCCCGTTGGGCCCGATATAACCCACGCATTCCCCGTCCCGGACGGTGAAACTCACATCCTGCAGGGCATGGACGGTATTATATTCCCTGGAAAAAAAGGATTTCACCGCGTTCCCCATCCCCGACTTCCGCTTCGCCACCCGGTATGTTTTGCTTACGTCCTTAAATTCAATCATTGCTGTCGTCACCTTTCCTTTCTGAAAGCTTTTCCTGTGAAACATGCTCCTGCAGGCTGATGTCCTGCATACACAATTCCTGCGGATACCTCTCTGCAAACCACATTTCTGCATACACATCCTTGCAAACCGTTTCTGCATTCACGCCCTTGCAAATTGCTTTTCCGCGTTCACATCCTTGCAAACCACATTTCTGCATTCACGCCCTTGCAAACTGCTTTTCCGCATTCACGCCCTTGCAAACTGCATTTCTGCATCCGCTTTCCCGCGAACACATTCACGCATACACCAGTCTGCACGCATCGCTGCCCTAAAACTCCGGCGCCGGAGCCTGGTACCCTTCGGATGGCCTGTCCGAAAGCGCAGATATTCAGCATCCTGTGTAAGCCATATCGGTAAGGCAAATTACCATACGTTTGAGCGCATTACAGCCGGATGCTCCATCCCGTATGACAATCCGGGAAATTTACAATCATTATTTTAACAGTTTGTGAAAAAAAGACTAGACTTATAATTTATTTTGTGGTAAGGTATATAATTAGTACGGCCCAAAAATAATTTCTCTTTTTTCATCATGAACTTTACGTTTCACCGCACAAAAAAATCATCGTCCGATAATCCTCAGACCCCCATTTAAACCGTTCCGTATAGAATTTTCGCTTCTGTCCGTTTTCCGTATCCGCCCGCATATGCATACGATCTACAGTCATCATTGCCAAAATAATGATTTGCACAATCATTATTTTAGCATTTTGCGAAAAAAAGACTAGACTTATAATTTGTTTTGTGATAAGGTTTATAATTAGGACAGCCAAAAATAATTTCCATTTTTCCGACTTTAACCTTACGTTTTTTCGAACAAGCTTTCGTTGTCTGAATCCTACTGCCGCTACTTGAAAAATATTCTGATCGCAGACGATGATATTCCTATCAGAAATGTACTGAAAGAAACCCAAAAAAATATTGATATCAAATACAAAACGGGAATGCCTTTTTGACATCCCCGCCGCTCTTTCTTTTGTGTTATGATCTATGACGTCCCCTTCTCGCCATGAAAAGGAATCCAATACCTGCCAGAATCGCCGCAAGACCATAAACCGCCAACCATATGAATTGTATATCTCCGGTGGCCGGACTGGCCAAAGCGGTACCTCCTCCGGTATCTGAGCCATTGTTTTCCTGCCCATTGTCTCCCGCAGAGTCATTATCTCCCCTTCTCTCGATGACAACCATATAATCAGAGGCATGTGTGAAAGCAAAACCTGCGGTTCCGTTCTCCGATATCCGGCTTCTCCCCACGGTTTCCGGCCTTCCCGTCTCCCTGTTATAATAATACAGCACTGCCTCACATCCCTGGTTTTCCTTCCCCAGATTCAGGAACAGCGTTGCCGTAAATCCGAAATCCCCGTTGTGGGTCAGGCTGAACTGGCGGTATGCATTTCCTGCTGCCACATTCCGCGCCATATCCTCCGGAATCCCCCCGGAATCCTTTTTGACGGACAAATCAATGTCTCCCACCTTATCCGCGGTAATCTGTTTTCCATTTACAATCCAGGCAACACCGTCCCCCATGTCGAAGACAAGGGTGATGTCCCGTCCTTTGGCAGCATCCAGTATCTCCCCCGGAACCAGGACAGCTCCGTTCATGACAATATCCACGGTACTGTTCTGGGCGGCCTTCTCCGCAGCAGCCTTCACTGCCTCCCATCCCTTTTCTCCCGCATCATTCCGTATAAAGGGATCGCCCTTCTGGCTCCCTGTGGCAGGAATCTCTGCTGCTTCCGTGACAAACCCGCAGACAACGCATTGTCTGTGTCTTCTTCCTCCCGCTTCCGCGGTTGGCTCACTGTCCGTTATCCACTCTCCCGGAATGTGTTCACCATAGCCTGCCTTTTTACTGTTCTCAGTCACATTGCAGCCTTCGGCCACACAGTCACGCCAGTGGTACCCGCTGTTGCTCTTCCATTCTTTTGACCAACTATGGCTGTGAGCGGGCTCTGGCGCAGGCTCCCCCGTCGGCGCAGGGCTTGCCGTAGGCTCTGCTGTCGGCGCAGGGCTCGCCGTGGGCTCTGCTGTCGGTTCAGGACTCGCCGTGGGCTCTGCTGTCGGCACAGGGCTCGCCGTAGGCTCTGCTGTCGGCGCAGGGCTTGCCGTGGGCTCTGCTGTCGGCGCAGGGCTCGCCGTGGGCTCTGCTGTCGGCGCAGGGCTCGCCGTGGGCTCCGGGGTAGGCGTAGCGCCGGAATCACCGGGAATCACCTCTGTCTCCGTTATGAAACCACATTCGATACATTCTTTATGTCTGCTACCATCCTCCTCTGCTGTCGGCCCCCTGTCCACAATCCATTCTCCGGGACTATGTTCCCCATACCCCTCTTTTCCTGCATTTTCTGTAATCGTGCAGCTTCCGGCGGCGGCACAGTTGTGCCAGTGATGCGTAGCGTTGCTGCTCCACTCCCCGGACCAGTTATGGCCAACGGTTATCTGACATACGGCAGAGACATTTCCCACCCTGGCCGTAATAGCAGCCTTGCCTTCCCCTCTGGCCGTAACGACGCCGTCCGCAACCGTCGCTATGTCCTCTTTATCCGAACTCCATATGATCTCCGCCCCCGCCGGTTTTACCGTTGCGCTTAGAACGGCTGTCTCTCCGAAAGGAATGGTAAGAGACGCCTGGTCCAGGCTTACGGCATATATATTCACCTCGCCGCCGAAATTCACCGAACCTCCCTCCGCCGGAACCGTAACCTGCTCCCCTGCCACGGACACAACAGTGCCTGCGGGCAAATCAATATTTCCGTCTTCCCCTACCGTGGCCTGCTGTCCCGCCGGAAACGAAGTAATTGTCACCTCGTCGTTTATTTTCAGGCTTCCGCCCTCAGGAATCGTGATCGTCGTTCCCCGGGGAAGCGTAACACCCTGGGGAACAACCGCGTTTCCGGTTACCACAGCAATCCCCTCTCCAACAGACATGGTATTCTCCACCGCAGCAAAACTGTCGCCGTAGGTTCCGTCCACCCAGGAGCCGGATACCGCAGAACCGTCCTTTGTCCCGATCAGAATGCCGCCGCTGCCCCCTGACGCCGTAACCACGCTGTCCGTAAGAACCGCCGTTCCCGGAGAGTAGACTCCAACGTCCTGTGCGGATACCGCGTTTACCTTACTTCCGCTGACCGTAATCTGCGTCTTTCCAAAGAGTGCCGAATTTTTCCCCGATGCAGTCACGTTAGAGCCATCTACAATCTCTATAGCTCCTGCGCCAGCATATATTCCGTTAGCATTCTCCGAAGACAGCTCCGCCGTACTTCCGCTGACTGTAATATTTCCTCCCCCGGCAGCCAGAGCCCCCCCGGATACGGTTACCTTCACCTCCGAGCTGTTCCTTATGCTGATACTCCCATCCGGCGTCCAGATCCCGTCGCTTTTCCCTGACAAAGTTACCTTACTTCCGTTAATTTCAATTCCATTTCTCGTCCACAGTGCGGGATTTGCCCCTTCGGCAGTTACATTTGCACCATCTGTAATCTTAATATCGTTTCCCGTCCAGATTCCGTTGCTGTGGGCGGAAATGCTGCTTACTTCACTGCCGCTGATGACAACGCCCTGTGCCCCTTCGATAGCCGCAGCGTTTCCTTTATTATCCACGATTACCCTGGCCTGCTCCTTGGCCTCAAATACGCCTCCCGCGAGGATGCCGCAGGTATTGTCTGTCCCGTTTCCGGCATCCACATTCACGATTCCTCCGCTGACCGTGACATTTCCGGGGGAATAGATCCCATTCGCAGTATCTGACCGCACCGTTATCTCTCCGTCTGACAGGGTAATGCTTTTTTCGCCGTAAATCCCATTATGGCCTGTGGAATGGACGTTTACACTGCACCCCTGAAGGTTAACATCATCCGCCCAAATACCTGCTCCCCCCTTCTCATTCACCGCTGTTATCACACCGCCATAAGCCGTAACAGTATACCCGCCGTAGTCGCTGCCGATAGCAGGAACCCCCCCTGACCGCGCTTCCACATTTCCGCCGTGTATGGCAACCCCTGCATCAACGTCCGCGCTGTCATCTGCACCGATACCACCTGATGCAGCCACCTTTCCCATTCCGTCTGTGTCAGACTGGGCATAAATATGCAGCCTGCTTCCTGCCCGGGTTACAATCCGCCCGCAGTTTAATGTCGAACCATCCATTAAAATCAAATGGACTGTCCCCCTGACAAAAAGCGTATCCGTCAGCCCGCTTCCCGGTACGGAATTGTTGATCGAAACTTCCCCCCTGACAACATACCAGTTTTCCTGTCCGTCTGCGCCCCAATCCACATCACTGCCCTGAACTTCCGTATATGTACCGAAAGGCGCCGTTCCGTCCTGAAAGCTGCCCGCGCTTTCATCCCAATACCGGTAGGGCACATCTCCCTCCATTGCCAGGGCCTCTGCAGGCAGCATCGCCAAAAACATACATACACTCAACACAATAGATACTACCTGCTTTTTTCTTTTCTTCATCCGATTTCTTCTCCTTACTCTTGCTGCATAACAGTTCCAGACAACTGCCCCATGTCTTCCCCCTCCGGGTTCCGCCGCCGAAGCATACTGTCAGTATTACTATGCTACTATGTCCCGCTGGTTTTGGCAAGCAAAATTTACATCATTCTGTCCTCCGACATAGCCAAAAGAAAAGGCTTGTGTTATACTTTCGTTATGAAAACGCATGGAACTGTGAAGGGAGGAAATTATCCTTGAAAAATATATTGATCGTAGATGATGACATTTATATCGGCAATGCCCTGGAAGAAAGCCTCTCCAGGGAAGGCTACTCCGTCACTCGGGCTTACTCGGGGACGGAAGCCCTCCTCTGCCTGTCTGCTTCCGCGCCTGACCTCATCCTGCTGGATCTGATGCTTCCGGGCCTGAGCGGTGAAGAAGTCCTCACCCGGCTCATGGACGAAAGAAAATCCGGCGGCATCCCTGTCATTGTACTCAGCGCCAAAGCCGACATCCCCCACAAGGTAAAACTCCTCCTGGACGGCGCCGCCGATTATATTACAAAGCCATTTGATACACGGGAACTTCTCGCGCGGATTGCCGTACAGCTTCGGGATCATCACGATTCCTCGGCCTCTTCTGTCCTGATTTTCGGCGGCCTGTCCCTGAACCAGGATACCCGCATGGTCACCGTATCCGGCAGGGCAGTCCGCCTAACCCGGACCGAATATGCCATCTTAAAGCTCCTCCTGCGCAATCCCTCCCAGGTCATAACCAAGTCCCTGCTCCTGGACCGTATCAGCGAGGATACGCCGGACTGCACAGACAGCTCCCTGAAAATGCATGTCAGCAATCTGCGCCGGAAACTGCGGGAAGTCGACGGGAAAGACTATATCGAAGCCGTCTGGGGCATCGGCTTTAAAATGCGGACAGAATAAAGTGTCGGAACCATCTTCCATCTTTACGATTTCCATACTGTTTCCTTTACCGTTTTCTTTACCCTGCCTGTATAAAATATCCGTAACAGCTAAAACAGTGGGGGCTATGTAACACTGTTTCACAGCTGTAATCAGTAACTGCCATTAACAGTTACAATATGGAAAACAGCAAGAATTCGAACCAGCCCCCAGATGAATTGTCGGCCCTGCACTTGGGACAGGAATTCTTCTGCCGTTACTGGCAGTAGGGGGATTGAATTCTTGCCAAACCAGACCAGGAGGAACCTATGGAATATGTATTACAGACAAATGCCCTGTGTAAAAACTACAGGCACTTCAAAGCCCTGAACGGGCTGTCAATGAATGTCCCCAAAGGCTCTATCTACGGCTTTGTGGGCAAAAACGGCGCCGGAAAAACTACCCTGATCCGGCTGATATGCGGTCTTCAGGATCCGTCGTCCGGTAGCTACACGCTGTATGGTGCAGAAAACAACACAAAGGAGATTTTCAACGCCCGGCGGAGAATGGGTGCCATCGTGGAGACCCCTTCCATCTACATGAATATGACGGCAGAAGAAAATATGATGCAGCAATACCGCATTCTGGGACTCCCCTCCTTCGACGGCATTACGGATACGCTGAAGCTGGTACACCTGGAGAGTACCGGACAGAAAAAAGCCGCCAACTTTTCCCTTGGTATGCGGCAGCGTCTGGGGATAGCGGTAGCCCTGGCCGGAGATCCTGATTTTCTGGTGTTGGATGAACCGATTAACGGGCTGGATCCGCAGGGGATTATAGAAATGCGGGAACTGATCCTGAAGCTGAACCGGGAGCGGCAGATCACAGTTCTGATCTCAAGTCATATCCTGGATGAACTTTCCAGACTGGCCACTCATTATGGATTTATCGACGGAGGGCGGCTTCTCAGGGAAATGAGTGCTGAAGAGCTGGAAAAAGTCTGCCGGAAATGTGTCCGTATGGAGGTGACCGATACGGTTGCTCTCTCCCGGGTATTAGAACGCATGGGAGTTGAATACGAAATTCACACTATCAGAGAGGCGGATATTTTCGCCAGACTCAACGTCTCCCAATTGACTTCTGCCCTGGAAAAAGAGCACTGTGAGGTAATTTCCATGCAGGAGCGGGATGAAAGTCTGGAAGGCTATTATATGAGCCTGGTGGGCGGAGCCGGCACGTCAGGTTCCTGAAATCCAGGCTCTTCTCCAGAAAAAGCATTTTCCGAACAGGAAGGTATTTCAAAAATTTCAATTACTATCTATGGAGGACTGTATGAATAAATTATTATCCGCCGGTTTTACCCGGTTAAAAAAAGATAAAATTCTGTGGATTGCCATGGGCGCCCTGCTGCTCTATGCAATTATCCATATGCTCAACGGCTGCAGACAGGCCACTTCAGACACCATGTCAGAGTATAACTATCCGTTAGAACGTTATTACTTTCACTATGCATTGTTTATCGGAATGTTCTGCAGCGTGGTTACCGGTATGTTCCTTGGCACGGAATACAGCGACGGCACGCTGCGGAATAAGCTGATTGTAGGCCATACCCGTTCGGCTCTGTATCTGTCCAACCTGATCATCAGTTACACAGCATCCGCTTTACTGCTGCTTGTGTGGCTCATCGGCGCTCTGGTGGGCGTTCCCACCCTGGGATTTTGGAGGATGGGGCCGGGTTTTCTGATTTACCTGGCAGTCAGCATCTGCTATCTGGCGGCTTTTTCCGCACTTTTTACTTTTATCGGCATGCTGATTTCTAATAAATCTCTTGCGGCAGTAACATCGCTTCTGTTCTTTATCGGACTTCTGGTTCTGGGCAGTTACCTCTATCAGGCCCTGCAGCAGCCGGAATTCGACACCAATATCATAATGACCATGGAAGAAGGCATGCAGCTGGGAGAACCCACTCCAAACCCTGCCTATCTCACCGGTATGAAACGGGAAATCTACCAGTTTCTTGCAGATTTCCTCCCTACGGGACAGTGCGTCCAGATGACCGAGTTGAATATCCTTCATCCTCTGCGGATGATTTTGTCCTCCCTCTCCATCACGGCTGTCATCACTGCCGCCGGAATCTTCCTGTTCCGGAAAAAGGACCTGAATTAATCTCCCATGCAGCCAGCCGCGCCCCGCAGTACCTGCCCGGGGACATTTATTTGATACCTACAACAGCCATTCACCGGAGGATTGATATGGACAATATGCTGCTATGGGCCATCATCGGCAGCCTGATTTCTATTATTATAATATTGCTTTTAAAAATCAATCTGTTACAAAAGGCCGCCGATGAGATCAAGGATGCCTTTGAGGCACGGCTGACCTGCGACACCAACACGCTCATCGACATCTCCAGCCGCGACAGACATATGCGAAGCCTGGCTGCCACTGTCAATACGCAGCTGCGCCATCTCCGCACAAAACGCCATCGCTTTCAGCATGGCGACAGGGAATTGAAAAATGCCGTCACAAATATTTCTCATGACCTGCGCACACCCCTGACTGCCATCTTCGGATATCTGGATCTTCTGGAAAAAGAGGAGACATCGGCGTCTGTCCAAAACTATGCCAATATCATTAGGAACCGCAGCGAACTACTTGCTAAACTAACCGAAGAACTGTTCCAGTATTCCATCATACTGGCATCCAAAGACGAACTCTCTATAAAGCCTGTAAACCTCAATCAGGCTTTAGAGGAAAGTATCGCCGCTTTTTATACCGTCCTGCACCAAAACGGCATCACGCCCCATGTCCGGATCCCAGAACAAAAAATTATGCGGAATCTGGATCCCTATGCCCTATCCCGCATTTTTTCCAATCTGCTGTCCAATGCCGTGAAATACAGTTCCGGCGATCTGGACATCACTTTGTCTGAAAACGGCGAAATTATTTTTTCCAACAGAGCCTTCGGCTTAAATTCCGTCCAGGCAGGCCGTCTCTTTGACCGTTTTTACACCGTGGAATCCGCCAGAAAATCCACCGGTCTGGGGCTTTTTATCGCAAGAGCGCTTGTGGAACAGATGGGGGGAAGTATTCGTTCGGAATACAAGAACGGAAAATTATATATTTATATTCTTTTTTGAAGCAACACATAAAGCAACCTGACATTTATAAGCCGATTTTATCTTATGGCATCCTTTGAACACAACATTGGCATAAGTCATATAGACCATCGGAACTTTCCCAACACGGCGAAGTTCTTTCACAAAGGCAATTATGCTATCAGATTTTTGTGGGAAAGCATTACAACAGTCTCAATATTCGCAGTATGCGGAAACATATCAATACAGCACGCCCTCTCCACCGCATACCCAAACTTCCCAAATTCCACAATATCCCTCACCAGGCTGGTAGGCTTGCAGGATATGTAAAGAATCCGGTCCACTCCATAGGAACCGATCTTCGACAGCGCCTTCGGATGTATCCCGTCCCTGGGCGGATCCAGGATAATAAGATCCGGTTTTTCCTCCACGGTGTCCAGTACCTTCAATACATCTCCCGCGATAAAGGTACAATTATCCAGCCCGTTTTCCTCCGCATTGCGCCTTGCGGCCCAAACTGCCTCCTCCACGATCTCCACCCCGATGACCCGGTCCGCTGCCGCCGCCAACATCTGTGCAATGGTTCCCGTGCCGCTGTAGAGATCGAATACTACTTTACCCTCCGCACCGTCCCCGCCCTCAGATACACCGACATATTCCCGCACAGTGTCATATAAAACCTCCGCCCCGCGGGTATTTGTCTGAAAGAACGAAAATATTGATATTTTAAACCGTAATCCGAGCAATTCTTCATAGAAGAAATTTTCTCCGTAAAGCATTTCCGTCCGGTCACTTTGTACCACATCCGCCTTGGAGTCATTGACGATACGGGCAATCCCTGCAAAATGTCCGGCCAGTTTCCCGGTCCGTTCCAGTTCCAGCAATGTGTCACGAAATCCCCGGATCAGCGTCTCCTCCTGCACACCCCGAAGAGCTTGAGATGTAGTCACCAATGCCACCAGAATTTGCCCTGTATGTACTGCCTTCCGCACTACCAGATGGCGTAGATATCCTTCATGCCGCACTCTGTGATAGGGCCTGACCCCACTCTCCGCAGGATATGACGCAAAATACGCCCTTACCGCGCCCAAAATCAGCCGGTAATCCTGATCTACAATACAGCATTCCTCCGCATTTACCACATCATAAAAGCTGCCCCGCCTGTGCATGCCCAGCGACAATGGCCCGTCCTTCACTTCATCTCCGAAAGTGAACTCCATCTTGTTGCGATAGCCGTATATTTCCGGACTGCCCTTGATTCCCTCCCAGCTCCAGGACTCCTTCTGTTCTTCCAGGCAGCGATCCAGCAAACGCTTTACCTGGTCTTCTTTCATCCTGATCTGCTCCCCATAGGGCAGCGATAAATACATACATCCTCCGCACACACCAAAATGGGAACACAGAGGCTCCATCTCCAAAGGTGCCTTTTCCAGCACCTCTAGGAGACGTCCCTCCGCCTTCCCGTTTTTCAGTTTATTGACGCAAAGCTTGATCTTCTGGCCGGGCAGGCTCATTTTTACGATAACGCTGCCTTCCTCTGTCCGGACAATGCCTTTGTTGGGGAAGTCCACACGTTCTACCGTAGCCTCATATACCTGTCCCTTCTTCATCCGATTAGTTCTCTCCTTCATCTACGAAGAAGTCGTCTTCCTCATCTTCTGCTTCCTCGTCCTCGAATTCATCTTCAAACTCATCTTCGAAATCTTCCAGGTAATGAGGATTTAGATAACGATACACTGCATAAGCAATGGCAGCCACTGCCGCAACGGCACCGATAATCGCCAGCACCCATACCACTTTCCGGCATGCTTTCTCTTCCTCTTCTTCCTTTCTCCCCAGCAGCTCGTTCAATCTTGCAATATCAAGCAGGTTCTCAATTTTACTCATAGGACTACCTCCATACCGGCAGATACTCTGCCATTTTTTATTTTTACATCTTATTAATCAGGCAGACAGGTACAGGAAATTTATCCCTGTCCACCTTTTCCATTATCCAAAATGTATTATATCATATTCAGGGCAAAAATACTACAGTCTTTTCAATTTTGCAAAAGAAGCATACATAATTTTTTGACCTGCCTTGTCAAATTCCACCGTAATCTTATAATCCCTCGTCTCCCGTTCAATGTGAAGAACACTTCCCTCTCCATATTTAATGTGGGAAACCCGGTCTCCTTCACCGTAAGCAAGCGCTTCCGGAGCCTGATAAGACGCCCCTTTTGAAATCCCCGTCAATTGATTCAGACTGCTGATCCCCTTTGCAATGAAAGGCTTATCTGCTTTAATGGCAGCTTTCGGGCGCACGATGGCTTTCGGACGGTAGCCTGCGGTCTCCGTCCCGCTGTTTTTCCTCTCATCCGCTCCGAAGCTTCCCTCCGTTCTCATGGAAGGGATATCTCTCTCCGGCGTAATCTGCTTCTCCGCCTCCTGTCCGTCAGAAGACCAGGCATTGATTCTGCGCTTTGACTGGCCGATGCCTCTGTCCAGCAGCTTTACCGGGATCTCGCCCACAAAACGGCTTACGGGATAATACTGGGTCTCCCCCCGGATCATCCGCATCCTGGCACAAGTCAATGTAAGCTCATCCTTCGCCCTGGTAATCCCCACATAGGCCAGCCGGCGCTCCTCCTCCAATTCATCCGGATCTCCTGAACTCAGCGCCATATATCCCGGAAACAGGCCATCCTCCAATCCCGCAAGATATACATGGGAAAATTCCAGTCCCTTGGCAGAGTGCAGCGTCATCAGGAGGACTCTGTTGTCATCGCCGTCTACATTGTCTATGTCAGCCACCAGCGCAACCTCCTCCAGGAACTCCGTCAATGTAGGTTCCTCATGGGACTCCGTATAGCTGACCGCCTTGGAGATCAATTCGTCCACATTCCCGATCCGGTCTTCCCCGCCTTCCTCATCATAATCCATGAGATACTCGCCATAGGCAATCTGCTTCACCACTTCCTCAATCAGCTCCGCCACTGTCATATGATCCTGCATCTTCCGAAGTTTCCTGATCAATTCCACAAAGGATCGAATCTTGACAGACGTCCGTCCCAGACCATCAATCTCATCTGCCCGGACCAACGCCTCAAAAAAGCCGATTCCATACAAATCCGCAAAATCCGCTATCTTCTCCAGTGTGGTATTGCCGATCCCCCTCTTGGGCACATTGAGAATCCTTCTCACCGCCACGTCGTCCCGTCCCGTATCTATGGTCTTCAGATACGCCAGAATATCCTTGATCTCCATCCTGGAATAGAAGTTCGTGCCTCCCACCACATTGTAGGGCACCCCCTCCATAATCATCCGCTCTTCCAGCAGACGGGCCTGTGCATTGGTTCGGAACAATATCGCACAATCTCTGTATTCCGCTCCCTCCTTCGCCACCTTTCCGACGATATCATCCGCTATATATTCCGCCTCCTCATAAGCGCTGTCAAACTGACGGAAACGCACAGGGACACCGCCTGTTCTGCCGGTCCACAGAGACTTCTCCTTCCTGCCTGTATTATTGCGGATCACTGCATTGGCCGCATCCAATATAGCCTGTGTGGAACGATAGTTCTGCTCCAGTTTGATAGACACCGCCTCTGGAAAATACTTTTCAAAGTCCAGAATATTTCTGATATTGGCTCCTCTGAACTTGTAAATGGACTGATCATCGTCTCCCACTACGCAGATATTGCGGTATTTCTGTGCCAGCAGCCGCACCAGTTCAAACTGAGCCGTGTTGGTGTCCTGATACTCATCCACCATGATATACTGAAAACGCTCTTGATAAGACTCCAGCACCTCCCGGCAATTCTGAAACAATTCCACAGTCTTCACGATAATATCATCAAAATCCAGGGCATTGTTGGCTCTCAATGTCTCCTGGTATTCCCTGTAGACCTTCGCCTGAACGGATCGGTTGAAATCCGCCGCGGCCTCCCTCTCAAAAGCAGCTACGGTCACCAGTTCATCTTTGGCCGAAGAGATTGCATTCAGCATCGTCCTCTCTTTATACATTTTCGGATCCAGATTCAGACGCTTTAAAACGCCCTTCATCACAGTCTTTTGATCGTCTCCGTCATAAATCGTAAAATTACGGTCAAAGCCGATCCGGTCAATATGACGCCTTAAAATGCGCACACATGCGGAATGAAATGTGGATACCCAGACTTGATCCGCTCCAAAGCCCGCCAGCTTGTCCACCCTCTCCCGCATCTCTCCCGCCGCTTTATTTGTGAAGGTGATCGCCAGGATATTCCAGGGCTTGATCCCTATCTCGTCGATCAGATAGGCAATGCGGTGTGTCAGAACGCGTGTCTTGCCGCTCCCGGCGCCGGCCAGGAGCAGCACCGGTCCCTCCGTCTGCAGCACCGCTTCCTTTTGCTCTTTATTCAGTGTATCATATATACTCATGTATCCCCCTTCTGATCCCGGCCCCGTTTCAGACGCTTTCTTCTTTCGACGGCCTGTCTCACCTGATCCTGTCTCTCTCGTCAAAGACATCTCCGCATTCAGGGCAGAATTTGGGCGGATGAGCGGGATCTTCCGGCTCCCATCCGCATTTATCGCAGCGATACAGAGGGGCTCCCTCCGGCCTCTTTGCGCCGCAGTTCGTACAGAATTTCCCCTGGTTTACGGTTCCGCAGCCGCAGGTCCATCCTGCCTCGGCCGGCTTCGGGCTTCCGCACTCCATACAGAATTTTCCCCTGTTATCCCGATGGCCGCATTTGCAGGTCCATCCCAAAACAGGCGCCTGGTTCTCCTGACGGACGCTCTGTCCCCCACCGTTCCCATTTTGCTTCCCGGCCGCCTGTGCAGCTCCCATTGCAAAGAGAGACGCCGCATCCATTCCGCCTGCCCCGCTGGCCATATTCATCCCCGCAAATGCCATCATTGGGCCGGCCGATGTATTGGAAGCCGCCGCTTTCATGGCATCCGCCTGAGCGCCTACCAGTGTAGCCGCCGCCATATTTGCATTCCGCAATGTGGCCGTGGTCTGCAGCTCGCTGATCTTTTTAGAGATATCCTCCGGCATGGACGGCGGATTCATAGTCATACTGACGATGACGATTCCTCTCATTTTCGCCCACTTTTCCGAGAGCTCTGCATTAACGGCATCCACCAGCTCCGTCACATGATAAGGAATATCGGATACGCGTACACGGAGTCTGCTGATCCTTCCCAATGCCGGCTGCATCGCAGTCATTAGTTCCGCCTTCATCTGATTCAAAATCTCACTGCGCTGATAGCTGTCCGCTACATTTCCGCACACATTCTGATAAAAAAGCAGCGGATCCATTATCTTGAAGGAATAGGAACCGTTACAGCGAATACTCACATCCATATCCAGACCGATATTATCGTCTATGTAACGAAAGGGAATGGGTGTAGCAGTCCCATAGAGATTGTTGAGAATTTCCTTTGTATTAAAGAAATAAACTCTCTGATCTTTCCCTGTATTCCCTCCGAATGCGATACGCTTTCCGATCATCTGAAAGGTATTTTTTATATTTTCTCCCAGATCTCCGTAGAACAGGCTCGGCTCCGTAGAATCGTCATAGACAAATTCACCGGCCTCCGCACAGAATTCCACCACCGCTCCCTGCTCCACAATGATCATACACTGCCCTTCGTTGACAGCCACAATGGAGCCGTTTGATATGATATTGTCTGTTCCCTTATTGTTTCCCCGGCCGCCGGCTTTCTTCTTTCCCTTAGCCACCAAAATATCATTTGACAGAGAATCACAATAGAAAAACTCTCTCCACTGATCTGCCAGCATCGAGCTGACAGCATCCTTTGCCGCTCTTATTAATCCCATTTGCTCATCCTCCGGTTCTTGAAATTTATTCACTTTTTCTATTTTATCAAATTTTATCGATTCTCTCAACCGCTTTTGCGAAATATTCTTTACAAATGGAATCTTTTCTACTAAACTGTAGAAGGGGAATCCAAAAAATCATTTTAAAGTAAAGGAATGGGATCTATATGGGTAAGAAAGCAACAAAAGCTGCCGACAATATGTATTATCTGGCACGTTCAGAGGCTGCAGAACAAAATCCTGCCTTCTCAAGCCGTGAAAAAGCCGCCGAAATCATAGGAATAGACCGCACCAGACTGGCGCGTATCGAGTTGGACACCATCTCTCCCTATCCGGAGGAAGTCCGTGCAATGGCGCTCGCCTATAATGTACCGGAGCTCTGCAATGCATACTGTGCAAAGGAATGTCCTCTGGGAAAAAATACGGTACGGGAAGTTACGATCGACGATTTTGACAGGCTTGCACTGAAGGTGCTCGGTTCCCTCAAAGATATCGATTCCCTGCGCGCCTCTCTCATCGCCATTTCGGAGGACGGCGTCATCGAAGAAAGCGAACGCCCCGCCTTTCAGAAGATACTGGATTCGCTGGAAAAAATCAGCACCAATGCCAAAGCGCTGCAGCTCTGGGCCCTCAAAAATATCCGGATGAAGTAATTCCTTTCTGTAAAACAACGCCCCCGGATCCCGCTCTCCGATCAGATCAGCGGTTCCAAGGGGCGCTGCGGCCTACTTTAGTACGGTTTACTTCGAAGCCTCCTCGGCATAGGTGGTAGTCACCAGATCTCCGTAAGGTACCCGTTCTGTCAGCACCCCTGAATCCTCCAATATATTTTGAAGCAACGTAAAGGAATCCTCCTCAAAAATCAGGTTTTCTTTCCATGTATCCTGTTCATGATAGCGCTCTACAATCTTCGTAAGCGTCTCCATATCTGTCTCCGGAAATTGAGGCGAAATTGCTTTTGCAATATCTTCCGGACTGTGATCGCGCACATAATCCATTCCCTTCTGCAGCGCATTGGTGAAAGACTGTATGATTGCGCCGTTTTTTTCCAAATAGCTCTTTTTCGCCGAGAAGGATGTATATGGTACATAACCGGAATCCCTGCCAAGGGATGCCACTACATATCCCTCCCCCTTCTGCTCTAGAGAGGTGGCGTGAGGTTCGAATTCTACGGTAAAATCCCCCTGTCCCCCCGAAAAAGCCGCTGCCGTGGATCCAAAGTCAATACTCTGGTCAATATTCACCTGCGCGGGATCGATGCCGTTTTTGGTCAAAATATATTCGAATACCATCTCCGGCATACCGCCTGCGCGGCCGCCCAAAACATTTTTCCCGATCAGCATATCCCAGGAAAAATCTTCCACCGGCTCCCGGGCCACAAGGAAATTACCCGCTCTCTGTGTCAGCTGGGCAAAATTCACCGCGTAATCCTCTGTCCCGCCTGTATAGGTATAAATCGTACTCTCACAGCCCATGAAACCTATGTCGGCCTCACCGGTAAGCACCGCCGTCATCGTCTTGTCAGCACCGAACCCTGTGACCAGAGTCAGATCAATTCCTTCCTCTTTGAAATATCCTTCCTCAATGGCCACATACATGGGTGCATAAAAAATAGAATGTGCAACCTCATTCAATACCACTTTTGTCCCGCCCTCTTTGGGCGTACTTTCTTTCTCTCCGCATCCGGTTGCACATAGAACCGTCATCAGCGCAGCCAAACATATCGCCGTTGCCTTTTTTAAGGTTCCCCTTTTCATAAATACCTCCTAGGATTTAATACCCTATCATATGAAAAGAGGCTTATCCCTGTTCCAAAAACGCATCTATTTCATTCTTCCGGCTTATCTGTTTTGGAATTTTTCTTTTTTACATCCGCCTTCCCCGGCGCCCTTAACTCATCGATCATTTTTTCGATCATCAGCTTCTTCAGATATACGTCAAAGCTCAGTGTACAGATAAAAGCGAATTTCCTCAGAAAATCGGCATCTCCCTCCGACGCATCCGTAAAGGTTTTCTGAGCCGCCGCATATTTCTCCCTCACATCTGCTTTCAGTGCCTGCATCTGATTCTCCGCCATGCCGAATGCTTCTCTGTAGACGCTTTCCAGATTAAAAGCTTCGCCGTTCTTGAAAAAGCGTTCCGTAATAGGCCCCAGCAGTTTCTGTATATCGCTGATCGACAGAATGCCCTTGTAATAATAGATAAAAATTAAAAGCAGTACATGCTCTTTGGAATATTTTTTCTTTACCGGAGGCGGCAATAGATCGTTCTTTGCATAATTATTGATCATGGTCTTGGTCAAAATCTTATCTTCCCCGGGATTCCTGGCCGTCGAATGCAGATGGCTGTCCATAAAAGTCGTAATCTGATCCATATACAGATCAATATTGGGGATATCTTCCGGGCTGATAAACCGCACCCTGTCCAGACTGGTCAAGATACTGTTAAGTAAATCATTGTTATCAATCGTCATATGTCATTTTCCTTTTCTTCAAAAACGCAGAAAATTTGTGGTATTAGCTCTATTATATAGTATTCAATACTACATGACAATATTTACTTTTCATTTTCGCATATTTTTTATGTTACTTCTCCTCGCTGTATTTACTTTGCGACTTTAATATGGTAAAATATTGACTCAGAAAAGAACTGAGTCAACAAGGCAAAAACATCCAGAAAGGTATTTTTCAATGAATAAGAATATCAAAAATAACACTGCCGATTCCCTTTTTGACGCGATTCTCTGTCTAAAGAATCGTGACGAATGCCATAAATTTTTCGAAGATTTATGCACAGTCAACGAGCTTAATTCCATGTCACAGCGTTTTGAAGTAGCCGTTATGCTGAGAAATCATTGTACTTATCTTGAAATTGCTGAAAAAACCGGGGCTTCCACTGCTACAATCAGCCGTGTCAACAGATCCCTGAACTACGGAAAAGACGGCTATGAAATCATTTTTCAGCGCATGACTGACCCGCAAAATCCTCAGAGTGATTAAGGCGGCAGATATCACAGATGCGGTATTCTGGCAATAAGTCAAAAGCAGGAATACCGCATCCGGCAAACCTGCTTTTCTTATGTAAATATCATTTCTTTTTTTATTTAGTCTGCGGACTCTGTCTGTTCATTATTTTCGCCGGATGTACTCTCCTCGGACGAGTCTTCCACTTCCTTCAAAGCCTCCACAATGGCAGATTTTGCAGATTTTTTCATCGCTTTTACCGCTTTGTTATTCAGCTTCGGCTTCTTGGCTGCATCCTGATTCATATCGCATCTTCCCTGGAAAACAGCTTTCTCATCGATCACCAGACCGCCGGTAGTAATATCACCGATCACTCTGGCCGTAGAAGTCAATTCCACCTTCTCCGGTACGTTCAGATTTCCGTATACCTCACCGCCGACCACTACTTTCCGGGTATTGATGCTGCCGTTAATACAGCCGGATGCACCTACAATCACCATTTCCGTCACCGTGACATCGCCGTTTATGGTTCCGTCAATTCTGACGGCGCCTTCCGCCGTAAAATCGCCGTTGGACTGCGCTCCCATTCCGATGATTGTTGAAATCTGCGTTTCTTTTTTTCTCATTGCCTGATACCTCCCTTTTATGATCAGCCGCTGATGTCCAGCATATCCATAGGATTGACATATACACCGTCCTTCATCATCTGATAACCAAGCTTGCTGCTGTCATCCGTGATCAGGAACAATGTAGTTCCCTGGGTAACCGCTTCTCCCTGCTTGACTTTTACAGAACCCTGATTTCGATATATCGTTGTATAGCCATTCCCATGATCAATCCAAACATTATGTCCATATTCCGGATCTTCACTGACTACAGAGACCGTTCCGTCTGCTGTGGCAACCACCATGGAATCCGATGCGGCAGTAAAAATGCAGGTCAGGTCCTCCGTTACCTCATCCATACTTGCTCTCTCGGACAATGGCAGCCTTGTGGGCAAAAAACGCTTCTCCAGCTGCCCGGATAAAGTACTTTCCGCCTCTACCTTCTGGGATACGGTTTCGCTCAGAATCCGTATCTTCTCATCAAGACTTGTAATCTCGTTGTTCAGGCCCTCGATCTCCTCATTCAGAGTGTTTACCTGATTTTCCAGTCCGGCCTTCTCCTGTTCCAGCCCCTCGATTACCTCATCCTGCGCCTGCATCTGTTTCGTCTCTGCAGCCCAGATATCTTTTTCATAAGAAAAATATCCGATCAACGTACCGATGATAATACAAAGTATGACAATAATCACCTGCAAAATCCAGGGCCGGATGCGAAACTGCTTCATTCTGGTATCCACAGCATCGGATGTAACAATTACTACATGGCTGTTTTTACGTTTATGCCTGTTATGTCCCATCAAAAGCCACCTCCGATAACTTTTTATTTTCCCTTATTCACATGCGCATCGGCGCATATTGGAATCAGAAGTTGACTCAATGTTCTTCTGAGTCAACATTTTACCATAAATGTACCTTTATATCAACGATAATTTGTTTTTTTTGTGAAATTCTTACAATAAACAAACATCAAATTTTATCCTACAGGCGAATTTAATGCTCTTCTTTGTATATTTTATACTACCTCGTTCTCCTTCCGGTACCTGCCGTCACAGATTTGAGCTATCTTTTTCCAGGATAGATTACCCCCAAATAAGTCCAACGCGCTTCCCACTGTTACATGAACCCGGTTCCTGCCCAGCTCACGGATCCGCTCTAAATCCCCATAGCTTTGGACACCGCCGGCGTAAGTGACCGGCAGGCCCCTCCATCTGCCCAGAAAACCGATCAGTTCCTCTTCAATCCCTTCCGATTTTCCCTCCACATCTACCGCATGAACCAGAAATTCGTCACAGTACTCTGCCAGCCGCTCCAGCAGCGCCTCTTCCATCGCTTCTTCCGTTATTTTCTGCCATCGGTCCGTGACAATCCGGTATCCGTCCGCCGTCTTTCTGCAGCTTAAATCCAATACTACCCGCTGCCGTCCCACGGTATCTCTCAGCTGCTTTAATTTATCATAATGAATTCTGCCGTCCCGGAATACGTAGGACGTGACAATCACATGGGATGCGCCGGCATTAAGAAAATCCAAAGCATTCTCCGGTGTGATTCCTCCCCCTGCCTGCAATCCGCCTGGATAAGCGCCAAGCGCTGCAAGCGCCTGTCTTTTTGTCTCTTCATAATATTCACTGCCCGCAGGATTCAGCAAAATCACATGGCCTCCTTTTATAACGGCTTCTTTGTACAAAGCGGCAAAAAAATCCGCGTTTTTTTCCGATACAAAATTTTCTTTTGCCCGGTTCCCGGAGTCCTGCAGACTCGTCCCCACAATCTGCTTCACCTTCCCGTTATGAATATCGATACATGGCCTGAATTCCATTTTTTTCCTTCTTTCTTTTGGTTAATCTGAATAAATATGCCTGCATTGCACATACTATCGACAAACCAGCCGCGTATGCAATACGGTCTGGTTTGAAAGCTCGCTTGTAGACCACACAGCAGATTGGAGGAAACTATGAAAAAAACAAGAAAATTCCCCGGGGCAAAAAAATATCTGACACTGGGGCTGGTCCTTGCATGTGTATGCATGGTATCAGCCTGTACAAACAGCGCCAAAAATAACAATGGCTCCGACTCTATGGCAGAAAACAATTCCGGAGGCAGTTCGTCGGATACCAACGGCTCCGCCGGCAGCAACACGGACACAGCCGGAGGCAACACCGGAAATACCAATGCCGGTAACACAAACGGCTCTTCCGGCAGCAATGCCGCTACTGACAATAATACAAACGGAAACAATTCAACGACGGCTGGAAACGGAACCGGCAATAGCCAGTCCGCAGACGGAAATCAGGACTCCGTGCTGGATGAAGCCGGCAATGCGGTAACAAATGTAATAGATGACGTTGCTGACGGCATCAATGATTTTACCGACGGCCTTGGCAGCACGCAAAACGGAAATGTTACAGACGGTAACGGAGTAAACGGCACCACAGGCAATAATTCAAATGTGAACAGCACCACTGCCGGCAGCACAGCCGGACAGTAACCCTCTCCCTGTGTGCCGAAGGAGCGGCACACAGGGCATTTGTTTTAATCCGTTCATACTTCTTCCATAATCATGCCGTTTCTATATGCCTCCAGCAATTCCTCCAGATAATAGATCCGTTCTCTGATCTCCTGTCCCACATCCGTATCTGCCACCAGCTTTCTATATGGAAACACCTCCACATCTACCGAATGGGAAAAAAGATCCGATTCGTTAACGATGGCCGCCTGAGCGGACTCAAAGGGTTCATGAGCCGCAAGGCGCATTCCCCGTGAATTGCATACCAGCGTATAGCCGGCAATCCCTGTCTTTTCCTGATATGCTTTCGCAAATCCTCCGTCGATAATCAGCAGCCGCCCCCCGCATTTCACAGGCGACTCTCCGTGAATCTGTTCCACAGGAACATGTCCGTTTACAATATGTGCATCCCCTGTATCCAGTCCGAATTCCTTCAGGATCTGATCTACTGTTTCCTCTTTTTCCAGCAGCTGATAATAGCTGTTTTTCTTTTCCTTATGGGCTTCTTTCTCCCCGATAAAATATCTCTCGAAAGTTGTCATTTTCTCCTTGCCAAAAACGGGCGAACCCGGACCGTTCCATATGTACCACATCATATCCTGACCGGCCATACGCTCTTTCGCCTCCTTGGCATAGTATCCTCTCCTGGCATAATACTCCAGAATGTCATAGAGCGCCTTCCCATAATAACGTTTTCCGAACACCTCCACGCCCATAAAGCTTCCGTCCGCATTCATGGGAACACAGCCGTGATACAATAGATTTCCGTTATATATTTTATATAACCCGCCCTTTGCATAGAGAAATCTCACATGGCGCTGCAGCTTCTCACATTTCGTAAAAGCATGCTGCAGCCTCTCCATCACTTTTTCCTCTTCTTCTGTAAGCGCATAGGGATTTAGGGGGTCAACGGTGGGAAAGTCCATATCCTGCATCACATATTCCCTGCTGACTGCGTCTCCCTCCCTTATGCTGACGGTTCCCTTTTCGAAGTCTATCCGATCCAGCAGCAGCCGATCCTCCATGTGAAATTCCGGATGCCGCATAATCAGCTGTCCTTCCAGCTTGAACTGCATCACCGTCATTGCCTTATGCATTTTCATGTCCAGCGTCAGATCCTTTGTATTGTAATCAGGATGCTGAGAAATGGCAAATTTCCCGCAATCCGCGTTTCCATAGGCCTCCATGGCAAAAGTGGCCAGAGGAAGCAGATTGATCCCATAACCTTCTTCCAACGTATCCAGGTTGCCGTATCTGGCCGCAATCCGTATCACATTGGCAATGCATGCCTGGTGTCCGCTGGCTGCCCCCATCCACAAAATATCATGATTCCCCCACTGCACATCCACGGAATGATATGCACATAATGTATCCATAATAATATGCGGTCCCGGTCCTCTGTCATAGATATCGCCCACAATATGTAGATGGTCTATCACCAGACACTGGATCAGCTGGCTCAGCGCGATAATAAACTGAGGCGCTCTGCCGATCCTGATAATCGTATGTATAATTTCATTGTAATAGGCTTCCTTGTCGTGAATCTCCTCTTTCTCCGTGATCAGTTCCTCGATCACATAGGCGAAATCCTTCGGCAAAGCCTTGCGCACTTTAGAACGGGTGTATTTTGAAGACACTCTCTTAATCATCTGTACCAGCCTATGCAGGGAAATTGTATACCAATCCTCCAGATTATCCTCTTGTCTTGTGACAATCTCCAGTTTTTCTTCAGGATAATAGATCAAGGTAGCCAGGCTCTTCTTATCCCGGCTGCTGATCGTATTGCCGAATTCCTCGTCAATCTTCTTACGGACTGATCCCGAGCCATTCTTCAGTACATGATTAAACTGTTCATATTCCCCATGAATGTCCGTGAGGAAATGTTCCGTCCCCTTAGGCAGATTCATAATGGACTGTAAATTAATGATTTCCGTAGCAGCAGATGCACTGTTCCTGTACTGCTTTGCCAGCACTCTCAATACTTTGTGATCTTTCTCGTTCATATCATGCCTTCTCCGCCCCAAGTACGCTTCTTATGCCTCTTTCATCCGTATCATGAGAATAACGCTTCTATCACATCACCCATATCATATTTTCCCGCCGGTTTTCCTGCCAGATATTTCGCCGCCTGCACTGCACCCTTTCCAAAAATTGCCCGGGAGTATGCCGCATGCGAAAAAGTAATGACCTCGTCCATACCGGCGAAGATCACATCATGTTCTCCCACGATACTGCCGCCTCTGACAGCGCTGATACCGATCTCCTTTTGGGGCCGCTTCTCTCTCCGGCCACTCCTGTCGTACACATAAGTATATGTATTTCCAAATTCCTCATTTATGGAATCCGCCAGAGCCAGGGCTGTTCCGCTGGGCGCATCTACCTTTTGATTGTGATGCTTCTCCACTACTTCCATGTCAAAACCTGCAGGCGCCAACACACTGGCAGCTTTTTTCAGCAATTTTAACAGCAGGTTAATCCCCAGCGACATATTGGCGGACCGCAGCACTGCAATCTGCTCTGACGCCCGCTCAACCTTTTCCAGCTGAGCCTCGCTCAAACCTGTGGTGCATAAAACGCATGGCATGTTTTTCTCCACACAGTAATCCAGCATATCATCCCATGCCTTCGCCGAAGAAAAATCGATCAGACAGTCTGCCTTCTCCCTGCAATCCCTGATATCCTGATACACCGGATATGGATTATGGCCGTCGTCTACAATATCGATACCTGCCGCCACCTCAGCCTCCTGATCTTCCCTCAGCAGCCCGCTGATGACCTGCCCCATTCTGCCATTGCACCCCCGCAAGATGATTTTTATCATTGTCTTTTTCTCCTGTTCCTCTTTTTTGCCGGCCCTACAATTATTATGACGACACAGACTGTCCGATGAAACAGCCCATGCCGTCACGATTATCGTTTGGATCCCGGATTCTCTATTACAATATTCCGTAAGATTTCATTGCCTTTTCAAGCTGCTGTGCATTTGCCGGTTCCATTCTGGTCAGAGGCATCCGCAGTCCGCCGTCGATCATTCCCATCATCTCCAGCGCCTTCTTTACAGGGATGGGATTCACTTCACAAAACAGAGCATTGCACAATTCCATCGCTTCCAGCTGCATTTTACGGCTGCCGGCCCAATCGCCGTCCAGGAACTTCCGGCACATTTCATGGGTCTGACGGGGCGCCACATTCGCCAATACAGATATAACGCCGATGCCGCCCAGCGCCATCAGGGGAACGATCTGATCGTCATTGCCGGAATAGATGTCTACCTTTCCTTCGGAGATTGCCGCCAGATGCGCGATCTGGCTGATATTGCCGCTGGCCTCCTTGACTCCGACGATATTCTCCACATCGCTGCAGAGCCGTACGATGGTCTCCGGCAAAATATTGCATCCTGTCCTGCTGGGTACATTATAGAGCAAAACGGGCAATTTCACCGAATCCGCCACTGCCTTGAAATGCGCATACAGACCGTTTTGCGTCGCCTTATTATAATAAGGGCTTACCAGCAGGAGTCCGTCCGCCCCCGCCGCTTCGGCTTCTTTGGACAAATAGACCGCCGTCTCCGTACAATTGGACCCGGTACCTGCGATAACCGGAATCCTGCCCGCCACCGTCTTTATACAATATCGAATTACCTCCAGATGCTCCTCATGGGACAGTGTGGATGACTCGCCCGTAGTACCGCAGACGATGATGGCATCTGTCCCATTAGCAATCTGAAACTCCAGCAGCTTCGCAAATTGCTCGTAATTCACTTCCCCGTTGTCATGCATGGGGGTAACGATTGCTACACCCGAACCCTTGAAAATTGACATCTCTTTTCCTCCATTTCCATTGCATTTCATTTTTCAATGCGGTTATCTGTGAAAGAACAGGAAAAATAATCCATGATACAAACATCGCCGGCACAAAAGCGCCGGCGAATACGTGTTTCCATTTCCTTTCTCATTCCCTGCACCTATCGCATCAAAACAGTACTCCTGAAAAACGCAACCTCATCCTCATAACATTATGTATATGTAAAATCATACCATCTATCATGGGTGCTGTCAACGGATTTATTCCCAAACCTTAAATTTTACCGTTTCGATCTTAGAAACCTCATCGGCCAGTATGCAAATATCATCACGCAGCTCTACACCGGTCAAAATGACATCCGTTTCCTCCCTGCACTCCAGCATGGCCTTTAAATCTGCCACAGATACAATTTCCTTCTCGGTCAGGCGAAGCATCTCATCCAATATCAACAGATCGCATTCTCTGGTTGCAAGAACCTTTTTTGCAAAGTTCATTCCGTTTTTGATATTGACAATCTCCTCCTGCTTCTTCTCATTGGGAAGCTCTTCGTAATTCTCCACGGATTTTTCAAAGGTAAAAAGCTTTATCTCCGGTTCCATCCTGCGCAGGAAATCCGAATTCATGGATCCGTTTCCCTTTAAAAACTGAATGATCACTACATTTTTGCCTTCCATGGCAGCCTGTAAAGCCCTGCCCAGAGCCGCCGGGGACTTCCCGCGGCCATCTCCCGCATATATATATACCAACCCTTTTGCCATACCGAACCTCGTTTCATTCACAAAGGAACTGCAAGTTACATGTTAAGTTACATGTATAGGATAACATATTTTCCTAAATTTGGCAAATCCTTTTGGTTGTCAAATGAATGAATAGCGGATGAATTTCTCATTCAAGAATTAATTATCCATATCCTCAACCAGTTCCAACTTGCTGACGGACACTTCAAAAGCCACCCTTCGCTCCACATTTTCTTCATCCAGCTTCTTCATATACTCTCTGCTCTGAATTCTGCCCCAGACTGCACAGCGCTCCCCAACCTTAAAATTATTGGCATAGCGTGCATTTCTTCCCCAGCAAATACAGGGGATATAATCCGATTTCCCATAAGGACGGTTTACAGCCAACAACAGATCCGCAATCTCCCTGCCCAGCGGTGTTTTCCTGTAAATCGGTTCTTTACAGATATAACCGTCGAGAAAAATCTGATTTGTCTTGGAGCTCTCTTCCATCTCATCGACAAAGCTCACTTCTCTGGCAAATACAGAGAGCACCAGCCTGTTTTTTCGCTCCTCATGACGATTGTAAGAGCGAAACTGGCCGTTTACACAGATTAATTCTCCCGTATAATCCGAAGTGACGTCCATCAGACGTTCTGACACCATAATCGGGATCGTGTCATAGCTCTCGCTGAGACGCTTGCATCTTACGTCCATCATGTAAAACCCTTCTCCGAAAATCTCATGGCTATAGCTGAACCCACTGATGATTTCCCCCATAACCGTTACCTGGTTGTTTTCAATTACCTTATCTGTCATTATCGTTCTCCCTTCTTGTTCTAAGACTTTTTCCGGTAACACCTCCTTTAGGAACCCCGCGCTGCCATTCTTACCCTCTGCATTCCTATCAGGTGGATACTACTATTTATACAATATAAATTGCCATTTTAGTACAATTTCTCATCGCGCAATCCGTCATTTTTTTCAAAAAACAGACATATTCCCATTTGATTCTATTCGAAATTATGAAAATCAAAAACCAGAAACCGCAATAATCTTGCGTTTGTTGAAAAATGATGCTATACTATAACAGTTCGAATTTTCAGCAAAATATTTCATCGACAAAATCGGACAACTATTTGCAGGCAGAAATGAGGTTAACTTTATGAAGCAAAAAAGAGAAGATGTAAGGAACGTTGCCATCATAGCCCATGTGGACCACGGCAAGACAACACTGGTGGACGAACTGTTAAAACAAAGCGGTGTATTCCGCGAGGGACAGACAGTAGCGGAACGCATCATGGACTCCAACGATATCGAACGCGAGCGTGGCATCACCATCCTTTCCAAAAATACCGCCGTAATGTACAAAGATACGAAAATCAACATTGTGGACACGCCCGGCCATGCTGATTTCGGCGGAGAAGTAGAGCGTGTCTTGAAAATGGTCAACGGTGTCATCCTGGTAGTGGATGCATTCGAAGGTCCTATGCCTCAGACCAAATTCGTGCTCAGAAAGGCATTGGAACTGAAACTGCCCGTCATCGTATGCATCAACAAAATTGACCGCCCCGAAGCAAGACCGGACGAGGTGATGGATGAAGTTCTGGAACTGTTCCTGGAGCTGGATGCCGACGATGCCCAGCTGGACTGTCCTTTCGTCTATGCGTCCGCAAAATCCGGAGTGGCCTCTATGGAATCCTCCGAAACCGGCATCAGCATGGAACCTCTGTTCGAGACCATCGTGAATTATATTCCTGCTCCTGAAGGGGACAGCCAGGCAGGCACACAGGTCCTCATCAGCACCGTGGACTACAATGAATACGTGGGCCGCATCGGCATCGGAAAAGTGGACAACGGCACAATCAGGGTAAACCAGGAAGTAGTCATCTGCAACCACCATGATCCGGATAAGCAGGTGAAAGTAAAGGTCAGCAAACTTTATGAATTTGACGGCCTGAACAAAGTCGAGGTAAAGGAGGCCGGCATCGGCTCAATCGTGGCGATTTCCGGTATCGCCGATCTCCATATAGGAGACACCCTCTGCTCTCCGGAAGCAGTGCTCCCCATACCCTTCCAGAAGATCAGCGAACCTACGATAGCCATGCAATTCATGGTAAACGACTCTCCTCTTGCCGGACAGGACGGAAAATATGTCACCAGCCGTCATATCCGTGACAGATTATTCCGCGAATTGAATACGGATGTCTCTCTGCGTGTGGAAGAAACCGATACCACCGAATGCTTTAAAGTATCCGGACGCGGGGAACTTCATCTATCCGTTCTGATCGAAACCATGCGCCGTGAGGGCTATGAGTTTGCAGTCAGCAAGGCCGAGGTTCTCTACCATACAGACGAGGCCGGCCGCCGTACAGAACCCATGGAACTGGCTTACATCGATGTCCCCAACGAATTTGCAGGCGCCGTCATCGAAAAGCTGGGCCAGAGAAAAGGCGAACTGCGCAACATGGGCAGTATGTCCGGAGGAACCTACACACGTCTGGAGTTCTCTATTCCGGCCAGAGGCCTGATCGGTTACCGCGGCGAATTTCTGACAGATACCAAGGGCAACGGCATCATGAATACAATTTTTGACGGCTATGCCCCCTACAAGGGCGATATTCAATACCGGAGGCAGGGCTCCCTGATCGCCTTTGAAGCAGGAGAATCTATTACCTACGGCCTGTTCAACGCCCAGGAGAGAGGCACGCTGTTCATCGGACCCGGCGAAAAAGTATATGGCGGAATGGTAGTCGGCCAGACAGGGCGCAGCGAGGATATCGAAGTAAACGTATGCAAAAAGAAACAGTTGACCAATACCCGTTCCTCCGGCGCCGATGATGCATTGCGTCTGGTTCCTCCCCGGATCCTTTCCATGGAACAGGCTCTGGATTTTATCGATACGGATGAGCTGTTGGAAATTACCCCCTCACACTTACGAATCCGGAAAAAAATCCTGGATCCTACGCTGCGCAAACGCGCTGCTCTCAAAAAATAGTCATACAGAAAAGCTTTCGGTTACATGCCGGAAGCTTTTTGTATTTTCTTCGATTCGTCTCTGCTTGGGAAAACTATCGATAACTGATCGGAGCACAACTCTGCACAAGAACACAAGAAAGTCTGACTTCAATCCTTCCGGGATTGAAATTAATGTAACAAATTTTTGTAATAAAGTCAAGTGTTTTTTGGACTTATATTACGACTCCCAGGCCTTTCAGCGCTTCGCCGGCCTGTTCTTTGGAACAAAAGCAGATTCCGCTGATCCCCAGAGCCTGCGCCGCTTCCACATTCCCCATTGTATCGTCAATAAATACACTTTCTTCCGCTTTCAGAGAGTATCTGGACAGCAGGCGTGTATAAATCTCGGCATCCGGCTTAACCACCTTCTCCTGATAAGACAGAATCCCTCCGTCCATAAACGGCATAAAATCAAGCGCATCCCGGCATTCCGCATAGACCTTATGTGAGAAATTGGACAGATAAAATACCCTGTACCCCTTTGCCTTCAGCTCCTGAATCCAGGGAATTGCATACTCCCTCTTTGTCACAATTCCTTCCACATTGTCATAAGCTCTGTGAATCTCTGCTGCGATCTCCGGATCCATTTTAATAAATTCCTGCATGATCTTCTCGATCTCCCATACCCCGCGGTCCACCTCATTCCACAGCGGCGTCAGTACGGAAGCCCTTGCAATACGCCCGATCATCTCCTCATCAAAGCCTTTGTCTTCCAGAAATCCCTTCCACCGAAAATCTGTCAGCACATTCCCGATATCAAAAATTATATTCCGTATCATTTTTCTTCCTCTCAAATTCTTATTACTTTCCTATGACCGCAGCAAAACGCCCGGCTCTCCCATAGGGAGAACACGGACGTTCCTGCCGATTCTCAGCAATACAATTCGTCATCCGATACAAAACTCAGAATTTCTTCATTTAATGTCACACCGAATTCCCGTCCGATGGCGCGCAGATTATCGTCCGTAATAACCTGCCTGGGCGGTTTCCCACCTGTTGCAGCCAGTGCGATGGAAGCAATCTGTGCAGCTTTCTCGATGGTATGCATCAGCCCGAAAGCGGTATCAAAATCAGGACCTGACACAAAGAGACCGTGGAAAGCCCATATGGCGGCATCGTATTTCTCCATGAGCACACAGGTAGCCTTCGCAATCTCCGGTCCGCCGGGTACCATCCAGGGCACTACTCCCACGCCTCCGGGGAATACTACGCAGCATTCGGTTGCGCTCTTCCAAAGCATCCTGGTAAACACCTCCGACTGCAGCGGCAGTACATAGGTCAATGCAATCACATAGGGCGTATGTGCATGGTATATTACCCTGTTTTCCCCGCCTGTCACCCGTTTTCTCACGGAATGATTCATAAAATGCGTCGGGAACTCGCTGGTAGGCCTGCCTCCGTTCTCCAGCCCCCAGACAATACGGTAAGAATCACCTTCCTCGTTAATTTCCACAATGCAGATACTGTTTTGAGGTTCCAGTCCCACATTCTGCAAAAATTTACCGCTGCCGGTGGAGATAAAATGTTCTCCCTTCAGATTGTCCGCTTCCACTCCCAGCTTCACCCAGGATCCCGGAGTCGCGCGAAAATAAGGCCGGCATTCCGCCACCTCTTCCTCTTTCATCCGATAAGTCAGATTTCCCCCGTTTCTCTCGTGCCATCCCTGCCGCACGCCGTCATGGCACATGCGGATGTAATCCTCCATCACCTTCACGCCAAATATATTGTTCATACCCTCTGACTCCTTTTGTCCGCTCTGCACAGACATCCTTATGCCGATTATCTCTTCAGCTGCACTTCGTCCTCGTATTTTCTGATCTCGCCGTAGAATTCCCGGTCGGAAACCACGCCGCAGCGCCGGCAATATTCATTCCACACATCACCGAAAGGCAATGTCTTAATCGCTTCCTGCTCCACCATCAGCTCCGTCATCCGGTTCTCATTCTGCAGCTTTTTAAGCGCCTCATTGGGCGTACACATAGCGGAAAGCAGTGCCTTCTGCCAGCTGCGGAAGCCCATGGCCCAGGCAGAGACACGGTTGATACTGGCATCAAAATAATCCAATGCCATATACACTCTCTTCAGACCGTCGCATCTGACGATCTCCTTTGCCATTTCCTTCGTCTCATCATCGAAAAGCACCACATGATCGCTGTCCCAGCGGATGGCTCTCGTAATATGCAGAGCGATCTCGGGATAGAAGCACAAAAGTGCGGGAATCTTGTCCGACACAACCTCTGTGGGATGATAATGTCCGTTATCCATCAGGGGCAAACAGCCTTCATGGGTAGCTGCAAAGCTTAAGGTGAATTCCGCGCTGCCCGCCGTATAAGCCTCCACGCCGATGCCAAATACCTTGGACTCCACACATGGCTTTACCTTGTCCCTGTCATGGGGCTCGGACAAAATCTGCTCGATGGAATCCTTGTATCTCATCCTGGGTCCCATACGGTCCGCCGGAATATCTTTATATCCGTCGCCCGTCCAGATATTCATGACACAGGGAATCCCTGTCTCCTCGGCAAAATACTGGGAAATACGGATACATGCCTTGCCGTGGTCAATCCAGAACTTCCTGGTCTCCTCATCAGGACTGGTAAGCGTCAGGCCGTCCTTCATCTTGTCGTGGGAGAAAAATGTAGGGTTAAAGTCGATGCCCATATTCCTCTCCTTTGCAAACTCCACCCACTTTGCGAAATGCTTCGGCTCAATCTTATCCCTGTCCACGAACTCGCCGGGTTCGAAAATCGCATAGCTGGCATGCAGATTCAATTTCTTCTTGCCGGGCATCAGGCTTAAAGCCTTGTCCATATCCTGCATGAGCTCCCCGGGCGTTTTGGCTTTCCCGGGATAGTTGCCGGTAGTCTGGATACCGCCGGTTAAGGGTCCGTCATGATCGAAGCCGATCACATCGTCTCCCTGCCAACAGTGGAGCGATACCGGCGCTTCCATACATTTTCCGATGGCTTCCTCCACATCCACGCCATAAGACGCATAAATTTCCTTTGCGGATTCAAATCTTTCCTTTGCTGTCATTTTTTCTTCCTTTCTGTCTCTGTTATATGCTATGTATCATAGTGTCACTCACAGGCGTATTGCTGAATGGGAAATGAACGGAACACACATGCCCTGGCTGCTTTCAGATCCGCAAGCTCTCCCGCAGTCATCATCTGAGCCGCCACATTGCCGATGGCAGTAGCCTCCGTGGGACCTGCATACACCGGTATCCCCGTTGCCTTTGCCGTCAGCCGGTTCAGATATTCCGCATTGGAGCCGCCTCCTACGATATGGATCCGGTCATACTTCTTCCCCGTCATGCTCTCCACTTCCTTTATGGTGGCGGCATAACATTTCGCCAGACTGTTATAAATAACGGAAGCCACCTCCGCAAGCCCCTCCGGCACCTGCTGGCCCGATTCCCTGCAGGCCTGGCGAACCTCCTGTGTCATATTGGCCGGCGCCAGGAAGCGATCGTCATTGCAATCTACAATCGACGCAATATCGCATTTCGAAGCCATCTCACAGATCTCTCCAAAACCAAGCTCGCCGCCGATTTCCTTTTTCACGGACTGAATCATCCACAATCCCATGATATTCTTCAAATACCGGAAGCGATAATCATAACCGCCCTCATTGGTCAGATTATTTGCCTTGCTCTCCGGCGAACAATCCGCCTTCATCAATTCCGTTCCCATCAAAGACCAGGTTCCTGAGCTTATATACAATGCGTCATCGCTGTCCGTGGGCACTGCGATCACTGCCGATCCCGTATCATGGCTGGCCGGCACCACTACCTGGCAGTCAAATCCCACCTCTTCCCTTACAGCTTCCACCAGACTGCCGATCTCGGTACCCGGGACCACGATCTTCTGGAAAATGTGCCTTGGGTATCCCAGCCTGTCGATCAGCTCCATATCCCAGACCTTTGTCTGCGGGCTGATCAGCTGGCCCGTGGTGGCTTCCGTGTATTCCGTCACAGCCACGCCGGAGAGCAGATAATGGAAATAATCCGGCATCATCAACAGCGTCTGTGCCTTTTCAAGCTGTTCCGGCTTCTTTGTCTTCAGGGCCATCAGCTGATAAATGGTATTAAAAATCGCCTTCTGAATCCCTGTGCGGGCATACAGCTCGTCTTCCGGCATCAGTTTATATACCTCTTCATCCATGCCTCTGGTGCGTCCGTCGCGATATGCCACTGCATTGCCGATACGCTTTCCCTCTTTGTCCAGCAGCACAAAGTCCACCCCCCAGGTATCCACACCTACACTGACGGGAATTTTGCCGAGCTTTGCACATTTCTTCATGCCCAGCTTGATCTGCGCAAACAGCTCATCCACATCCCAGACCATCTCGCCGTCTTTCTCCACCATTCCATTGGGAAAACGGTGTACCTCCTCCAGAACCATTCTGCCATCCTCCAAATGGGCCAATATATGCCGTCCGCTGGATGCCCCGATGTCAATCGCCAGATAATATCCGGCCGGAGCACCATTTTGGCTGTTCTTATCCTCTGGGTTCATTGCCATCCCTCTCCTCTCCTTTCTTTGCCTTCGTCTCCATGGATAAAAAAATTGTACCATATTTTGAAATACAAAAAAAGAGATTTTTTCATTTTGTTGAAACATTCAGCATTTCCGGGCATCACTGCAACTCATAAGGCGTCATCTGGTACACATAATAATTCAGCCAGTTGCTGTAGAGATTGTTGCTATGAGAACGCCACTGCAGCAGAGGCTTCTCTTTGGGGTCATCCCCCGGATAATAATGAAAGGGAATCTGAATGGGCAGTCCCTTATTCAAATCCCTGAAATATTCATTATTGAGCGAATATCTGTCATATTCCGGATGCCCTGTGACAAAGATCTTTTTACCCTCCTGCGCAATAGCCAGATATACCCCCGCCTCCGGGGATTCCGCCAGCACCGTCAATTCCTTACAGGCATGAATGGCCTCTGCCGGAGACTCTGTGTGACGGCTCTGGGGCGCCGGGAAAATATCGTCAAATCCGCGCACCAGCGGAATCTTACGGTTCTTGACTCTATGGTCATAGACGCCGAACAGCTTTTGCGGCAGCTTCTTTTTATCAATCCCGTAATAATGGTACAGCCCTGCCTGGGAAGCCCAGCAAATATGAAGCGTAGAGGTCACATGTGTCTCGGCCCAGTCAAAGATATCGCAGATCTCCTGCCAATAATCCACTTCCTCAAAGGGAATGTCTTCTACGGGCGCCCCCGTCACGATCATCCCGTCGTAATTTCTGTCCCGTATTTCCTCCCAGGTAACATAAAATTTATTCAGGTGATTGGCCGAGGTATTTTGGGACACATGACTGCTGGCATTCATGAATGTCACATCCACCTGAAGGGGCGTGTTGGACAGGGCCCTCAAAAGCTGCAGTTCCGTATCCTGTTTCACAGGCATATTATTCAAAATCAGCACCTCCAGAGGCCGGATGTCCTGATGCATCGCCCGAAATTCATCCATGACAAATATATTTTCATTCTCCAGAATTTCCTTTGCGGGCAGATCCCGCTGTGTCTTAATCGGCATTTTTATATTCCTCCTATTCCAGTTCCGCAGAAAGCCGAGCCAGTACCAGTTAATGGCAGAGAATTTCCGGCCGCTAAATGATGCGTCCGCAAATCCTCTGGGCACTGGCTCGGCTTTCTGCTGTTTCCAACTCCACAACAATCCCTTTTCTTTTTATTCCTGTCCCGCTGTCTCTATATGGTACTGCTTGAGGAAATCGTCCTCAGACAGAACGGGGATGCCCAGTTCTGCAGCCTTTTTATTTTTTGAAGAAGTAGAATTCACGTCGTTGTTTATAAGGCAGGTAGTTTTTCCGGTGACGCTCCCCGTGACCTTCCCTCCCTTGCGCTCAATCTCTTCCTTTAACTCGCTCCTGCCGGAAAAATGCGTCAGTGAACCTGTAATCACAAAGCTCATGCCTGCCAGAGTCTGGCTTCCTTCCTCCACTTTCGGAACTTCTATCTGTAATTCCCGCATCAGTGTCTCTATTCTGCGCAGATTGTCTTCGTCCCTCATATATGTGACAAAAGCCGTGGCGATTACCTCCCCAACGCCGTCTATGGCACTCAGAGTCTCCACATCCGCCTCTTCCATTCTTTTCAGGTCATAATCAAAATAACGGCAGAGCATTTTGGCATTTGCCGCGCCGATGTTGGCAATGCCCAGTCCGTACAGTACCCTGGGCAATGTAGTCTTTCTCGCCCGGTTTATGCTGTCGGTGAGATTCTGATAGGATTTTTCCCCAAAACCCTCCATCTCCACGATCTGATCACGGTACTGGTCCAGGTGAAACAGGTCTGCAAATTCGTGGATAAAGCCCAGATCCACAAATTTCTCCAGAGTGGCCTCCGACAATCCGTCGATGTTGATGGCATCCCGGCTGACAAATAAAGTAAAAGACTTAATCTGCTTCGCCGCGCATTTTTCATTTGTACAGTAAAGCGATTGTACGTCGTTTGTCTGTCGGATCTCCGTTTTTTCTCCGCACACAGGACAAAACTCCGGTATCTCCACCAACTGTCTTTCCTCTGCCGCTTCCTGCGCCGTCAGATTCTCCGCAATCTGAGGGATAATCATGTTGGCCTTGTACACGCTGATCCGATCCCCGATGCCCAGGCGCAGCCCCCGGAGAATGCTGATATTGTGTACGGAGGCCCGGCTGACGGTAGTTCCCTCCAACTCTACCGGTTCAAAGATCGCCACCGGATTAATCAGCCCTGTCCGGCTTGCACTCCACTCTATCTCTTTCAAAGTAGTCTCCCGCAGTTCGTCCGCCCATTTGAAGGCAATTCCGTTCCTGGGAAACTTCGCCGTCCGCCCTAGAGACTGACCATAGGCATTATCGTCATAGATCAGCACCAATCCGTCGGAGGGTATGTCATAGCTCTCTATTTTATCTTCAAAAAGGGAAACCGTCTCCAAGATCGTATCTTCGTTTACCAAATAGTGCTCTACCACTTCAAATCCCTGCCGCTCCAGGAAGCGAAACTGCTCCTCCACGGAATCCATGACACCCGGGGCAATCTCTGTCTCTTCATCCGCTCCTTCCGTATTCTCATGTCCCGCTTCGACAGCGCTGACCAAGGTATATGCGAAAAAACGAACGCTTCTCTGTGCCGTAATCTCATTGTTCAGCTGCCGCACGGAACCGCTGCAGAGATTTCTGGGATTTTTGTATCTCGCGTCCGCATCCGGTATCCCTTCATTGATCTTCTCGAAATCGGAATAGCTGATCACCGCCTCACCGCGCAGCACAAGCTCTCCCCTGAAGGGAATCGCACAGGGCAGATTCACGAAGGTCTTTGCATTGTTGGTAACCACCTCGCCGATCTCGCCGTTGCCTCTGGTAACCGCCTTTTCCAGCTTCCCGCCGCGGTATGTCAGCACAATGGTCAAACCGTCCAGCTTCCAGCTCATCACCGCCGGATGCCCCTGCAGCCAGTCTCTCAATTCCTCACGGCTCTTGGTTTTGTCCAGAGACAGCATGGGCGCCGTATGCCTGTCTTTGGGCAGCTCTTCCACCGCCTCATACCCCACATTTACCGTAGGGCTGTTGGCCAGGACGATGCCTGTCTCTTTCTCCAGTGCCTCCAGTTCATCATATAAACCGTCGTATTCCCGATTGCTCATAACCTCTGTGTCGTCGGCATAATAAGCTCTGGACGCCTTATTCAGAATGTCCACAAGATATTTGATTCGTTCTCTTTTCCCGGACTGCATTTCCCTTAACCATTCCTTTCTTCTTTACTTTCCGCCGCAAAACTGTCCATCCCGCAGGCCCGATAGAGCTCTGTCACTTCAGCCCTGTCAAGCTCCCGATATTCCCCGGGCTTCAAATTACCCAACTTGATATTCATCACTCTGATCCGCTTCAGGCTCTTCACCCGATATCCGCAGGCCGTACACATGCGGCGGATCTGTCTGTTGAGCCCCTGGGTCAATATGATTCGGAAGGTAAACTTTCCTGCCTTTTCCACCTCACACTGTCTTGTGACGACACCCAAATCTTCCAGATAGATACCCGCCGCCATTTTTCCCAGGAATGCATCCGAAATCTCTCTGTCCGTCCTTACCAGATACTCCTTCTCATGACGGTTCGCCCCTTTCATCATGGCCTGAATCAAATCCCCGTCATTGGCAAGGAGCAGCAATCCTTCCGAGTCCTTATCCAGCCGTCCGGCATACGTGACCCGCCTGGAATAGTTCACCACATCGGACACCGTTTGCTGCGCATGGGAATCCCGTTCGGTACAGGTCACTCCCGGAGGCTTGTAAAATGCCAGTACCACAGACCTAAAAACAGGCCGAACCGGCTTCCCTGCCACCAGAATCTCATCTTCCGCATTCACCTGCATCCCGCACTCCGCCCTTTGTCCGTTCACCAGCACCGCTCCGCCGGCGATGAGCCTGTCCGCGTCCCTTCTGGAGCAGACGCCGCTGCGGGCCAGGTATTTGTTCAATCTGATCTGTTCCATGCCGTCCTCATGTCTCCTCTGTCAATTTCTCCATTTCTTCGATACCGCGTACCTTCGGTATCCCTTCCCCTTCCCGCAGTCCGGCCTTCGCCACCCGATCCGCCATCTCATTATAATACACATTTGAATGTGCCGCTACCTTGGTAAAGCAAATCGTAATTTTTTCTCCCCATTGCCGCATGGACATGGCATATTTCTGTGTCAGTTCGTTTTTGGAACGCCACGCCCCTGTCACCCATTTCTCTATTCCCTCGTAGTCGTACCGTATCTCGATCTTCGAAAAACCGCTCACCATGGCTACCCGGACGGCATACATGGCCCCCAGCATCTCCCCTGTCACATTTCGCTGCTGCAGAGACCGGGGATGATTACCGTTTCCGTTTTTCGTCCTGACACTGCCGTCCGGCAAAATAAACACACACCCGAAGGCATATTTTTTCAGGGAATCATCATAGCTGCCATCCACATAGGCCAAAAGGGTTCCCCGGGGAGGACGCTCTTCCGATTCGGCGCAGACACGCTCTTCCCCAGCTTCTTCTCCCAGATAGGCCCTGGCCTCCTCCAGCCGCGCAAACCCCTTATATTCCGCCTCCGGATATCCCTCCACCACAGCCCTGCAGGCATCCCAATCCGAAAAAATACCTCTTTTCTTTCCTTTTCTTACCGCATAATATTTCTTCGCCGCCATGCTTCTCCCCACCTTGTCTTAACACACGAATAAGGAGATTATATCACAAAACATGACACCGGCAAATATATCCACAATAAAAATCGCAAAAAATGTTTACAAAAATCAGAAAATCCCGTATCATAGAAGTAGTATTGTATATAAATCTACAGAAAGATATGAGGTTTTTTAAATGGCAATGAAAAAAAAGAAATCGGTACTTATGAAGGCGGTTTCTGAATTGAAGTCGACAGACTATTCCCAGGAACCGGATCTGAACGGTATCTACCAGAGACTGCTCAAAGGGAGAAAACAATTCGCGGAAGTTTTTGAGAAAAATATCAATGCGGTCATGCAGATCAGTTCTCTGGATCTGACCATGCAGTACCAGACCGAAAAAATCCTCGATATCTCCCAGAAGGTAACCAGTGCCACAGAGACGATTTTCGGCAATACTGTGGGAAGTTCCAATAACCAGCACGAAGAGATGACCAATACCATTGTCCAGGTCTCCGGTGCTACCGACGAGGTATACCAGAAAATGGAAGCCGGCCAGAGGGAATTGACCGACATCAAGGAACTCTCGGAGCAGACCATCGCCGACTCCCGTGAAATGCAGAAGGATATGGATGAGCTTGTGAATATTATCAATCATATCAGCAATGTCATCGCAGGCATCGGTTCCATCTCCATGCAGACCAACCTGCTGGCGCTCAATGCCTCTGTGGAAGCTGCCAGAGCCGGAGAAGCCGGAAAAGGATTCTCTGTGGTTGCAAATGAAATTCGGGAACTGTCACAGGAGACACAGAACCTGACCTCCAATATGGAGACTTTTGTGAAAAGTATGAAAAACGCGTCCCAGAAGAGCGTACATAGCTCTTCCAATACGATCAACTCTCTGCTCTCCATGACAGAGAAAATCAAGCATGTATGGGAGCTGAACAGCGAAAGCCAGGAATATGTGTCCAAAGTCAACGAATCTGTAAGCTCCATTGCCGCCGTCAGCGAGGAACTCAGCAGTTCCATGACAGAGATGCAGAATCAGCTGCGGGAAAGCTCTGATTTTATGCGTCAGGTAGGCGATGAGCTGTATGAAGCTACGAAACCTGTAGTCGGTATAGAGAAAACGCTGGATCAGAGTGTCAAGCAGATGGGAACTATGGCAAAAGATGTTTTTTATCATCTGGAAAATGAAGAATTTGCCCAGTATATGAAAAATGCGATTTCCTCCCACCACGGCTGGCTTGCCAATCTGAAGAAAGTGGTTACAAACAAAACTGTCACTCCGTTGCAGCTGGATTCCTCCAAGTGCGGATTCGGACATTTTTATTACGCCATGTCACCGGATATTCCCGCCATTCTGCCTATCTGGAGCGGTCTGGGACCCAAGCACCAGAAATTCCACAAATACGGCGCAGCCGCCATTGAAGCAGTAAAAAGCGGCCGCTACAAGGATGCGGAGCAGGTTTACTGGCAGGCTGAAAATTATTCCAGAGAATTAATCTCCGATATGGAAAAAATCCTTCAGTTCCTTCAGGAGAATAACGCAGAGTAATCAGAAAAACCGTCGGTTTGCGCCGGCGGTTTTTCTTTTCCTCCATCGTTTACTCTATCATCGTCTACACAACACCCTGTGCCGTCATGGCCTCAGCCACCTTCAGGAAGCCTGCAATATTAGCTCCCGCCACATAATTGCCCTCGCAGCCGAATTTCTTTGCGGCATCGTCCAGGCTGTGGAAGATATTGACCATAATTCCCTGCAGCTTGGAATCCACCTCTTCAAAGGTCCAGCTCAAACGCTCGCTGTTCTGGCTCATCTCCAGTGCGGAAGTGGCTACGCCGCCTGCATTGGAAGCCTTGCCGGGACAGAACAGTACGCCGTTTTGCTGGAAATACTCCGTAGCTTCCATAGTCGTAGGCATGTTTGCCCCCTCTGCTACGGCAAAACAGCCATTTGCCACCAATGTCTTCGCATCCTCCAGATTCAGTTCGTTCTGGGTAGCGCAGGGAAGTGCAATATCACATTTTACGGTCCAGACATTGCTTCCCGCCTCACATGCATGATACTGTGCACCAGGTCTATGGACTGCATACTCGGTCAGCCTTGCGCGCTTCACTTCCTTTACTTCCTTCAGAAGCGCCACGTCTATTCCTTCGGGATCGTAAATCCATCCGGTGGAATCCGAACAGGTCACCGGTTTCGCCCCCAGCTGCTGAGCCTTCTGAATAGCGTAGATAGCCACATTTCCTGCTCCGGATACCGCAATGGTCTTCCCTGCAATATCCTTACCGTTACATTTCAGCATTTCCTCTGTGAGGTAGAGCAGGCCGTATCCTGTAGCCTCCGTTCTCGCCAGAGAGCCGCCATAGGTCAGCCCCTTGCCCGTGAGAACCCCTTCGTACAATCCTGTCAGTCTCTTATACTGACCATACATATAACCGATTTCCCTTGCGCCCGTTCCGATATCACCGGCGGGTACATCCGTATCGGCGCCGATATATTTATACAGTTCCGTGATAAAGCTCTGGCAAAATGCCATCACTTCTCTGTCGGATTTTCCCTTGGGATCAAAATCGGAACCTCCCTTACCTCCGCCGATGGGAAGACCGGTGAGGGAATTTTTGAAAATCTGCTCAAATCCCAAGAACTTGATAATACCCAGATTTACACTAGGATGCAGACGCAATCCTCCCTTGTAGGGCCCGATAGCGGAATTGAACTGTACACGGAATCCGTTGTTTACCTGCACCTGCCCCTTGTCGTCAACCCAGGGCACACGGAACAAAATCTGCCTCTCCGGTGTAACAAGCCTCTCTAGCAGAGCATCCCTGCGATACTTCTCCTCATTGGCCTCGATCACCACCCGAAGGGATTCCAATACTTCCTTCACCGCCTGATGAAACTCGGGCTGAGCAGGATTCTTGGCAACTACCAAATCAAATACCTCGTCTACATATGACATTGTCATATCCTCCTTCATTTTAATATGTATCGGACACCGGCACCTCAGCATATTCTGCCCTGAAAATGACCAAAAAACTGCACTGCCCTGCGGCATATTATCGTGCAAATGCACTCTATAAGACCAAAAAAGGGCACAGGATTCCCACCCCTATGCCCCAAGACGCCATTGTCCGTTTCTTATTATACTCCACTTTCTCCAAAATCACAACTTGCTTTGATGCACTAAACTGAAAAAGTTTTTGTACGGTTTTTAGTCGGATTGCACAATAAAATGCAATTCACAGGTATTTTTTCAGGTTCTCGATGCTCTTCTGCTCAAAGGTAATCAGTTCCTGTGCCAGGGCAGAAGGCCTCTCCCCTGCCCTCTCGTTATGTTTCAGCGTTTTCTCCATCTCCAGAATTCCGTTATTGCTTCCCTTGATCATCAGCTCTGCGATATGCCCCGTACTGGTATTGAGCAGGGTATTATAATGGATCCCTGTCTTCAGCAACGCATCGGACAGCGCCGTACTCTGATATCGCTCGGCCTTTCCCTCCATCAGCTGCCTCGATGCCTCATTGTGGATTTCCGCATACCGCAGCGACTGCTTTGAAATCTGCAATGCCAGATCGTCGTCATATACCTTTCCCGAAATCGCATCTATGGTTTTCATAGCCGTATCCGTACTTTTCTGAATTTCTCTGTAAACAATAGCCTCCTGTGCTTTCATTTTCTGTCCTCCTGCTTACAAATCTCTCCCTGAACCGCCGCCCCTGCAGCGTCTTTTTCCGCCGCATAAGCCGGAATGCAGGAAAAAGCCTTTCATGAAGATTATGCTCTCCATAAAAGGCTTCCCTGTATCCGATATTCTTATTCATGCAGAATGACTTTATTGCTGTGTCACATATTCGGCTTTCACATATCCTATTTTTCCGTTGTATATGACCTTGCACCAGCCGTCTTCATTGGCCAGAAGCTCCAGAGAGTCTCCTCCTACCATCAATCCCAGCTGCTCGCCGTCCTGACTGGCTGAAGCACGGATTTTCACATTCTCATTGGCAGTCACCGTACCGATAACAGTCTGTCCATCCGCGCTCTCTTCCATATGCAGATACTCCGATTTGATGTAGCCGTCGCCTCCCTCAAACACGATCTTGCTCCATCCATTGACCCGTACTTCCTGGACCTGAACCTTCTCTCCTCCGGCCACCTTGCCCAGCTTATCTGCCTGCTCGCTGTCAGAGCTTCTGACATTTACCGTGGTAGTCGCCGTAGCATATCGGGGCCCCATATCTGCCGGGGCTTCCGGCTGCTCTGCCGGGGCTTCTCCGCCTTCTGCCTCTTCGGATGGTGCGGGTTCTTCCGGAGTGCCCTCTCCCTCGGGAGTTCCTTCCCCGCCTGCTTCACCCTCCGGTGTGCTCTCGCCGCCTTCTCCGCCCTCGGCCGGCTGTCCTTCCTCTCCCGCGTTCTGTTCCGCCAGCCTTACACCGATAGTGGCATTTACCTGCTTGCCCAATTCTCCCATATAAGACAGAAGCTCGGGATGCGCCGTTGCCAGATCATTATATTCCACCGACACGCGATTGTTGAACTCCACCACATCATCCTGCGCAGAAACCGTTACAATATAATCTTTCTCCGCGTCTGTCAGGCTCTCCTCATTCTTAATGAGAAGTCCTCCCTCTTTGTTATCGCAGATATAAAAAGTCTGCCATCCCGGGACTTCCTCCTGCTCATGGTTCAAAAAGCAAAGCTTATAATATACATAGACAACGGTGGTTCCCTGATCCAATCCGGGCTTGGTATAGATATCCACCGTGGAAATCGAACTCAGATACTTTGCCGTCTCCTCATAGCGCAGCAAGTCATTCTCCGAGATCTGATCATAGATTCCCGCCATCTTCTCGCTGTCTCCGCTGGCCATAGCTTCGTAATAAGAGGCTATGATGGCATTGATCGCTTCATCCTCATTGACCGTCAGAGAAATCTCCTTCGATGTCTCCTCCGGTTCCGGCGTCGCCTCGGCCACGGGCTGCGGGCTGGCGGATACATCCACGCTGACTTCCGATACAGGGCTCTCCTCCTCCGCTTTCTCATTTCCCATATTCAGCGCAAGGGATACTGTGGCTGCCACCGCCACAATCAAAATAACCGGAAACACAAATTTTGAATTTTTCACTATATAATCACGAATTTTTGTCATTTTCTCATTTCCCATATCTGTACCTCTCTTCCTGAATGAAACTGATCTCAAGCCTTCTAGCCGCCATGAACAAACCGAATCGTACAAAACCTGCTGTAAGTGAAAGAGCCGCATGCGGCTCTCCTCACAACAAGACATTATTAAAGCCAGAGTGATGTAAATGCATCCGACAGGAATCGAACCTGCATTAAAGGCGTCGGAGGCCTTCGTTCTATCCATTAGACTACGGATGCAATTATTACAAAATTGTTACATCACTCTGACTATAATATCACAAAATATTTAATATGTCTACCATAAATTCATGGAATTTTTTAGAAAATAATTTTAATCCTTTTTTGGTTTGTATCATAGTAGTAAAGACTGTCAGAAAGGACTTCTTCCGGCACCAGTTCCGCATCGTTGATATCGACGATCATTTGCTTAAATTCTTCGGCCGTACCCATACCGATATCCGCCACCAGAATCACCTCATGAACTGAGCTGGGAAAAATGTAATATCCCCCGGGTCCTTCTTCTGTCGCCGCTTCCAGTACATCCCGATATATCATGGCGGCAGCTCCCTGGGTTCTCCTGTTATTGGTCAGTATCTTCATGGGGATCTCCCGCAAAAGGGCTTCCTCCTCTTCTTCCCAGTCCAGCATCGAACCTACAGAACCGCATATCCAGGGAAAAATCCTCGGCGTATTCTCTTCCGCAAGCCTGTATAATTCCGCTGTGGAAGTCTCCCACTTTTCCAGGTGGGAATTGTAAATGGGAATCGTCCCTTCGCCCAGCATCTCCCCGCTATATGCATAATAAAAGCAAATTGCCAGATCTAAAAACTCAATATGCGGTATCTCTTCCAGCAGTTCCTCGTTTCTCTTCCTACCGATCAGGCGGTAACAGATCCTGTCTTTCACCTTCTCAAAGGAATCAAAGAAGTTGATATCGATTCTGTTCCTGGGCGCTTTCTTCCAATACAGGGAAAGCAGCTTGCGGATCACTGCGGCAAATGCCGTCCCCGATTCATACTTCTCCAGGAAACCGTCCAGATAAATCGCCGGCGCCACATTCTGTCCCTGTGACAGTATAATCAATCCATGAAGAACAATCCCGTTATTCTTTCTTATTTCCTGCAGCTCAACCTGATATTCTCTGCCCAGCTGCCTCTGCACTGCCTTGCAGACTTTTTCTGCAAATTCTTTTATTTCCATACAATGCCTCTTTCTGCGCTGTCCCGAATCAGTCAGGAACGTACGCAACAGCGCCTGCGCACACTCCGCAGGGTAGAGGCTGGCATTGTATTCGCCTTACAAGCTTTTCTATATACAGATAATGGGAAAACAACAATTCCTCTCAGGAACTGCCGGAAAACAGAGGCACTTCCTTATACGCGCGACAGATATTCTCCTGTCCTGGTATCGATCTTGATCTTGTCGCCCTGGTTTACAAAGAGAGGGACATTCACCTGCGCTCCGGTCTCTACTGTGGCCGGCTTGGATGCGCCTGTGGCTGTATCTCCTTTAAAGCCAGGCTCTGTATCCGTGATCTCCAGTTCTACAAACAGAGGCGGCTCCACGGAAAATACGCTCCCGTTATGAGAACAGATCTTGCACATCTCATTTTCCTTCACAAACTTCAGGGCATCTCCCACCGTATCCTGATTCAATGCAATCTGCTCATAATTCTCCGTATCCATGAAATAAAACAGATCACCGTCTGCATACAGGTACTGCATATCTTTTCTATCAATACGCGCCTGAGGGCATTTCTCAGTGGGGCGGAAAGTCTTCTCTACTACGCCGCCGTTCTTCACATTCTTCAGCTTCGTTCTCACGAAAGCCGCACCCTTTCCAGGCTTTACATGCTGGAATTCAATGATCTGATATACATTATTATCGTACTCAATCGTAATACCATTTCTGAAATCACCTGCAGAAATCATATTAATGTTCCTCCTAATTTTCGTTCACAACTATAACTCTTGTCTAGTTTAATATAAACAAATACAAATTTCAACTGTTTTTGAAAAAAAGTTCAAAAAATCTGTTATTTCCCGTTTAAAATAAAGTCTATGGCATGCAGATAGCCCTCCAGTCCCTGTCCGTAGATCTGTCTGTCGCATACTGGAGCCGTCACGGATACCTTTCGGAAGGGTTCCCTCGCGGTAATATCCGAAATATGTACCTCTGCCTTGGGCACCGTAATGCTGGCGAGCGCATCCCGAATGGCATAGCTGTAATGTGTATAAGCCCCCGGATTGATGACAATGCCCTCCGTCCCGTCAAAATAGGCTTCCTGAATCCTGTCGATAATCGCTCCTTCATGATTGCTCTGAAAAACCGTAATATCGTTTCCCGTCTCCGAAGCTTTCTTCTGAATCAGATCCAACAGATATTGATAGTCCTGTGTCCCATAGATACGCTTCTCCCGGATGCCCAGGAAATTCAGATTCGGCCCGTTGATCACCAAAATTTTCATCTTATCCGCTTCCTTTCCGATTCTGTCCAGGATTTCGTCTATATCCACATCATCCGTATCCAGGGTCAGATCTGCACAGCTCTCATAAACCTGACTTCTCTCTGCCATCAGGCTTTTGATCCTTTCCAGCGGATCTTCGCACTGCAGCAGCGGCCTGCCGGTATCCCCTTTCAGACGCTCATACACTGTCTCCGGACGTGTTCTCAAATAGATCACCCTTCCCAGCTGCCGCAAAAGCAATCTGTTCTCCGGCCGGACCGGCGTACCTCCCCCCACGGAAAAGATGTATCCGCGTTTCCGGTTTAGAAGTTCCTGCAGCAACGCCGTCTCCTGCTCCCGGAAATAAGCTTCTCCTTCCTCGGAAAAAATAGCCCCCACCGTGCGCCCCTCTCTGCGCTCAATGATTTTATCCGTATCCTCTACCGGCATACGAAGTCTGTAGGAAAGCCGCAGACCCACCGAAGTCTTCCCGCTCCCCATAAAACCTGTCAATATAATATTCTTCTGTCTCATCACGCCTGTCTCCACTTCTGTCTCTCTTCTCACGAAAGGCCCATAGCCCGCTTCATCTCCTCATAGGCCTGCTCTGCCAGATTTCGGTCCACCCGCGCGCCTGTCCAGAGCTCATAGGCAATGATGCCCTGGTACAGCAGCATCTTCAGTCCGTTGAAGGCTCTGCCGCCGCTTTTTTTCACCAGAGACATAAACCTGGTCTCGGCGGGATTGAAAATCAAATCATACCCCGTGCAGATCTTCTCATAAAAAGCGCCGTCCTCAATAACGGCCTCCTCCGTCTTCGGGAACATTCCCACATTGGTGGCCTGTATGGCGAGATACCCATCTCCGGGCAGAGACGCATATGTCCCCAGTTCCCGGGCTGACGCCAGCCGTCTTCCGGTCAATACATTCACCTCTTTTGCTATTTTCTGCGCCTTTTCGGCGGTACGGTTCAGTATGACGATCTGTTCCGCCCCTTTTTGCGCAGCCAAAATGGCCACAGCCCTTGCCACGCCTCCGGCTCCCAGAATCAGCACCTTCTCTCCTTCTATGGCAACTTCATCTCTGCACATGGCGCGGTAAAGGCCGGGCATATCCGTATTATAGCCCTTGAATCCTCCCTCCACTCGCACCAGGGTATTGACCGCCCCTATCGTCTCCGACAACGGGTCCAATTCCTTCAGCCAGGGAATTACCTCACTCTTGTATGGTACTGTCACATTCATCCCCAGCAGGTTCAGGGCATAAGCCCCCTTCACCGCCTCCTCCACCTGTCCCTTCGGCACGCGGAACGGCACATATGTCAGATTCTCTCCCAATGCCTCCGCCAATGTATTATGAATGGCTGGGGACATGGTATGCTCCACCGGATTCCCCATCACCCCGCAGATGCGGGTGTAACCGTCTATTTTCATATGCTGCCTCCTGCCTGCAACGGGGTGCCGCTTAGGCGGCTCCCGCCGCTCTTTCCTTCTTCCGCTTCTTTACGTTTTTCCCGGCATCTTCCCTGCCGGAAACCCCTCCTGAGCCAGCCTCTTTCTCCGGACTTTAAACCCTTCCCGTGCTTGTCTGCTTCCTTTATCTGCGCAGACTTGCCTTGACCGGTCTGCTTTCCTTGCGTTCACAGGCTTGTCCGTTTTCCCTGCCTCCTGTGGTAGAAAAAAAGGACGATCCACTCCAGGCGGCGCTTCAGGACAATCTGGATTTCTTCCCTGGGATGGATGGGCTTCACCAGGAAAGTCAGGATTCCCGCCTTCTTCGCCCCCCACACGTCCGTGAAAAGCTGATCTCCCACAAAAAGCGTGCTCTCCGGCCCTGTCCTCATCAGCTCCATCGCCTTCTCATAGCCCGCCCTGCCGGGCTTGCCCGCCTTGTAAATATATTTCGCCCCTACCGCTTCGGCGAAGCTTTTTACCCTGGGTTCCTTATTGTTCGACAAAAGCAACATTTCAAAGCCTGTTTCCCGAAGCTTCCCGAACAATGCCTTCGCCCTTTCATCCGCAGGCGCACCATGAGGCACCAATGTATTGTCAATATCAAATATAATCCCCCGTAATCCTCTCTCATAATAATCCCCGTAATCGATCCCATAAGCGCTTTCCGCTTCCAAGTCCGGGTAAAATCTTTCCAACATAACTATCCCTCCGCAGGCTCCTGCCTCTGCCCGCCCTGTCCCGCAGGCCGGCGCCGTTTCTCAGCCATTCTTTTGTCCATTCGGGTATACTGTCCCCGCCGACCGCTGTTGCCTCATTGCAATTTGTGCAAAATTCCCTTATACTTCTCCGGCTGCCTGTTGTCTGGATGACGTTTCATCGCAGCTCTTTGGCAAATTTTCCTATGCTTCTCTGGCTGCCCGTTGTCTGGATGACGTTTCATCGCAGCTCTTTGGCAAATTTTCCTATGCTTCTCTGGCCGCCTGTCAGTGGAGCTGAGTTTCATGCTCTCCGCAACCCACGCCCCGCAGAGGCTGCGCGATTCCTCTACCACTATAGCACGCTCCGCAGGTATATTTCAAGTGCGTTTCTATCTTTTCCATCCGAAACCGGTCATCTGGTATACCATGTTCTGCTCCCGGCAGAGCAGCCGGCTGTCACTGCTTTTGAGGGCAATCCCCCACTGCTCCCCACCCGGCGGCTCCCCCGGGCTGTACCTGCTGTTCATCGCACTGCCTTTAGACAGTATGCCGAATTATATTTTATCTGCAAAAAAAGTCAAAGACTCGGCCCGCAAGGTATAAACACACAAAAAGAGCTGTCATATGACGGCAGCTCTTTCTTCTTTGGAATCGATACTTCTCTCGTTTATCTGGCTGAAACATACTTATGCAGCGTCTTCCTCACCGCTCCCGAGCCTGCGAACAGCTCTGCAGCCATCCCCTCGATACGTTCGCCCAGTCCGGCGGCATACAGATCCACCCCAAACACATCCTGGCGGCTGTACAATGTCTTCAGGCAGGAGAAGTCCTGCTCTCCTTCCTTCACCTCCAGAGGTGCCACAATCGCACGCAGCTCCTCCAACAGTGGATCAGATGACGGCTCAAATTCCCTGCCCGTATCGTCAACGCCTTTCAAATAACGCGCATATCCCGCCAACACCAGAGGCAGCAGCACCAGCTCGTCCATATTTAAGCCTCTTGCCTGGTAAGCCTTGATGGTCTCCCCGAAACGGATAGGAATCTTCTGGCTTGTATCCGTGGCGATCCGCTGGGGCGCATCCGGCATGAAAGGATTGGGCAGGCGGCGGTTCAGCACCGCATCGATAAATTCAGCAGGCTTCAGCACGCCGGGATCCACCACCACAGGCATGGCTTCGATATGGCCCAGCTTGGTAATCAGCCCCCTGATATCCTCATCCTCCATCTCCGCAGAGATCAGGTTATAGCCCAGAACACAGCCGTAGATGGACATGGCCGTATGCAGGGGGTTTAAGCAGGTACAAACCTTCATCCGCTCCACCTTGTCCACGGTCTCCCTGTCCACGTACAGCACACCGCCCAGTTCAAGAGGCGGACGTCCGTTGGTATAAGCATCCTCGATGACCAGGTACTCTGTCTCCTCCGCGTTGACGAAGGGAGCCGTATAGGTGCGCTTGTCAGTAATGATGGTGTAATTGTCTTCAAACCCGTCCTCCGCAAGCATTTTCTGCACCTTCTCGTCGGGACGGGGTGTGATCTTGTCAATCATGCTCCAGGGATAGGTAACCTTCTGAGGATCCTGCACATAGGCCAGGAACTCCGGCGGAACCAGCCCTTCCTCCTCCCATCTGGTGGCATAAGCAATGACGGCCGCCTTCACCTTGTCGCCGTTGTGGGAACAGTTATCCATACTCTGCAGGGTCAGGGGCAGCGCTCCCGCCAGGAAACGCTCATACAAAAGCAGTGTTACCTTCCCCATGATCAGAACCGGCGCAAGCCCTCTCTCCAGATCGGCGGGCGCTACAGCGTAGCCCTTCTCCGTGATGGTGAAGGAGATCATCTGAAGGCTGGGATTGCAGAAAATCTCTGCAAGCCGCGCCCAGTCCTCGCCAAACTGCGCATCCGCCTTCAGGCTCTCCGTGACGGAGGCGATCACCTTCTTCCGGATAGTGCCGTCAGACTGAAGGCATACCAGCAGACTTAAATTGTCATAAGGCCTGTAAGCCTTATCAATAATCTCGAAATCAAACCCCTCCGCAACTATGACTCCCCGGTCATATTTCCCGGAATCCAGCGTCTGCTGCAATATAGCCGCCGGGAACGCACGGAACAGGTTCCCCGCCCCGAAGTGCACCCAGGCAGGCTCCTCATGAGTCTTCTTCCTCACCGCTTCAATGTCAAACTGCGGCATCTGATAACCTTTTTCAACCCACTGGGGATCGATTTCCTTTTTGATGTCTATCAATTTCATGATGAATCAACTCCTTTTCCTGGAGCCTTCCGCAAAGGCGTTCTCTTTCGCCGGAAAACGGCTTCCCCGCCGTCTTGCAGAGGGCTTCCTGTTTCAACTGCTGTCATTATACCGTGCTGCCCGGCCTTTAAAACGTCTTTATCCCTCTTCCGTGCTTCGCGGCAGTAAGGCCCTCAATGCTTATCCAGTTTATCCAGCATATCCCAGATACCCCACATATACATGATGCCCAGGGCGCGGTCATACAGTCCGTATCCGGGACGCACGTTGCCGGGGCCCTCATTCCACAGATGGCGCCCGTGGTCAGGACGGATATAGCCGTCAAATCCGCAGTCATGGTAAGCCTTGACGATATCCAGGATCCCGGTGTCGCCGTCGCAGTCTCTGTGGCTGGCCTCCGAGAAATCACCGTTTTCAAAATGCTTCACATTGCGGATATGGGCGAAAGCGATTCTGTCGCAGTGCTTACGCACGATATCGGCCACATTATTCTCCGGATTCGCGTTCAGGCTTCCGGAGCACAGGGTCAGGCAGTTGTAGGGATCGTCCACCATCGCCAGGAATTTGTCCACGGAAGCCGCATCCACCAACAGGCGGGGCAGGCCGAAGATATCCCATGGCGGATCGTCCATGTGGATGGCCATCTTGATATCGCACTCATGGCACACCGGCATCAACTGCTCCAGGAAGTATTTCAGGTTCTCCCACAGCTTCTCCTTGGTCACAGGCTTATAGGCCTCAAAGAGCTCGTCCAGTTTCGCCATACGCTCCGGCTCCCACCCGGGGAAGGTCAGCCCATGGAGATTATTCAGAATATAGTCCGCCATCTCCTTAGGATCGTCGTGAATCTTGCCTGCCTCGTAATACAGGGCCGTGGAACCGTCCCCCACAGGATGGAACAGATCGGTTCTGGTCCAGTCGAATACGGGCATAAAATTGTAACAGATTACCTTGACGCCGAACCTGGACAGATTGCGGATGGTCTGGATATAGTTCTCGATATAGCCGTCCCTGGAAGGCAGGCCGATTTTGATGTCGTCATGAACATTCACGGACTCCACCACATCCATGTTAAAGCCGTAAGGCTCCAGCTGTTTCTGCACTTCCGCAATCTCTTCTACTTCCCAGACTTCCCCGGGCATTTTGTTGTGCAGTGCCCATACGATACTGGTCACGCCCGGAATCTGCTTAATGTCCGAAAGCTTGATGCTGTCATTGCCTTCACCGTACCAGCGAAAGCCCATTTGCATTCCCATATAATGATACCCCTCCTGTCTTCTTTTTCTTTACAGGACACTGCGGTATTCTCTCCGCCATGTCCTGTAAGTACTTACAATTCCTATTTTAATACCATAAAATTAATTTTGCAAGTTTATATAACTAATTTTTACAGCCAGGCTGGGTTTTTTACAGCCAGGCTGGGTTTTTTACAGCCTTGTGTCCCACACCCCGCAGAAGGAATCCACCGGATCCTGTCCCACGAAAGCTTCCGCTCCGGTGGTGAGCTTGTCAACCAGCGCGTCGAAGGTGCTGTCCAGCACATCATAGGTATTGATATAAGTCCGCGCCTGAGGAATGTCCGCCAGCACGAAGGGCTGCTTTGTCCCGATGACGATGACCGGAAGCTCATACACATACCAGGGTATCTCCCCGCCGCCCTTGGTCATTCCGAAGGAAGGCCTTGCCACAGGCTGGAATCCGCCCGCGATATCCACAAGCGTAATGATCAGATCCTGCTTGCCCACGAAATCTTTGATGGTATCCTTTCCCGCAAAATAGAGATTGATATTGGGCCTGCCGCCGGCCTCCGCCTCCTTCATCATCTTCTGGATGGGGCTCTCATAGATAAAGACCTCAAATCCCTTCCCTTCCAGTTTCTCCTTCAGCTTCTCCGCAGGAGATACCTTATTCTTGTGCATCAGCGAACCCAAACCCGGCGCCTCCAGGCCCTTTACATAGACGATCATGATACGTTTGTATTTCTCAGGGGTCATGGGCAGCACGTCTTTGTCCTTGTATTTCACCAAAGTAACAGACTTGTCGGAAATTTCCTTCTGCATGGCTTTATGGGCCTCGCAGCCGATAATCTCATGTACCTGTGCCTTGGGCGGAACCAGTTCCGTCTTTGCCTTCTTATGCAGTCCCATGTGGGCCTTCAGGGCAAGAATGCGGTGAAGGGCGTCGCTTAAACGTTCCTCCGTAATCCTGCCGTCCAGATACCCCTGCTTCATGGCCTCGAAATCCTCATCCATATCGTTGAAGAAGAGGAACATATCGATACCGGCGGCAATGGCGGCAGGCATCAGATCCTTACGCTTCATGCGGCAGGTCAGGCCTACCATATGGGAAGCATCGGTCAGCACCATACCGTTGAATCCAAGTTTCCCGCGCAGCAGATCCGTAATCAGCTCCTTCGACAGGGTTGCAGGCATGATATCGTCATCGGCGATCTCCGGGTTAAAATGCCTGGTATAAGCGGGCTGCATGATATGCCCTGCCATGATGGCTTCCAGGCCGTTATTGATCAGGTTTTGGTAAACCTTTCCGAAAGTGGCGTCCCACTCCTCACAACCGAAATCATTTACGCTGTTGGCCACATGCTGGTCACGGAAATCCAGCCCGTCGCCTGGAAAGTGCTTGGCGGCACAGCAAAAGCCCGGATTGGCATGGGCGCCGTCCATATAAGCTTTGGTCATCTCCGCGACTCTGTCCACGTCATTTCCGTAAGTACGGATACCGATAACCGGGTTCTCCCAGTTGTACAGAATGTCGCTGACCGGCGCGAAGGAAAGGTTGCATCCGATCGCTGCCGCTTCCTTGTTGGACATGTAGCCCAGGTTGTAGGCATACTGCACATTGCGGGTAGCGCCGATCTTTGTCTGACTGCCGATGGTAGTACCGTCCACGCAGGCGCCGTCCCCGCCGTTCTCCGTATTGCAGGCAATGATTAAAGGAATCTTACTGTTTTCCTGCAGGATGCGGTTCTGCTCATGGATCTCATCCGCAGGTCCCGGATTATAACGGATTCCGCCGATGTGGTATTTGTCCACCGTCATCTTCAGGTACTCCTCGTCCCTGCTGGAGCCCATGTTGAAGAACAGCTGCCCGATTTTCTCGTCCAGGCTCATGCCCGCAATGGTGTCCTCCACCCATTTACAGTCCTCGTCAGACAAATAAAAGGGATTCGCTTTCATGTCAACCATACTCTTTTACCTCGCTTTCTCTCTTTCATGGGCGGCAGCTTTCAGGCCGCCGCCCTGGAATTTATTTTTTATCAAACTTGATCAGTTTCGCGTTCAGGCTCTCCATGAATCCCTCCGGCATCTCGGCACCGCCCATCTTACACAGCTTCTCCGGGGTGGCTGCCTTCATCATGATCCACATTCCCTCTCCCGGGCAAACTTTTCTGCCGGTGGCAAGCATTATCGCCTCGGATACCATGGCTATGGCCTCCGGACATTTTGCGATTTCCTCCAGGGTATCACGGATGCTGTATTTCCCTTCCGGAAATTCCATGGGCGCCTTCAGATCCAGATCTCCGGCCAGCTTGAACCAGTTTGCCACACCTTCTGCCCGCTCCTTATCCTCCGGCAGCGTATAGATGGAAGGCTCCTGCTCCACCTTCTCCAGCGTCATGCTGTCTTTCACATCCCCTGCCGCCGCAGTGATGATATTGAAGCCCTCCTTCAGTGCCACCGTGAAGGAAAACACCCTGCTGCCCGTCTGCACCTCCACCGGATCTCCGTTCAGGTACAGCGTCACCCTGGGCTGATTGGAATAGACCTTGATACAGGTAGTCTCCCCCGCCCGCTGTGCATAGCGCCTGCCGCACAGATGAATCATGGGTTCCTCCGTCCAATATGCCTGATAAACGTAATAGCTGTCCTTCTTTGTCTTCCGGTCTATGGTCACCAGGCCCTTGTTGTTCCTGCCGGCCACGCCGCCCTCATCCCTGGCCGCACAGCCGAAATCGAACATATTCCACACATGACTGGACCAGATCCAGGGGCGCTCCTCCAACATCCTTGCCATATGCTCGTGGTACATGGCCTGATAATCCTCGCTGTAGTCCTTGCAGGCGGGATTCGGGCCGTGGTAGGTGATAATGCCCTCGCATCCGTATTCGGATAATCCCAAGCAGATTTCCGGGTGCACCTTATGGAAATTGTCCATCCAGGGACCGTTGTCCTCCATCTTTCCGCCGTACCAGCCGAAATAATGGTTATAACTTTCTACATCCGTAATACCGTGTACGGGGCTGTCGATAGGCGTCATAGACACATGCGCGATCGTCGTCAGGCGGGTAGGATCCAGCTCCTTGCACAACGCGTTCAGCTCCTTATGGTTCTCCACCAGCTGTTCCGAAATACCCCCGATGAGGATCTCATTGGACACGCCCCAGAAGCAGATGCTGGGATGGTTGTAGTTCTGGATGATCAGCTCCTTCATCTGGCTGATGCAGTTTAAGTGGGCTGCCGGATCCTGGTTCATGACGGTGATAAAGGGAATTTCCGCCCACACCACGAAGCCCAGATCATCGCAGGCATCATAGAAATCCTGGGAATGCTGATAGTGGGCCAAGCGGATGGTATTGGCGCCCAGCTCCTTGATCATCCATGCGTCTTCATAATGCTCTTCTCTCGTGAGGGCATTGCCCTTATAGAGCCTGTCCTGATGACGGCTCACACCCCGCAGGGGCGTCCACCGGCCGTTGATGCAGAAACCCTTTTCCGGGTCACAGGAGAAGCTTCTCACGCCCGTTCTCACCGTCACTTCGTCGTAAGTCTCATTCCTCCTCTGGAGAGTGGCTGTCACGGTATAAAGGCAGGGATCATCAATATTCCACCTCTCCGCATCCGGCACATAGACGGTTACCTTTGCGGCATCCGCAGGACGTACCGCAGAGGCTGTCTCATTTCCGTCCTCATCCCTGACAGAATACATTACCGTGAAATTCTCATCCGCGTTTTTCACCCAGGAAACCATCTCGAAAGTAGCTCCGCCGCTCTCGCAAGGCTTCGGCGTCACCTGCAGCCCGGGACCTCCATAGTACTCCAGGTCAAAATGTGTATTCGGCACACTGATCAGGTTCACGCCCCTGTACAGGCCGCCGTAAAAGGTAAAGTCAGCCGCCTGGGGATAGACGCTGTCCTTATTTTCATTGCTGCAGGCCACTACCAGAAGGTTTTCTCCCTCTTCCCTGCACAGTCCGGTGATATCCGCCCGGAAGATAGAATACCCTCCCTCATGGTAGGTCACCTCGCTGCCATTGACATAGACCGTAGCCTGCTGCCCTGCCGCCAGGATCTCCACAAAAACCCGGCCGCCGCCCAGAGGCTGTCTGGGAGTCTCAAAGCTTCTGGCGTACCAGCATCTGCCCCGGTAATACTCGCCGTTGCCGTCATGCCCGTCCACCGCGTTCCAGGTGTGGGGCAGATCCACTCTCTGCCATGCCAGGGGCAGTTCGTCGGGCAGCCCCACGTCCTCTCTCACAAATCTCCAATCCTGATTCAAACCAATTACTTTACGCATTCTATTCCTCCATTCTCATATCCTTTTACATCGGCGCGGCCGGTTCCTGTTCTTTCCGCTTCCGCGCTGACGGACTTGCCTTGCTGATTTATTCCGCAAACCTGCAGACATTTGGTACTGAAATCCACAAATTACCTCATAGTAATATAACCGTTTTCATCCGCCTTAACCGGATATACCTCCATAAAATCCGTCACCAACATAATCAGCGGAATCCCGGTCCAGAAAAACAGAGTTTCGCACAAAGCCAGAACCCTCCTCCCCTGATACCAACGGTGCCCTCCAAACCATCCGGTGAACAGCATCAGGAGAAGATATGACTTTTTCCGGAAAGTATGGGGAACCTTTTTGCTGTCATACCAATTCATCAGACGCCAGATGGGTCCCCACACGCCATAAGTATTTTCCCGCATTCCCGCCGCACGCTGGGCCGCCTGCATCTCATAATCCAAGTCCGTCAGCGTCTTCTCCCCCTCCATGCCCATATCCTCCCGGGACATGATGGGTGCGCAGGCTTCTTCCTTCTGTGATGTTTCCGCAGACAGACGTTTCTTCCTGTATTTCCCCTTTGCCATATCATCCTCCATCTGTTTTGTGCGCTCTCCCGCATAGTGCAGACCCCGCAGGAACACGCCTGCGGGGCCGGTTTTAGTCGAAGGTACCTGCGCTTCCCTATGCGCTCTTTGCCGCCTTCGCCTTGATGCGTGCAACCTCTTCCTGAATCTCCGCCATCTTCTCCTTAGTCAAAGGATAGAACTTCATTGCCACCACATTCAGGATCCAGCCGACAGCAGGCATCCCCAGGAAACAGATAATGGTGCAGACCAGCACTCCCGTAGTGTAAGGATCCTCCTGGGTAGGCAGAGTACTGGTATAACCGATCACCGCATAGATTGCGGCAACGATGGTGGTTGCCAGGGAAGAAATCAGCTTGTCAACAAAGGAGAACAACGTGCCCATCAGGCCCGGAACGTAACGACCGGAACGGTAAACCTCATAGTCGGCGCAGTCCGCCGTCATGGGGATAACGATATTGCCGGACAGGGATGAGAATCCCTTCATCAGGATATACACCAGAATATACGCCAGACCGAACAGGCTCCAGTTCGCCCCTCTGAACAGATTCCCATAGGTCTCCGGCTTCGTCAGGGAGAACGTAGGCCATGCGGCTCCCGCACCGTTGGCGAAGCAGATCAGAAGCCCCAGAACCACCGCCGTAGCCAATGCGCCGTAAGTACCTACCACCAGACATTTCTTCTGGCCCATCTTGCGGGCGATCTTGCCGATGCCGAAGATGCCGATCAGGGCAATGGGGATGGATGTAATAGCCGATACGGAACCGTTCAGGGCAAAATTGCCGAAGATGATGCCGTAGAGAGCCATGGTCACCGCCGAATTGGAGGTACAACTCATGGCCAGCTTATCGGAGGATGCAGCCACCACAAGCATCTGGATGCCGCGGTTATGGGCCAGCACATCCGCGTAGTCGCGGAAAGAAATCTTCTCCGCTTTACCGGTACCGAAGTACTTCACATTATCCTTGCGGGACAGGCCGATGATGGCACAGACCGCGAACACAGCCGCAAGAGCGCCTACCACCAGCTGTGCAAAACACCACAGCTCCGGATTGTAGAAGCCGGACAGGGTCTGGACGCCGTCTGCTTCCGTGATGACATTGGCAAGATTGGGACTCTTCTCCACAAGCGCCGCAATCTTGTCAGCCGCCGTAGCACTGGACAGGGTGAACTTCGGCAGCAGCGTACTGGACAGGAATACCGGCCAGAACAGGCTCATCAGCAAGATATTGTACACAGAGTCGAACATGGAGAAAATAGGCCTCTGCTCCGGGTCATTGGTCAGACAGGTCTGGGCCGACTTGGTGACCACGCACTGGCAGGTATAGCCCACTATGTACACCATATAGATCAGGATGAACGCAATAAATCGCCCTCCGGAGGGAATCAGGGGGATGAAGCGGAACATGCAGAACGTCATCCCGAACAGGATTACCTGACCTGCCACAATGAACGGCCTGTTCTTGCCGAATTTCGTGTTGGTATTGTCCACCACCATGCCCACGAAAGGATCCGTGACGCCGTCCCATATCCTCATGATCGTAACGATGGAGCCGGCCAGCACGGCCCCCACCCCCACGATACCTACCAGAAAGTAGGATATCGAGCCCACTAGCATCATGTACGCGTTGGTGGAGGTGTTGTTCAGCGCATAAAACGCGATTTCCCACAATTTCGCGCGATGCACGCCTTTTTCTTCCAATGGTTTACTTGCCATAACTTATTTTCTCCTTTCATCCTTTTACAGAATGCGCGCCATTTTGTTACTATCTATTTTACAGTCAATATTTACTTTTTGAAAAGTGAAAATTTTGAGGTTTTTATGGATTTTTTTATGGTTATTTATTTTTTGGTTATTCTTTTTATTAATATTTTTCATTTTCCATTGTTTAATAGTAATTTTTTTGTCAGTTTTCGACGATACAGGCACTATCCTCATATGATAAATATTATCGGCACAAAATATGTTTCCTGACAAAAATCCATTGATTTTCATACCATAATGCTATAAGATGAAAGAAAAAGCGCCTCCGGGAAAGGAGTGCTCTAGACAGGAATCATTTTTATGGAAAATACAGTATTCGATTTTATCCGGGAGCTTCTGTCTTCAGGAGGCATCCCCTATCATTATGTCACACTTCCCTGCCAGGATTGGGACTGGATGGATCTGGGACTGCGCAGCAGGCTTCTTGGATTGGAAGGACAGTCCCTGAATATGAATCGGTATTTTGAAAATCTGGAAGACTATACCCTGTACCACTATATGGATTTTTTCCAATGCAATTATTCGGTGTTCAGCCTGCCGGGAGATAACCGTTCCATGGAGGAATCTTATTTCATGAAAGAGATTGGTTCCTCAGAAGATGACTGTTCCATGGAGGCAAATCTCCACATGGGAGAATACCTTTCTGCAAATAGCGGTACCCCCGTTTCGGATTCCCCGGCTGCGGATCCGGTTTCGGCAGAGCATTTCCCTGACAAAGCTGATAATTCTGCCGGGGCAGGAACTTCTGTCAGGCAATTTCTGGTAATCGGGCCTGTGCTGTTTGAGGCCTTCCATGGGGAGCGCTACGAAAGTCTGTTCCAAAGCCTGGACATGCCCCCCCGCCTTAAAGACCCCCTGCGCAGCCACTATCAGAACATACCGGTGATCGGTTCTTCCTCCTATTATGAAAATCTGATGTGTGTGTTCGCCCGTTTTCTTTTCCGAAAAAAACCATTCCGGATCGTTTTTGGAAGCGAAGGGGATCTGGAGAATCTGCGCCTCCACTACAGCGGGATCTCCCGGGTGCCGGAACAACCCTTTCTGAATGTCCAGTATATCGAGAAACGCTACGATGCCGAGAACCTGATCTTCAATGCCATTGGACACGCCAATGAGGCCCAGGCCATAGAAGGCCTCCGTAAGCTGATAGACGCCGGGATCCCTCCCAGGCTGTCCAACAATCTTCGGGATAAAAAGGACCTCACCATCACGCTCAATACTCTGATGCGAAAAGCGGCGGAACTGGCCGGAGTACATCCCATCCATATCGACAGCTTTTCCAATCGGAGCATCCAGCAGATCGAGCAGCTGGCCAGTATTGAACAATGCCGGGCCCTCCAGCGCAAGCTTGCACTGGGCTATTGCCGCCTGGTCAAAAAATACAGCCTCAAGGGTTATTCCCTGCCTATCCAAAAGGCAGTCACCTATGTCACCACCGACCTGAGTGCGGATTTAAGCCTGAAGGCCCTGGCCAAGCGGCTCAATGTGACCTCCAGCTACCTCTCCTCTCTGTTCCGCAAGGAGATGGGCATGACACTGACGGATTATGTGAACCAGCAGCGCATCGCCCATGCCCAATATCTGCTGCTCAACACTAGTGTGCCGATTAAGGCCATTGCGCAGCAATGCGGCATTGCCGACCTGAACTATTTCGTCCGTATGTTCAAGCGGGCCGCCGGAGTCACGCCCAAGGTCTACCGGGATACCGCTCTCAACAGCCAGCAGTTGGGAATCATCCTCGGTTATCAGGAAAATGACCGGAACACTTCAGAAAAATAGCTTTTGCCGATTACCTTAAAATTATGCTGAAAAACCATAATATCTTCTCTGGCTGTTTTTCAACATTTCCCTTAAACTGGAAATAGTTATCAGATATTTTAGGAATACAGATTCCCGGTGACGCATTCCTTTCGCGGCCGGAAATTCTCTGCCCATGTCCGGGTGCCGGGCAGGGCAGATGCGGAACTAATAAAAGGAGGGACAAAATGGCAAACAATCTCACAGATTACCAAAAACAAAAGGACTTTCTCGTCTGCGTAGACAGCGACGGCTGCGCCATGGACACCATGGATGTGAAGCACATACGGTGCTTCGGTCCCTGTATGGTGACAGAATGGAAACTGGAACAATGGCGTGAAGAAATTCTGACCCGCTGGAATGAAATCAATCTCTACACCATGACTCGTGGAATCAACCGCTTTAAAGGATTGTCCATGTCTCTGAAAGAAATCGATGGAAAATATCAAAAAATCGATGACCTGGATACCTTGACGGAATGGGTGGAACACAGCCCCGAGCTGTCAAATGATGCCGTCAAACGCGCCATCGTACAAAATCCTGACAGTCCCATTCTGAAAAAGGCCTTAAATTGGAGCCTTGCGGTCAACGAGTCCATCAACCAGCTTCCTGAATCCGAAAAGCTCCCTTTCCAAGGTGTGAAGGAGGCATTGGCCTATGCACATCGGTATGCGGACGTAGCGATAGTGTCCAGTGCCAATCTGGGAGCCGTATTGGATGAGTGGAAGCTTTACGGACTATTGGAGCACACTGATATCGTCCTGGCCCAGGATGCCGGCAGCAAGGCTTTCTGTATCGGAGAATTGTTGAAAAAAGGCTATACGCCGGATCATGTGCTCATGTGCGGCGACGCTCCCGGGGACCAGGATGCTGCCCGTAAAAACGACGTATTCTACTATCCTATCCTGGTAAAGCATGAGAAGGAAAGCTGGGAGGAATTTTGCTCTGAAGGGCTGACCCATCTGCTGGACGGCACCTACGGCGGAGACTATCAGGAGAAAAAGACCGCGGCATTCCTGAATAACCTGGGCGGAAGCCTCTGATATGGTCTCCCCCTTCGTTTTATCAGAAAATGTGCAATATTGATTTACGATTTCTTATTATAGGACAGCCGGTTCGTGCAGGCATATTTATATAAATGCCATCCATTTCCCGGCTGCCCTGCATTTGTCATAACAGCTCTGAACTATCTGAAATATTCCACACCCGACTCGAAAATCCGGATATCCTGTTCCCCATAGATATTCATGGCCACAGATGCGCCGCGCCTCTCGGAATGGGCCATCTTGCCAAGGCACCTTCCGTCAGGAGAAGTAATTCCCTCGATGGCGCTGTAGGAACCGTTGATATTGTACTCTTCATCCATGGACACATTGCCCTCCTGATCGCAATACCTGGTTGCCACCTGGCCGTTTGCAAACAGTCTGTTGATCCATTCCTTCGGCGCCACAAAACGTCCTTCTCCGTGAGAAGCCGGATTGCAATAGACGCCTCCTAAAGCAGCCTTCTGCAGCCAGGGAGACTTGTTGGAGACCACCTTGATATACGCCATCTTGGAAATATGTCTGTTGATGGTATTGAATGTCAAAGTAGGTGAATCTTCCTTCTGTCCCACAATCTCTCCATGGGGCACCAGTCCCAGCTTCACCAGCGCCTGGAATCCGTTACAGATCCCCAACGCCAGGCCGTCTCTCTCCTTCAGAAGCTTCGTGACAGCCTCCGCCATCCTGGCATTCCGGAAAGCCGTAGCAAAGAATTTCGCGCTTCCGTCCGGTTCATCGCCTGCGGAAAAACCGCCGGGAAACATGATAATCTGCGCCTGCCCAATAGCCTTCTCGAATTCCGCCACCGATTCACGGATGTCTATTGCGCTTAAATTGCGGAACACCTTTGTAACCACATCCGCCCCTGCACGTTCAAAAGCCCTGGCAGAGTCATACTCGCAGTTGGTTCCGGGAAATACCGGAATAAACACTGTGGGCCTGGCCACTTTATGCTTACATACATATACATGCTCCGTCCTGTTTAGGCTGTCCGCAAGAGGAGTCTTCTCTGCGGAAGCTTTGGTGGCGTATACCTTCTCCAGCCGGGAAGTCCATGCCTCGAGAGCCTCCTCCAGGGGGATCCGCACATCGCCCCAGACAAGGGCCGCCTCTTCGGTAACCATACCGACTACCTTTCCATCCAGCTCCATTTCTTCCAGCAGCGCAAGCCCCTCCGCCGGAATCTCCGCCAGAATATCGCCCAGTCCGTTCCCGAACAAATCGCTTTCCGTGACCTCATCCGACAGCTTTACACCCAGGTGATTGCCGAACGCCATCTTGGCCAGGGCAGCAGCCATTCCCTTCGCATCCAGGGCATAGGCCGATACTATGCTGCCGTTTGCGGTAAGCTTATGAATTCCGTCATAAAGCCCGGCCACCGCATCATATACAGGAATATCAAATTCATCCTTCTCTATGGCAAACCGCACCAGCCTGTTCCCTGCAGCCTTCAGCTGCGGTGTCACAATCTCTTTGCTCTTTGCAATATTCACTGCAAAGGATACCAATGTAGGCGGCACATCGATCTCATTGAAAGTTCCCGACATACTGTCTTTCCCGCCGATGGACGGCAGACCGAATCCCATCTGTGCGTCATATGCCCCCAGCAGCGCCGCAAAAGGCTGGCTCCAGCGGGAAGCATCGGAGGTCATCCGCCTGAAATATTCCTGGAACGTAAACCGGATCGTCGAATAATCTCCGCCGCAGGCCACGATCTTGGCCATGGATTCCACCACCGCATATACCGCGCCGTGATAAGGACTCCAGGAGGAGAGATAGGGATCGAAGCCATAGCTCATCATGGTGACAGTGTCCGTCTTTCCCTTCAGAACGGGGAGCTTTGCCACCATAGTCTGGATCTCCGTCAGCTGATACTTTCCTCCGTATGGCATAAGCACGCTTCCCGCCCCGATAGAGGAATCGAACATTTCTACCAGACCCTTCTGAGAACATACGTTCAAATCGTTCAGAAGCGCCAGCCATGCGCCCCTGCCGTCTCCCTCCTGCAATTTATCCCCCACCTTGGACACAGCCCACTTTTGGAAATAATTCTCCTTTTCGTCAGGGATGTCTACCTTTACTTTTGTTTCCTGATGTGCTCCGTTGGTATCCAGAAATGCGCGCTTCAAATCCACGATCCGCCTGCCTCTCCAATTCAGCACCAGCCTGGGCTCCTCAGTGACCACAGCCACTTCCACCGCTTCCAGATTCTCCTGTGCCGCATAATCCAGAAAAGCTTTCACATCCTTTGGATCGATTACCACTGCCATACGCTCCTGGGATTCGGATATGGCCAGTTCCGTGCCGTCCAGACCGGCGTATTTCTTCGGCACTTTATCCAGATCCACACTCAGGCCGTCCGCCAGCTCTCCGATGGCCACCGAAACGCCTCCTGCGCCGAAATCGTTACATTTTTTGATCAGACGGCAGACTTCCTCCCGCCGGAACAATCTCTGAATCTTCCGTTCGGTAGGCGCATTCCCTTTCTGCACTTCCGCACCGCAGGTCTCGATAGACTGTTCCGTATGTACCTTGGAAGAACCTGTGGCGCCTCCGCAGCCGTCCCGCCCGGTGCGTCCGCCGAGCAAAATGATGATGTCGCCGGGATCCGAAGTTCCCCTGACCACATTCTTTCTGGGAGCGGCTCCCATAACCGCGCCGATTTCCATTCTCTTTGCCACATAATCGGGATGATAGATTTCTTTCACAAAACCGGTTGCCAGACCGATCTGATTCCCATAGGAGGAATATCCCCCCGCCGCCCCACGCACAAGCTTTTTCTGCGGAAGCTTTCCCTTCAAAGTATCTGCCACAGGCACTGTGGGATCTGCCGCACCCGTGACGCGCATCGCCTGGTATACATAACCTCTTCCGGAAAGAGGATCCCTGATCGCGCCGCCCAGACAGGTAGCGGCTCCGCCGAAAGGCTCTATCTCCGTAGGATGATTATGGGTCTCATTCTTGAAGAAAACCAGCCATTCCTCGGTTTCCTTTCTGTCTCCGTAATCCATCTCCACCGGCACCACCACGGAACAGGCGTTAATTTCATCGGATTCCTCCATGTCCTCCAGCCTGCCTTCTTTTTTCAGTTTCCGCATTGCCATCAGCGCCAAATCCATCAGACAGATAAATTTATCCTTCCGGTCCCCGAAGATCTCTTCCCTTGTATCCAGATAACTGCGATAAGTAGTCTCTAAGGGAGAACGATAATACCCCTCTCCAAACTCCACATCCGTCAGTTCCGTGGAAAAGGTGGTATGCCGGCAATGATCCGACCAATAGGTATCCAATACACGGATTTCCGTCATGGTAGGATTACGTTTTTCATCTTCTCTGAAATAATTCCTGATATGCAGAAAGTCCCTAAAGGTCATAGCCAGGGAAAGGGAATCATACAGCTCCTGCAGCCTGGCCTCTTCCATCTGGACAAAGCCGTCCAGCACAGCCACATCCGCCGGCTCTTCAAATGCAGTGATCAGCGTATCCGGTTTCACGCTGCCGGTCTCTCTGGAATCCACCGGATTGATACAATAAGACTTAATTCTGGCAAAGGCCTCCTCCGTGATATCCCCCAGAATCAGATAGGTAACCGCCGTCCGAATCACCGGCTCCTCATCCTCCTTCAGGAAACGAATACACTGTACCGCGGAATCCGCCCTCTGATCAAATTGACCCGGCAGGTATTCTACAGAAAATACTCTGGCCCCTTTGGGTACCTCTATTTCCTCACGGTACAAATCATCCACCGGAGGCTCCGAAAATACGGTGCTGCAGGCTGTCTCGAAAACATCCTGCGAAATATTCTCCACATCATACCGGATAAATATCCTTACACCTTCCGTATGGATCCCGAGAAAGCTGTCGATCTCCTCATACAATTCCTTTGCTTTTACTGCAAAAGGTTTCCTCTTCTCCACATAGATCCGTCTAACGTTTCCCATATACCCTCCATTTCACTCTGACCCTTTCACGCTCCTTGCAGAACGCTTCGGCCAGGATTTTTATCTTATCCCTGTCTTCCGGCATGCCGCACTCTCATCCCGGCAGGATATCTTCCTCTTCCACACCCAGCATTTTCAATATAAAATGGATCTCCCGATCCACTGCCTCCGCCGTAATACCGATGGTCTGGGCGGAAATCTTCAGCCCTTCCAGCACAAACATAATATTTCTGGCCATACCCCGGCAGTCCTCACAGCAAAACTCCCCGTTCTCCACACCGGTCTCAATCAGTTTCTCTATGATCCGCACCGCAGAATCAAACTGCCGCTTCAGCAAATTGCCCTTCCTCACAGGCTGTGTCTGAAAGTAAAATTCATAGATAGCCTGCGTCAGCGTATCCTCTCTCCGAAGCAGCTCTTTCTTCTGTTCACGCAGAAAGAGGATCAATATATCCGCCGCCGTAGCGTCGTCCGCAATACTGTCGGAAAACACATCGTCCGCCTCTTCGCTTTCCATCTTCATAACCTCCAGAAAAATCTGGCCGGTACTTTCAAAATACAGATAGAGACCGCCCCGGCTGATCTCACAGGCTTCCACGATATCCTTCATGGTCACCTTCTTGAAGCCTTTATCCACAAAAACTTTTCTGGCTGTCTCTAAAATAAATCTCTTCTTCTGTATCGATTTCTCTCCCATCCTGCCCCTCCAAGCAATCCCCTCATTTCTTTGTTTTATCCCAGTACTCTACGATCCTGCGCATCTGTTTCAGCACCAGAATAAAAATATTCTCCTCTACGGCCTCTCCCCACAGAGTAGCCTTTGTCCTTCCCCCCAATACATACCTGGACAAAATCCCCCTGAGAATATCCCACTCCTTAAGCTGCGCCGAAGCAATCACTCTCCGCTCATCCTCATGGGTCTTAATCCTGTTGCGGGAATATACATAATCGTAATTCCGATCCATCAAAGCCGAATCGGAAGCTTCCTTCACAAATTCCAGCAGCGTGGCATCATATACGGGAAACGTGATGGAATTGCGGTCAATTCCCTGTCCCCGGTAATTCCGGCTGGCCGCTTTCCCCGCATTGCGTTCCATCCACGGCAGATATTTCAAAAGAGGCTCCAGCATCTGCCGGTATTCCTGTACAATTTGTTGTCGATCCAGTTTCTCGTCCATATACAGCATCCCATCCTTTGACCAGTACTCTCTTTAACAAAAAATGACACATATGTAATTTATTTTAACATAATTTTTCAAAATGTACAGCAAAAGAAAAAACAAATGCTATAAAAATTTGCAAAATTTTTTTGTCGAAAAATGAAAAAAACTATTGACAACTCATACCCTCCTGGATATAATATAAATGAATTCCCCTTTTATAGGCGAAAGCACTTGTGAGACTCTTGCAGGTGCTTTTGTCATTTTTAGGCATTCAGGATATCCTGACCGGTCTCGGAGCGCATTTTCTCCACAATTCCTGCGGGATTGTGTTCCATCTTAAGCATCATATCCAATGCGGTAAGCAGCAATCTGTATTGTTTATACCGGTTCATCTCCTCCGGCCGATCCATATACAGCTTAAAATGATCCACCTGCCAGACCAGAATATCTGCCAGCGTGTATCCCATGATCTGATATTCGCACAAAAACCTGCCATAATCATGATAATAGGATAGCTCCCGCAGCAATCCCGCCGACTGCCTGATCCCCTGCCACAGCCGCTTCCCGTATGCCGGCTCCATACCGGCCCGGACTGTCAGCCCGTCCACATATTCCTCCAAAATCTTCAATGCCTTCTCCAGTTCTTCCCTTTTATCCATATCGTTTTCCTTTCCGGCTTTTGTCACTGTCTTCCCACCGGCAGACCTGCAACAGAAAGCCACCTCAAATATCACAGCAGATTCTTTTCCATCCGCTGTGTCGTCTGATCCTTTTCCAGTGATTTCTACGTCCTACGATTATCACCCGATTTGAGCAAGATTCTCCGCTACCTTTAGAAATTTATAAGAAAAAAGAAGTGCCAATAATGTTATAAAAGTAACATCACTCAACGCTTCTCTTTTGCAGCAGGGGAAGAGAGGATCGAACTCCCATCAACGGTTTTGGAGACCGCCGCACTACCATTGTACTATTCCCCTGTACATCGGCTCACCGACGAAAAGTATTATAACACAACTTCGGGGTGAGAATCAAGTACATTTTTAAAAAAAATTTGCCGTGAAAAAAAATTTACAATGCAATTTTTTACACTACTCCCGCAGCAAAATATCATGATTCACCGTCTCATAAAATAGTCGCCGAAATTCCCTCGGATCTCCGGTCTGGCCCAGAGCCCACATCACCTTAGTCACAGTGGCCTCCAAGGTCATATCGTAAGCTTCCATCAGGCCGAATTCCTCCTTGATCACTTTCCCCACACGATACACTTCCATATCACTGCCCTCATGAGTCACCTGGGTGGCCATCATAACCAGCTTCCCCGCATCCGTCCACCGGCGGATCTCCGGGTAAAATGGCACATTTCCGTACTCCGGAAATCCGCCCACGCCGAAAGCCTCTATGACTACTCCGTCATAATAAGGAAACAGATGCTTTAGCACGGTGCCGTCCATGCCGGGCATCAGCTTTAAAAGCAAAATCCGCTCATTCAATCTGTGAAAAAAATGTACTCCACCACCGCTTCTGTCCTTGTCATCCACGTAGAACAATACCCTGCCGTCCCGGATCACGGCTTTATTAGGATAATTAATACTGGAAAAGGCATCAAAACTCTTGGAACGCTCTTTCTTGGCCCGTGTGCCGGCTATCACACTGCCGCCGAAAACAATATTCACCCCATGGGCTTTCGGCTCCGCGGCAAAGCGCAGACTGTCCAGCAAATTGGTTCTGGCGTCCGTCACAGGCAGATCGATGGGCTTCTGCGAACCTGTCAGGACAATGGGCTTTTGACTGTTCTGTACCAGATAGGACAGCGCTGCAGCCGTAAATGCCATCGTATCGGTACCATGGCTGATTACGAATCCGTCATATCGTGAAAAATGCAATTCAATCAGAGCCGCCAGTTCCAGCCAATGTCTGGCATAAATATTGGTGCTGTCCAAGCTAAACGGCTGCACCACATCCACGCTGCAGAAATCTCTGTATTCCTCCACATATTGTAACAGTTCCCCTGCTCCGATCACAGGGGAAAGCCCTTCTTTGGTAGAACCGGATGCAATGGTTCCTCCTGTTGCTATCAGCAGTATCTTCTTCATCTTTACACTCCTTGTAAACCCTCTGCCCTGTCCCGGGAAATGCGGCAGTACAGCCGCATTTCCCTATTCCGTCTCCGTGACCATTCCCTCGTCCGAAATCCGCACATTAACAGAGATTTCCTCCAGAAAATCATAGATTCTGCGCTGTTCTTCCAAAGCTTTGGCATATACGGTCCTGTATCCTGACTGTACCGCCGGAATCACCTCTACCTCCAGCGCCGTCCCCCGTTCATCTCCGGAAAAATGCAGCTGCAGCAGCATGGTATCCAACGTCTTGTCATTAAACCAGTAATTGCCCAGACTATAGATAATGGGCTTTCCGTTATAATATTCCATTCCCTGCAGACAATGCGAATGGGCTCCGATCACGGCATCCGCCCCTGCATCCAGGTATTCTCTTCCGGTATCCAACTGAACCTGTTCCAGTTCAAAGCTGTACTCCGTCCCCCAGTGTACAAAGGCAATACAGAAGTCAGCCGCATCCTTCGCCTCCCCTATCGCCTGCAAAAACAGCTTTGTATCATAGCAGCGCAGAATTCCCGGCTCCGTATCCGTCGCCTGGGGCGTCATCTTGTTTTTCTCTGCCCGGGAAGCGCCTACCAGCGCCACCACCTTGCCGTCTACCTCAAGATACAGCGGCTCCATGGCTTCCTCCAAAGTCCGTCCTGCCCCGAAATAGGGAATCTGCGCTTCTTCCAATATGGTAAAGGTATCAAGCAGGGCTTCCTTCCCATAATCATAGACATGGTTATTGGCCAACGTTACCGCATCCACTCCCAGCTGATCCAATACTTCCACCCGCTCCGGCAGGGCCCGGAATGTATAGGCCTTGCCCGGCAGGGGTGAACCGCCCGTGCTGTAAGTAAACTCATTGTTCAGGCACATCAGATCCGCATCCCGCATGATCTCCACCAGTTCCGGAGAGATACAGTCGTAAATTCCGTTCTCCTGTGCGCTCATGTACTGCGTGGTTCCCCAGTTCTCATCCAGGTTCACATCGCCTGCAAAGCAAACCGTGAAATCAAAGTTTTCACTCTCTTCTTCCGATCCCTCCGAAGAGGACGGGGCATGCTGCGCACGCCCGTCCTGGACAGATGCTTCTTCACCGGTCTGCGTCCGACCAGACTCCTCCGCACCGAACTGTCCCCCAACAGACTCCTCCGCACCGGTCTGTGCACCGACGGCTTCCTCCGCACCGGTCTGCCCCCCGGCAGACTCCTCCGACGCGGAAACGGACGGCAAACGGACGGCTTCCCCTTCCCGGCCTGCTTCTTCCGCAACATCAGCCTCCTGCGCGTCCGGCAGGCCATTCTCCTGCCCCAATGCCTTCTGTGCGTCAGAAACGCCGCATCCTGAAAGCGCCAGGCTCAATACAGACAGACAGGCGGCATTCCATACGGCTTGCCTTTTCTGCTTTCTACTCCTCATTTCTTCCGTTTCCATCCGCTTTCACCCGACAGCACCTCTGCAGGAAATACCCTTTCCCTCACATGAGGCACTCTGTCTTCTACCTCCCGCGCCTTCAGACAGACTTTTTCTCCAGCAATTTCACCAGATATTCCCATACCCGTCTGACAGAAGAGACGGACAATGTCTCTTCCGTGGTATGAATACCGTGCATGTTCGGCCCCATGGACACACAGTCCAGATCCCTGATCTTACTTCCCAGGATACCGCATTCCAACCCTGCATGAATGGCCTCCACCTTGGGTTCCGTCCCATACATTTCCCTGTACAGAGAGACCATCTTCTCTCTCAGCGGAGAGTCCTTGCGGTACTTCCAGCCCGGATAGTCCCCCGAAACCACAGGGGTACAGCCGGCAAGCCCGGCCACGGCACATACTTTATCAATCAAAGCATACTTGGCACTTTCCACACTGCTGCGGACAGCAAATTCCGCCGTTAATTCTTCCTTTTCACATTTCAGAATTCCCAGATTGAGAGAAGTTTCCACCAGCCCCGGCATATCGGCGCTCATGGCCTGCACCCCGTTGGGAAGCGCGCACAAAAAAGCCGCGGCACGGGCAGTATCCTGCGCCGTCACACACAAATAGCTTCCCCGGGCACCTGCTTCTGCTTTCAGGAATACCCCCGGATCCTTCGCCGATAATTCCCCCCGGATCTGCGCTTCCATCTCTCCTGCCAGCTCCAGCACCCTGGACGCGTCCTGCGCATCCACCACCAATACCGCTCTGGCCTCTCTGGGGATGGCATTGTCCGCCAGCCCGCCGGCCAGCTGCGCGATACCCACAGCCGTCTTCTCGGTCAGCCTGTATAAGAATCTTCCCAGCAGACAGTTTGCATTTCCTCTTTCCTTGTGGATTTCTCCACCGGAATGGCCTCCCTGCAGCCCGCCCAGGGATATTTCCACCGCTATGCCCTCTCTCTGCGCAAAAGCGAGGGGCATATGGCACTTCACCCTCGCGCCGCCTGCACAGCTGGTCAAAAAGATTCCCTCCTCCTCAGAGTCCAGGTTGACCATGCGGCTGCCCTTGAGCATGGACAGATCGATTCCTCTGGCGCCGTCCATCCCCACCTCTTCGTCTACCGTGATAATGACTTCCAATCGGGGATGACTGACAGTATCCGAATCCAGCAAAGCCAGCGCATATGCCACCGCAATGCCGTCGTCGCCTCCCAGGCTGGTGCCCTCCGCATAAATCTCATCTCCGCGGACAGCCAGCCGCAGCCCTTCCTTCTTCATATCGATACCGCACTCCGGCTTGCTGACTGCCACCATGTCCATATGTCCCTGCAGAATTACCACGGGTTCCTCTTCATACCCGGGGGTGGCTTCTTTCACGATAATGATATTCTTCAGCTCATCCTGAATACAGAAAAGTCCTCTCTGTGCGGCAAAATCTGCCAGATAATCGCTGATTTGTCCCACATTTCCCGAGCCATGGGGAATCCCCGCGATCTCCTCAAAAAAGCGAAATACGTTTTTCGGCTCCAACTCCGTTAAAACACCCATGTCTATTCCTCCTTCTCTCTTTGGGGCATCCGTTCAAAATCCGGAAATCCCCCTTAGAAAATCCGCCTCCTCCTGCTTTGCTCCTGCCGCTTACTCTGAGATCGCCTCGTCGGGCACAACCCCGCTCTTGCGATATTGATTCCACAATTTATAGAACTTAAACGTATAAGTAATGGCCCATACGCCTGCCAGCGGAATCCACCATCCCTGCACTCTTCCGGTTTGCACCAGGGTGAGCCCGGTTCCCAGAAGACCGTACAGAAAAGTGATAATCGCGCATACCCTGCTCTTGCCGAACTGCAGCCACAAGCCAAGCCCCAGCAGCAATATTCCGTCGATCAGGGATGCCGACAGAAATCCCTGCAGCACAACCGCTGCCAGAATTGTAATACCTGCACATACATACAGCACAATGGCACACCCTTTGATATTGCCCCTGATAGACTTCATGCCGGCCAATTCATAGAACTCCTTCTTCGTCAGCTGTCCGGATGCCGCTTTCTGCCTGACCACGTCTTCTGTCTGCACTGCCCTTCCGCAGTGCGCGCATATCAGCGCTCCCTCTGCCAATTCCGTTCCGCAGCCTACACATTTCATCTCATATTCCCTCCTCATAATGAATTCATCTATTGCCCTCATTTCTTTTCAGAATACAAAATAATACGGGCATCTTAAAAGACAGGCCATACTCCTCCCGGCCGCTTAAAAGTTCTTTACACACTTCTCCAAGCGCTCCAATCCCTCCTGCAGCCTGGCTCTGGGACATGCGGCATTCAGGCGGATAAACTGCCTCCCGCAGGTTCCGTATTCCTCTCCTGCCGTCAGATACAGACCGCTGTTCTTTCGGATAAAATCCGTTAGCTCTCCCGCATCCTCCGTCACAGCGCTGCAATCCAGCCACAGCAGATAAGTGGCATTGGAGGGTACTACTCTGATCCCTGTCAGCCTCTCACTGACAAACCGTCTCACACACTGCTTGTTCTCAAAAAGATACGCCCGCAGCTCCTCCAGCCATTCTTCTCCCTTCCGGAAAGCCGCCACCGCAGCGACAACGGCAAACACATTGGGCTCCGCCACCTCATCCGTGTTAAGTCCCCTCTCCAGTTTATGCCGGATCACAGGATTTGGCGCCACCACCGCGGCAGTCTGCAATCCGGCCAGGTTGAAGGTCTTGGTAGGCGCCAGACAGGTAATGCTGTTGTCCCTGCACAGTTTTGAGACGGCTGCAAAAGGCACGTAATCGTATCCCGGATCCGTCAGATCACAATGGATCTCGTCGGAAAGCACCAATACATGATGCCTGGCACACAACTCCCCGATCCTGGCCAGCGTCTCCCGATCCCAGATTTTTCCCACAGGATTGTGGGGATTGCACAAAATCATCAAAGTGGTCTGCGAATCGGCCAGCTTTGCTTCCAGATCGTCAAAATCGACATGATATTCCCCATCCTCATAGACCAGAGGACTTTCCAAAATATTCCTGCCGTTATTTCGAATAGAATTAAAGAAAATATTGTACACCGGTGTCTGTACCAGCACATTCTCGCCCACCGTGGTCAGTTTTCTTACCGTGCTGGAGATCGCAGGCACCACCCCCGTGCAGAAAACCAGCCACCCTTTCTCCATCTCCAGTCCGTGACGCCGTCCCCACCAGTCCTGATATGCTTCATACCAGTCCTGCGTCACCACACTATAGCCGAAAATCCCGTGCTCCGCGCGCTTTTTCAAGACCTCAATAATCTCGGGCGCCGTCTCAAAATCCATATCCGCCACCCACATGGGAAGCTCTCCCCGGGGCACATCCCATTTCAGGGATCCCGTCCCCCTCCGGTCTGTCAGCTTGTCAAAATTATATTTCATCATTTTATCCCACTCCTGTTCACGCTTCCCAGGACGCCTTATCGGATTTTTTCAGAATCTCTCCGGCTGTAATCTGTGTCTGATCGATCCTCACCTTTCTGCCGTCCATAATCAGCTCACCAATCCTGTCTGCCCGGATAATGCCTCCCTTGGGATTGAACACGCTGTCCACAGTACCCACAATCTCCACATCCGCCTGAGAATATTCAAATGCCAGATTTGTATTCAGCAGACGGCAATTCTTCATCACCAGATTATCAATATAGCACATCCCCTGCAGGCTCTCAATGGTACAATTGATCAATGTGATATTCCTGGAATTCCACCCCAGATACTCTCCGGAGATAAAAGAATCATATACCGTCACATTTTCCGCATTCCAGAATGCATCCTTGGACAGCAGCCTGGAATCATGTATCTCAATATTGGATCCCCCGTCAAAGCTGTAATTCCCCACCAGTTCAAAATTGTTAATCACCATATCACGGCTGTTCATGGCAAAGTAATCTCCCTTTGCCATAACCCGCTCCATCCGGATATCCTGGCAGTTCCACAACGTCTCTGCCGCATTGGGCATGTCCACATTATGCAGCTTAATCCCTTTCGTGCGCCGAAAGGTCTTGGGCGCCTCGATAATGGTATTGGATATGGATATATTTTCGGTATACCAGATCCCGGCCCTGGCCATATCGAACAATGTGGAATCCCTCATCACCACATTACGGCTGTACCAAAGAGGATATTTCCATTTGAACAGGGTATTGTCAATTTCCAGATCGCTGCTCTCCTTCAGAGGAGATTCCCCGTCCGCAAAAGTACAATAACGGATCCGGCAGTCCTTCGCCTGAAACAGGGCCCGCTCTCCGGTCAAGAACTGCTGATTGATTTCTTTCATAATACGCCACCTCAACTTTATCTTATTTCTGCCACTGCCGACCATTCCTCGCCTTTCCGGAAACAGCCGCAAAGCAGGTATAAATTTGTCACTCGCCCGCCGAGAAAAATGCCACGCCGATAGCCCCGGGCCCGATATGCGTCCCGATCGTCCCGCCCACGCTGGAGGTCTCCAGCTTATCCACGTTGGATTTCCACAATGTCTCATGATCCACAATGTATTTTTGCAGCATGGTATCGCTGAGTCCGGTGTATCCCAGAACGAAAGGCTTCTCAAAATCGATTCCGCCCGTAAGCTGAATCTGCTCCGCCAGCAGGTTATTTCCCTGTTTGGATCCTCTCGCCTTCCCCAGAATGGCCACCTCACCCTGTATGATGGCGATCACCGGCTTGATGGAGAGCAGGTTCCCCGCCATAGCCGCCGCTTTCGAGATTCTGCCCCCTTTCTTCAGATACTCCAGGGTATCCAGAAGGGCCACCAGTCTGATCCGGGATTTATCCTTCTCCAGCTTTTCCACGATTTCCTCAAAAGACAAACCGCTGTCTACCAGACGCAGAGCATATTCCACCAGCGCATGTTCTCCCAGACTGGCATTCTCACTGTCCACCACGCGCACTGCTCCTTCATACTCCTGCGCCGCAATATGGGCGCTCTGGCAGGTTCCGGACAGCTTGGACGACAAAGTGATCACGATTGCCTGATCTCCCTCCTCTGCAACCTTCCGGTAAGCCTCCTCAAAAGCAAAGGGCGGTACCTGACTGGTAACAGGCAGCTCGTCGCTCTCTATCAGCCTCTCATAAAACATTTTGTGTGTCAGATTTACCCCGTCCTGAAACTGCTCTTCGCCGAAGGTAATCGTAATGGGCAAAATAATCAGATCTTCCCGCTGATTGTCCACAATATCAGAGGCGGAATCCGTAATAATCCGAATCATATTTTCTCTCCTTTTCAATTGAAATTCTCTGTAACACAACAAAAAAAGCGTAAAGTTTTATTTCCACAGACTTTACCCTTTTCCCATTTTCTCTCTGGCGATACACACTTATTTTCTGCTCTCCCGCTTCTCCATAAACACTGTATTATAAAAAGAAACGACCCAGATCGGACTCGAACCGACGACCTTCGCCGTGACAGGGCGACGCTCTAACCAACTGAGCCACTGGGCCGTATCAAAATACTTTTATGCGGTGGGATTCCTCCCAAATGGACCTTCGGGGACTCGAACCCAGGACCGACCGGTTATGAGCCGGTTGCT
>CAJUCE010000021.1 GCA_910584865.1 uncultured Acetatifactor sp.
GTTTATATCTGGCTTTTTTGTACTCTGCATTAAAATTGATGCGTTTATCCTACCGAGCTTATGCTGAACTTACGCTGCCTTGAAAGATCATCGTGCAAGTTTCCGGTGAAAGTGATAAGATATTTATATATGGAAGGGAAGGGTTCAGATTTTAACAGGTGATTCGGCCACTGGAAAGTCAGTGATATACAGTTTTATAAAGGAATGTGCGGCGATTGATTTACGCCTTTTATGTTTGAATTACATGGATTGCCGAAAAGACATTAAAGAGATAATAAGCCAAGCAGAAGGGAAGTTAGTAGTAGTTGACAGTGCGGATATCTTGTTGAAAATCTATTTGAACTGGTGAGCATGAAAGTAGGAGAACAGACGGAGTTTCGGATAGAACCCTATTTATAGATTCAGGCAGAACATAAAAGCAGGCAGCCATAGGAGACTGCCTGCCCTAGGATCCTTTTTTAAATCCGGTCATCCTTATAGACAACATCCGAAAGCGGGATTTTATATTTCTGCTTATACTGATACATTTTCGTGTCTGTATCGCTGATATAATCTGCCAAAGGGATCGTAGATCGGGCCGGGACAGAGGTGGTGGCATAGCTGAAGCATTTGGGATATCCGCTGCTCTTGTCAGCCAGCAGCATCTGGCGCAAATTTTCTAATTTTTCATCCTGCTGCGCCGCAGTGAGGCCGGTTTGAAGAAGGAAAAATTCGTCTCCGCCTACCCGGCATACTTCGCCGCCCAGGATCTGCAGAGCTTGGGACACTTCCACCAGATAGCTGTCGCCCTGTTCATGTCCAAAGGTATCGTTACAGTATTTCAGATAATCCACATCGATAAAAGAGAGCAGAAAGGTAGTCCCCTCCTGCAGCCATTGCTCCATCTTTTCAGTGGCATAGCGCCGGTTGTTCAGATTGGTCAGAGGGTCTACATAGGCGAATCGGTAAATCAGGTTTTGGCGCCGCTGGCGTTCCGTTTCATCGAGAACGATATGGACGATGGCCTGTTTTTTGGCATCCTGGGAATTCCCTTCATCCGAATGAAACCAGGGGATAAGGAAGGATTCCACCTGATAATAGATATCAATACCGTCAGAATCAGTCAGCGCGATATTCCATCTCAGAGAGCTGGTATTATGTTCCGGGAGATTCGGGTTTTCCGTAGGCACCGCGTCCGTCTGTTCTGTCGGTTCAGGCTTTTGGTTTTCCCGAGTCTGCCCTATTTGCTGTTGAATTTCAGGTTGTTTATCAAGCAGCAGCCCGGCTAAATGGGCAGCAGTCTGGGCATGCGCATTCTGGAACCAGCGGGCAGGCTGGTTGGTATGTACTTCCTGGCCGGTCTCTGCGGAATATACGAAGATCATGTTGTGCGTATAGTCGGTGAGGGCGTTTACCAGGTTCAGGTTGATGCGAAGCTGCTGATTGCTCTGTTCCAGGGCCCAGCTGATTTCATCCATAGCCTGGATATTATCCATCAAAACCTGGTTTTCCAGTTCCAGAGTCTCGTTTTTCAGTTGGAGCTGATTTGTCAAATCCTGAATCGTATCAGCCAGAAGAGCTGCGTTTTCCCCTAATTCCCGGAAATCGGGAGATAAATCTTCCACATGGAGGGAAGCCGTCTGCGGCTGCTTTAGGATATCCTGTAAATAGTTTGTTAAAAGCTTCAGAGAATGTTCCATTTCAATCCCCCCTGTAAAGTGATTGGATTGCGTATCCGGCGCACCGGCGCATATGGAATCAAAAGTTGAGCAGGTGTCCTTATGAGTCAATATTATACAGTAATTGCGTATAAAAAGAAAGATTTTCTTTGCATAAATCGGAATGTCAGATTGCATTTTTTCCTTGCAATTCTCGCTGCCGTGTGTTACTCTGAATACACAGACAAAGAATTTCAAGTCTACAACCATTCTTAAGACGGGACAGATCTTTTTACAATTTTGAATTTCCTGTCAGGCACAGCGCCTGTTTTCCACATATTTGAAAGCGGCAGATAGTGAAAGAAGATTGTGCCAGACATAATATGAGAACGAATATATGGAATAATGCGGATTGATTGGGGAAAACTGTAATACATCCATTATTCTTTAAAAACGAGGAGGAATCATATGTTAGAAACAGGAACGAAAGCTCCGGAGTTTGAACTTCCGGATCAAAACGGCAAGCTGCACAAATTGTCGGATTATGCAGGAAAGAAAGTGATTTTATATTTTTATCCTAAGGATAATACACCGGGATGTACAAAGCAGGCCTGCGGATTTTCGGAGAGGTATCCGCAGTTTATGGAGAAAGGGGCGGTTGTTCTGGGCGTCAGCAAGGATACCGTTGCATCCCACAAGAAATTTGAGGAAAAGTACGGACTTGCGTTTTCGCTTCTGGCCGATCCGGAGCGCAGGGTCATTGAGGCCTATGATGTCTGGAAGGAGAAGAAGAATTACGGCAAGGTTTCCATGGGAGTCGTCCGGACCACGTATCTGATTGATGAGAAGGGCATAATTATCAGGGCCAATGACAAGGTAAAGGCGGCAGACGATCCGGAGAAGATGTTAGGCGAGATCTGAGGAGGCGGCATGAGGATTATATTATCACCGGCCAAGAGGATGAAAGCGGATACTGACAGTGTGGAACCGGCAGGGATGCCGAGGTATATTGAGCAGACAGCGGGTATTCTTTCTTGGCTGCGGGAACTGCCGCAGGAGGAATTAAAAAATCTTTGGAAGTGCAATGACAAAATAGCCGGACAGAATTTTAAGCGGATCTCAGATATGGATTTGAAATGCAGCCTGACGCCTGCAGTGTTGGCATATGAAGGGATTGCGTACCAATATATGGCGCCTGCAGTATTCGAGGAGGTGCAGTATGCCTATTTGCAGGAGCATCTGCGAATCCTGTCGGCATTTTACGGGGTGTTAAAGCCCATGGACGGAGTAACTCCGTACAGGCTGGAGATGCAGGCAAAGGCTTCCGTTTGCGGATATAAGAATTTGTATGAGCTATGGGGAAGCCGGTTATATGAAGCGGTGAGAGATGAGAGCGGGGTGATAGTCAACCTTGCTTCCAGAGAGTATTCAAAATGCATTGAAAAGTATCTTAAGGAGAAGGATAGGTTTATCACGATTATATTTTGTGAAAACGCCGAGGGCAGGCTTGTAACCAAGGGAACATATGCCAAGATGGCCAGGGGGGATATGGTGAGATTCATGGCCGAGGAGCAAATACAAGATCCCCGGAAACTGCGGGATTATAATCGGCTGGGGTATGTATTTCGAAGCGCCTTATCCACAGACACAGAGTATGTTTTTGAGAGGGTAACCATATAAGAAACTAACAGAAAACTACATATTTCATCAATTTTTTCACGTATTTGGGCGATAACGAGCCGTCAAAGTGCTGTCAGAGAATAATTCGTCGTCATTTTGCCACTATAATAATGTCATTCTAAAGGTAAGGAGATGGATTATGCAGCCGACGACATCTAAATTTACGTTAAGAACTGATCCCGAATTATTGAAGAAATTCCGTTATGTGGCAGAGTATAATGCCCGTTCCGCCAACAGAGAGCTGGAGATCATCATGAGAAGGCATGTGGTTGAATATGAGTCAAAATATGGAAAAATTGTGCTGGATTGACCGGCATTGTAACGATGGGACCAGCCGCTGCGCCTTGTTCTGAATGTTCGGTTCTATTTTTATCTGCTATGTTCTTATTTATTCTGGAATCATCTTTGGTAATATTGTTGTAGTCGGATGGAAGAGCTTGGGCTGCGGAAGGTTCGAAATATGCGTCTTGATATGCTGTAAGGCATGGGAGGCGCATTTTTGATGTATTGATATGGGGAAGGATTGACTCATAGATTAAAAAAGAGAATATTTGATTGGGAACGGAGTTCATTGACAGGTAAGTCTCCGTAGAATACAATATTGGCAGAGGGCAGAGGGCAGAGGGCAGAGGGCAGAGGGCAGAGGGCAGAGGGCAGAGGGAGGTTCAAGATGATGAAAATAGCAGTCTGCGACGATGATAAAAGGGCTCTGAATGAGACCGTGAAGCTGTTGGATAATTATAAAAAGATTCCTTTATCTACGGATGTATACAACAGCGGAGAGGCGCTTTTAGGAGCGGGAAAAAAGTATGATATCCTGCTGCTGGATATAGACATGGGAGGATTGAACGGTATCGAAACCGCCCGCCGCATTCGGGAGCAGGATAAGGATGTGAAGCTGATATACATTACCAATTACAGTGACTACACCATCTTTGCTTTCGGGGTTCATGCCTTTGCATATCTGCTGAAGCCCTTGAAGGCGGAGGAGCTATATGCCCAATTGGATGAGGCCTGTGCCTACGGATTTTCCAGGACAGAGCCGGAGCTGGAATTCCAGGCAAAAGAAGGTATCCTGCATGTCAAGCCGTCCCGGATTTTATTCTTTGAATATCTGGACAGGCAGGTACTGATGCATACTGCAGAAGGAGTCTGGCATTTAAGACGGCGGATCACGGAGCTGGCGGAGGAGATGGCACAGTATGGATTTGCCATGCCGCACAAGAGCTTTGCAGTGAATTTATATGCGGTACAACGCATATGTGGATATGAAATTACATTGACAGACGGAACGGCAGTGCCCTTGTCCCAGAAGAAGTCGGTACAGTTCCGGCGGGCGCTGAATGATTACCTGGCAGGAAGGGGGCGGTAGGCATGGAGATTTTGATTTATCTGGTCTTGCCCTGTGCGGGCAGTGCTTTTCTGTTAGGAGCAATGTTTTACGGGGCATACCGGATTGCGGGGCAGCCGTCTCTTACACGGTCTTTGCTGGCGTTTATGGCAATTTACATTGTGGTTTGTGTGGCATTTTCCACATTGGGGAGTACCTGGGTGAATCTGGCGTTTATGCTGCTGTTTCCGTTTGCGGCAGGGCGGATCTTTGAAACGCCGAAGATTCATTATCTCTATTATTTTATTTTGTCTGCGGCAGTCTTTCTGACGGACACGTTAACCACGCTGCTGCTTCAGTTTTTGCTCCTATATGGGATATTGTCTTTTAATTCACAGGAGCTGGCATATATGCTGTTTGTGGTGTTCACCAGAATGACGGAATTTATGGTGATTTTGCTGGTCACGATGGCGGCGGGACACAAAGCCGGGCAGCACATTACAGTGCGCCAGGTGGTGCTTTCGATATTGCTTCCGCTGTATTCGGTCTTTCACATGTACTGCCTGGTGTACCTGATGCAGATTTATATGTCAGAATTTATGGTAATTCTTTTCGGGGTAAATCTGTTTGGACTGATCGGTCTGAACATTTATTTCTGTGTCCTGGTGGACGTGATGAGCGAGAACTACAGGCTGGAAAACGAAAGGAATTTATATCAGGCCCAGGCGCGGATGCAGCATCAATATTATGAGCGCGAGGAAGAGAAATACGAGGCCTCCAGAAAGCTGATCCATGATATCCGGAACCATATTCTGGCAATGGAGGGGCTGTACGGTGAAGAGAATGCCGTGCAGGCTTATGAGTACGCAAGGGATATCCATGATATGCTGAATCAGTTTCAACAGAAGTATTATACTTCGGAGAAGCTGCTGAATATCATTTTGAATGACAAGGTACAAGCTATGAAGCTGCTGTCTGTGCGGGAGGATATCCGCGTGGGAGAGCTGTCCCTGGATTTTATGAGGGAGACGGATGTGACGGCACTGTTTGCCAATTTGTTGGACAATGCGGTAGCTGCTGCAGCCAAAGAGGGGGAGGGCTATGTGCGGTTTCGGGCGGCGAAGGTGCGGCAGTTTATCTCCGTTACCGTGGAAAATAACTGCAGTCAGGAGCCTGCAAAGGAAGGGGGACTTTTTCGTTCCTGCCGTGCCGGACATGAGGGACTGGGTCTGAAGATCGTGCAGCAGACGGCGGCGCGGTACGGGGGAGATGTGCAGTTCGAATGGAAGGAAGGTGTCTTTACGGTCAAAGTAATGCTGGCGGCGCCATGATAAACTGTACGTTGAGAGCAATATGCCATACCTTAGGTAAAGCATATTGCTTTTTAAATGGTGAAATTATAAAATGGAAACATACAGCAGAGATTATCCGAGCAGCGGGTTCGCGGTACGGAAAAACGGCACGCAGGAATCGGGGACAATGTTTAGCCGAAATTGCCGGGAACATGGGCAGAAGCCATACGGTGCAGAAACCGGTACCGGAAAAAGAGTGAGGAGGTGTGGAATGCTGGCAGTTAGCCTGATAAGTGGTATTGCGATATGTTATGTCTTGCCTGTTGTAGGGACAGTCCTTTTGGCAAGGAGGAGAAAAGGAATCGGAAAGGCATTTTTCTGTGGAATGCTGGCATTTGCGGTCAGTCAGCTTATTATCCGGGTACCTCTCCTGCAGCTGGTGCTTCCGGAATTTTCATGGTATACCGTTTTGCCGCTTTATCCCTGGCGGTACGGACTGTTTCTGGGACTGACGGCAGGATTGGCGGAAGAGTCCGCCAGATGGATTGCTGTGAAGTGTTTTCTGAAGGGAAAGGATTCCTTTGGACATGGCCTGGCGTTTGGACTCGGGCACGGCGGGATAGAGGCCATGCTGTTGGTGGGGCCGAATATGATAGCAGGCTTAGGCGTGGTGCTGGGGGAAGGGGCGGCAATGTTTCCGGCCTCTGCCGCTGACGTGATGACGGCAGGGACAGAGCGGCTCATTGCCATGCTCTTTCATACAGGCGCATCCCTGATAGTTCTCTACGGAGTGAGAAAGGGACGGGTGCTGTGGTACTGGGCTGCGGCGGTGGCGCTGCATACTGCGGCGGACGCGGCAGTGGTGATTCTGCCCAAAGTATTCGGGGCGGGTACCTTGGGGATTGAGCTCTGGGCAGCAGTGGCAGCGGGGATTACGTTTGCTTTGGGATGTTGGCTTTTCTGTAACAGGAGAGAGAATGTCAAAAGGGGTTATTTAACAGAAAGTTCCGGGAAAAGGACGGAGAGGAGTAAATGATGAAGACAAGAGCATATTCAAAAAAGGTGAGGGCAGGGAAAGTTCTATGCATCGTATTGGCGGTCATGCTGGCGGCATTGGGGTTAGGCGGATGCAGCAGCACCAAATTGGCGGAAGCATTTGATGAGGCTGCGGTGAAGGAAGCAGCCCAGGCGGCGGTAGATCATCTGAATGCCGGAGAGTATGAGGAATGTGTGGCCATGATGAGTCAGGAGATGCAGGAGGCTTTGTCTGCGGAGGCGCTGGCATCTGCGGCAGAAGGGGTTTTTGCCAAGGCGGGAGCGTTTCAGGAGTACAAGAGCGTAGCCGTAGTGGGACAGAAGGATAAGGCGGGGACGGATTATGCGGTTGCGGTTGTTGTGGCGGATTTCGAAAATGGAAAAGTCACCTATAATGTAAGCTTTGACACCAATATGGAGATTGTAGGATTCTGGATGAAGTAAAGCCGCATAAGTTTGAGTCATTGACAAGCCTCCTTTTATCTGTTAGTATGAAAAAAGATTTCTAACAGATCAGAGGAGGCTTGTCGGCCCCTATGAAGTGATACCTGAGGAGTCAGGAGAAGGGAATGGAAAATGTACATTATCAGTAAGTCCGAGGAAAGGAAACAACGGGAGAATGAGGTACTGAAAACTTATCATTACTCGGGAAATGTATCTGCAGAAATTCGGGAGTACGCAGAAGGCGCCGCAGAGGGAATTCATCAGGCATTAAAGATGATGGAACGAAGGGAACGGTGACGAAAATGCATGATTTCAGTGACTTGAAGCTGGCGATCGAAGCGCTCAGCGGAGGAAGCAATACGGTCCTTCTGGACGACAGGGGACTGCCGAGTATCGTAGTAGCCGTGCCGAAGCTATACCTCTCGGATGTGCTGGAAGGGGCGCCCCATATTCCGCATCCCGCATGGATTGTAGACGGGATGGAGAAGGATGTGATCTATGTCAGCAAATATATGAACATAGTTAAAGACGACAGGGCGTATTCGCTGCCGGCGAAGGATCCAAGAGTCTTTTTTACCTATGATCAGGCGATAGATTTCTGTCTGAACAAAGGAGCCGGCTGGCATCTTATGACGAATGCCCTTTGGGCTGCGATCGCCTTATGGAGCAAAAAGAACAAAACTATGCCGGAGGGAAATACAAATAACGGGGAAAACTATTATGCGCCTCACGAAAAGGGAGTCCCTTCTTCCGGATACCGGGATACGGTTTACCGCACGGCCACCGGAACCGGTCCGGCTACATGGTTCCACAATCATAATGTATCCGGGATTGCGGATATGACGGGGAATCTGTGGGAATGGGTAAGCGGCCTACGCCTGCTGGACGGGGAGATTCAAGTCATACCGGACGGGACGGCAGCGGCATTTAACCGTAATATTCATAAGGCAGACAGCCATCTGTGGCATGGGATTACGGAGGAGGGCGTGTATTCCGCTCATGGGGAGAAGAATACGCTGAAGCTTTCTTCGCATTTCCCGGGCGATAACAGGGAAGAGGATCATGTACTGGAGGGCAGTCCGATCTATGATATTTCCATCGAAAATTATGCCTTCGCTGACAAAAGCAGCACGGGAAATTTCGGCTATTATGACTGCCGGTTCAGCGAGCTGAAAGCGGCAGAGGGGGTAAAGATACCGCTTCTGATGAAGGCGCTGGCGCTTTATCCGGAAAATAACGGGGAGAGGGACGGCATATTTGTAATGCGTAACTATGGGGAACGCATGGCTGTAAGAGGCGGAAAGCACGACAGTCGGGACAGAGCCGGACAGTTTGCGTTGCATTTTTATAATCCCAGATATTATCATGGGGGCAGTGCAATCGGATTTCGGTCTGCTTATGTCAATTTGAACGGCGATAGAGGATAGCCATAAGGAAAGCCGGCCCCAGAGAATTCTTTGAGGCCGGCTGACTGCTTCATCAAAAGCCTTTACCGGAGGGGAGACTTGGGCTTTGACCGGGTGATACCGCCCAGCTTCTCCAAGTAAGCCTGTTCCTTTTCCTTATTGATTACATCTCGCAGTGCTTTCAGTTCGTCTGTGATCCGATCCATTCTGATCAGCACATCGTTTGTGTCGAATGAAGATCCCTTCTCACTTAACCGTTTATACAGTTTTTCCGTTTCTTTATGTACGCATTTGGCCTGTTTCCGTACAGTTTTCTTCAGTTTTAGAATCATATTGGCTGTCCGCTCCTTTCCGCAGGTATTCCGCCTTTCTTTTATCATATGCTATTTTAGGGATATCGTCAAGGAGATTAGCTGGTTTTGTGTACGGAACATTTTGGTGGAGCATTTTGGTATAAAAAGCCGCAAACCTTTGATTTTACCGGAAAATCCATGGTTTGCGGCGTTTGTTCCTATGGAGCATACGGGATTCGAACCTTTTCCAGTCCCTGAAAGCCAATAAAATCAAGGAGGAATGCACACTGTCTACAATGTGTCTACAATCTCTTGGTACTGAAGAATCCGGATGCTCCTTTGTTTAGCCGCAATTTCTTCTATCACTTTGTTTAACGATTGGCAAGTAGATATAGCGGTTTTTCGTAAACAATTGAATAAGAGAAAAAAGACAGCCCCTGCTGAAAAAGTAAGGGCTGTTGTTTGTTTTCTTGCTGGATATACCTATTCTCTGTAATACGTCACGATATCTCCAATATCACATTCAAGAATATCGCAAAGCCTATTGATGGAGTGCATGCTTACCGACTGGTTATGCCTTAATCTGTAAAGCAGAGACTCCGATATCTCGTATTCGTTAATCAGCGTATATTGAGAAATGCCTTTTTTGTTCATTGTCTGCCACAACTTGTCGTAATTATACATGTTCAACTCTTTTCGCTCTTGTATTACTACAAGTTTATCGTTATAATGAGTATTAACGGAATGTCTATTTTCAGACAATATCGAACCATAAAAAGATTGTTTGTGTTTTGGCTGTCTTGTCCCACACAACTGGATGGGTAAAAGATAGAGAAAACAAGGATTGGACATGCTGTTATAAGGCCTGAAATGAAAGGGGGTGAAATTAGAGAATGGTGAAATCATTTAAGTCAATTAGAAAAGCTGTGATAGCATATTTCTGGAAACGATACGACATGTTTTGGCTGGGCATAGATTCGAAGACGGAAAAAGCGCTTCTAATGGCAGAAATGGAGAACGATGAAGAAAGATATAATTATATCTGGTTCAGGCAAGTTCTGTTGGAGGGAGATGCTTGGTGGCACACATGATTAGCGATTATTCTTCCTTTCCTCTTTCGACTCTTAGGATATCGTTTGGTGTACAATTTAAAAGCGTACATAATGTGACTATTGTATTGACAGTTACGCTTTTGTTTTTCCGCAAGGCATCCAAAGTTCCTGTCGAGAACTTGTGGTCAGTTATGAGTTGGTATTGTGTTATCCCTTTTCTTTGCATTGTTTCCCAAAGCGGACTGTAATCGAACATTTTAGCTCTCCTCTTTCATTTCAGTATATAGGGATATTTTTCAATTGAATATTGCCGAAGATTCGGCTATAATGTCTATAAAAAGACATGGAGGTGTAAAATGGACGTTCAGATGCTGAAAGGTAAACTATTGGAACTTAACAAAAAAATTGAAATGATTTTACGTGAAACTAATTATCGCGGAAACGACAATTTGTTGCCAATAGGATATGATGGGAATAATCCAGATGATATTTTTTTGTATCATGAATTAAGAGAGTTATTGACTCATTTACATTATATCAATTGGATGATGAACTATCTTCAAGAGCCGGTCATGTGTCAGGGCATAATCCGAATTTCGGAAAATGGGAAATATATGCTTGATGGGATTGAAATAAAAGGGGATGACATTTTCGAGGTTTTCGAAACAGAGAGTTCCACGAAAGCCAGCCACTGGCGGAGAACATGTGCGGACAGCCGCCTAAACTTTGACGGCAGATTAGCGAGGTTAAGGGGAGAGAAGTGGGGAGTCTGAATGGCATAATAGAGAAATGTCATATTGTCATCACCGGAATTGGTGGCATACACAATTAAAAAAATCGCATTCATTGAAGTGTTCCATATGGCATAAGGCCAGGAAAGCAGCGTGTCAAGGGGAACGTGGAATACCGCACAAGCGAATGCGCGGAGGATATGCCGCGAAAGCCCCTTGACACAGCGGAAACTGCTGTAAAACAATGGAGCCAGGGGGATTGATAGATGCACTTCTATCAATTCCCCTTACCCATATATTGAAATATGGATTTTGGATTATTTGGTTGACAGCTTATATCTATATTGTGTGCGGTAGCTAGGAAGATATTCAGATAATTTTGCGCGGGAAACCAAAGTAAGAGTCTATAGGGTTCTGTAAAGGTTTTCAAGGAAGAGAAAACAGAAAGAGTTACTTGTACTGTATCATTCTCATAGTACAAGCAACTCTTTCGTCACTCGCTGGATATGGAAAGCGTTCCAAATTGAACGAATGTGAGTGTTTCAATTTGGCGATTGGTGAGTAGAGTCGGAACACAGATTGTTTAATATTATTTTAGGAAGATAATTTTTTCGAGGAATTAGGTTATCGTCTATATTATTTAGCCATTTTTATAAGAACAGAAAAAGAGAGACTCCCACCTACTCTTTCTTTTGCATTTCTTTTATCATTTTACTCTATCCCACTATTTATATAAGTAGTCGCGGCATACGCCGCTTTTATACTCGGGGATACTCCCCGCCCCCTCTTTAAATATGAATAAGATTGTTTTAACAACTTTTCCTGTTCTGTTCTCATCTCCATTTCTTCTAAAATAATGTCGGCATTTGGGATTGAGTTGTTAAGTGGTTTATTCAAAAGTTTATAAAGATTTAAGAAAGTATCATCTTGGAAGGATGATATCAGTGGTAATGTTCATCACCACGCCGCAGTTGCAAATGCGGAAAATGTCACTAAGAAATCAGGATATCCGCCTATAAGAGAAAGTATTATGATGCGCATCATGTGAGAATTATTCATATGAGTAAAGACAGTTTTTTAGAAAAAGATGAAATTACAAAACGATTAACAGAAGAGATGCTTCATCACCGTGAAGCATTACGCTTAAAACAGCGTGAAGTTGCCGGATTGATTGTCAAGTCCGAAAAGACCTATCAACGGCTGGAATCTACCGGCAAAGGCATATCTGATATTTTTGAAATCCTAAAAATATTTCAGGTATTGCATTTCTCCACCCCAGAAATTATCAACGTGCTGGGACTCCCGCCGCTCACATTAAGTGAAATAGCAGAACTTTATCAAGACGGAGAAACTCTGAAAAGCATACGGGAAAACGGTATCTGTTCCAGTATTCGCCAGATGTGTGGCGAAATGGAAATCAACACAATAGAACGTCTGATTCTTATCCTGATGAAAGAATGCTTAAAAAAGAGGGGCACCATATGAATTCCCCCATTCCATGTGGGGTAAGGCAGTAAATACCTCACATAGTAGAGTTGGAAAACAAGTAAGATGTTTTATACTTATCTTGTCAAACAAATTATTGCAGATAGGGGGTGAGAAGATGAAGAAGCTTTCACAATTTATGGCCTTTGACTTTGAGAAATTTTCCAAAGACAAAGAGTATACGGTCATTGGCATAAGTGAATGGGTGGATTTTAATACCAAAGCCCACATGGGAACCAAGGTTGAAGTCCTTATTTCAAAGGATAATACCCAGTATAAGCAAAAAGAGGGTGAAAACGTCACAAATCGTTTCGAAAAGTTAAGCTTTAAGATTCGCAAGGACGTAAAAATCCCGATGAATGCTCATGTCATGCCGGTTAATGCAGTTGCCACTGTATACGGTGATTACCGCAATCAGCTGTCAGTAACTGCTGATGACATTAGGGTTATTGCACCCAACAAGTAACAGGAAAGGAGATAGGTAGATTTTATTAATGGAAAGAATCAAAACAGACCGCCGGATTAAAGTTGAGTTCATGTGCATGTGGTCTGTGATAAGTTTCGTTTTGGGCGTGGCATTTTGCCACGCCTGGAACCTATCTGGAACTGACATGTTCAAACTAACCGCATTGATATGTGTCGCCGCAAATATCATCCCGCTTTCCTTTTCGGCTATAATATGGGCGTTCAGCAACCGGATAGGCCGGGGCATCAAATATGCATGGAAGCATTATAGGCTGGTGCTTGGGCTGAGAAAGCATCTGCTGGACGCGGGAATTTACACGGTCAAAAAACTAGGGGCTCTTAAATGGGCGGAAATACCTTGGGTTACGGCCGACTTTGCGCCAGATTTTAAAAGCGGCACAGTCTGGGTGAAAAACAGCATCCAGTTTAATGAAAAATTAGGGAGGATGGATATTTCCCCGTCACTGGGAAGATATGTTGTCGAACAGGTGTACCTGACGGATGACGAGAACCACTATCGTTTTGACTTCTATAATTCTTCCATTGAGCGACGGCTGACCTTTGACAGCTATGAAGCGTTTAAGGCATATTCCTGTTCGCAGGGCATATATGAGCTGTTTATTGATTCCTACACGAATTTGACGCTAACACACCAGCTCATAGCAGGGCAAACAGGTTCCGGGAAAACCTATGCAGTGCACGGATATCTGCTCCAGATGCTTTTGAAACCTGTCCCATACCATCTGTATTTTGCAGACCCGAAAGCGTCCAGCATCGCCTTAATTGGGGAACGGGTGTCCCCGGAGACTACGGCGGATGACTTTGACATGATTATCGCACTGCTGGAAACTTTTGTTTCCCAAATGCAGGAAAGGCAACAGCAGATGAAAAAGCTTTTATCGCAAAAGATTGACGGCGATTACAGGGACTTTGGGCTCTCCCCCTATATTCTGATATTTGATGAATTTGCAGACTTTTCTCAGCTTTTACAAACGGAAGACAAGAAGACTCGTGACCATGTGAACAGCCTGATATCCTCAATCGTCCTGAAAGGACGTCAGGCAGGCTTTTTCCTATGGATTGTCATGCAACAGGCAGGGAGCAACAATATCCCGACATTCATCCGGGACAATCTCCCATGGAAAGTTGTCCTTGGGAACGCCGAAGACCAGACATATGTTACAGCATTCGGGGCAGGTGCAGACATCCCATTGCGGAAGATGGGAGCCGGTGATGGGGTATTCACGTATCCGGCAGTAGCGAACAAGCCCAGATTATGCGAGTTCCCGACATTGGACTTTGATATTTTGGATGCACTGGGAGCTGGGGTAATGTAATTACCCCAGCTCCAGGAAATAGTAAAAGAAATATAGCAAAATGTAAAAAGATATAAAAACGGAGGTAATGGACATGAACCCGAGAATATCTGTAGGCGTTGATGAATTGACGGTCGTTTTATCGGCAGATAAAACCCTGCTGAAAGGCTTGATAGATTGGAAGCCAAAAGCCGAAAGTATGATTGCAGAGTTTTCACGGAGGGCAAAACTGGAAAGTATTTTCGGGGTGCGGAAAGATTTGGATGGTAAAGCGCCACAAGGCTATACGACGGCTTACCAATACGGTGACAACCCTTTTTACTTTGCGGTTGCCTACCACCCGTCATGCCCTAAAATGGGTGTGATTGTGAAATTCAGTGCGTATAGCTGGGCTTTATACTGCCAGAATGGGCAGATGAATATAAAAAGGTTTCTTGACTCCATCCGGTCAAAGTCCTACCACTTCCGCCTAAGCAGGGTGGATTTCACTATAGATTATCAGAATTGGGATATAACAGTGGATGATATTTACCATAAGCTCCTCAATAAATATCTGGAAATACATGACCACAAAGGGAAAATCAACCATTCTGAAATTACCGCATATGAGATTAATAGCAAAGCCAGTACGTTCTATGTGGGAAGCCGGAAGACCGGCACAAGGCTTTTCTTAAGGGTTTATGATAAAAAATTGGAGCAGGTTGAGCAGAAAGGGTTCCGTTTCAAAGAAGCCCTGGATACGAAGTCATGGGTGCGCTTTGAAGCAGTGTTCAAAGGAGATTATGCCCACCAGTTGACAGATATCATCATGAAAACCGGGGAAGAAGAACTGCAAGATTTAATTGCCGACAAAGTAACAGAAAAATACAGGTTCTACGATTCGGAAAGCAAAGAATATACGGATTTCACAACAGCATTATTGGAAAAGCCGAAAGGTGTTTTCCCGCGTTTACGCTTGGAAAGCCCGAGGGATAATGATTTCACCCGTTTGCTCACACACCTTGTCAGGGGTTCTGGATTGTTTTCCGCCCTGTACAAATGTGATGAAGTCTGGGGGGGAGAAGCATCAATGAATCTGCTCAAATGCTTGTATGATATATATAAAGATGACTATGAGCCGAATGATGATGTAAGGCTTTGGCTTAAGAAGCATAAAGACACATTGAAGAAACAGTCTTTCAAAGATGACCTTGAACTGTTAAGCTATAAAAAAGCACAGGAATAACCTGCTTAAAAAATTATAAACGGAAAGGGGAATTATTATGGGCAATGTCAGTTAAGACCTATGGAGCGTTAAGGACATACACGGCACTTGGCACAGAACAGGATATCCGAGAATACCTGAATGGCTTCCGTGTTGTCCGGAATTCATATAATCCATTTCTTGATAGATAATTTTTTTGATGCAAGGAATATAAAAGAGAAAAGATGAAAATACATATATTATAAATCAAATAGACATATATCACTGAACAAAAACATACGAACATTTATTATCATTTTATCAACAATCTAATAAATCAAAAAGAAATCAATAATATCCCCAAAACACTGATAAAAACTAGATTCCCTGCATCGCTAAAGGCGGTAAATTATGAACGATGAAAAAGAAAAAGTAAGCCTTTCTATATTGAAAGATGCCGTAAATTGCGGTATAATAAATATAGACAGTGTGCTTGATACGCTTATGTCAACAAAAAGAGAACAGATAATGAAGATGCATACTTACGCGATTACTCCGCCAGCAAAAGAGGGCGGACGCTGGCAGACATGCTACAAGGATGCATCTGGCAAAAGGAAGAATATCAAAGCACAGACAAAGGAAGAGTTGTTGGATAAGCTGATTCCAATATACCTTTCCGACTCGCACCTTGACAATTTAACATTCTACGGACTCTATGAAGAATGGCTGGAATACAAAGTCACTGTCACCAATAGCCCTAACACCATAAAGCGGCATAAAGAACACTACCGTAAATATTTTGAGCCGTCTGTTCTGCACAACATGAAAGTCAAAAAGATTGATGAACTTCTGCTGGAAAGGGAATGCAATCGGATTGTAAGGGAATTCAATCTGCCCCGGAAAGAGTGGTGCAATGCAAAAGGTATTTTAAACGGCATGTATGCATATGCCGTCAGAAAAAAGTACCTTACAGACAATCCCATGGATAAAGTGCAGATTCTGGTAAAATATCGCCAGGTAGTGAAGAAGACCGGAAAGACGGAAACGTATAATACCAAAGAATTAGCGGACATGAACGAATTCCTTGAACGCATGTATGAAGAAACGCTGGACTCTTCTTATCTCGCAGTAAAGATAAATTTCCTTTTAGGCTTGCGCGTAGGGGAACTTGTCGCGGTTAAATGGGATGACTGGGTAAAAGAAGCTAATCAGCTTCATATAGTTCGTGAAGAAATCAAAGACCAGACAGAAAACAGTATTTCAGTTGTAGAACACACCAAAACGAACCGTGACCGCTTTGTCGTATTGATTCCGAAAGCGATTGAAATATTACAGCGGATAGAGAGACAAGGGGATTACATTTTCATGCGGAATGGGGAAAGAATTACCGCCAGACGGATTGCAACTATCCTCAGACAATTCGCACGATATGAGGGAATGCCTATTAAGTCAAGCCATAAGATGCGAAAAACTTATGCCAGCAACTTAAATTCTTGCGGAGTACCCCTTGACTGTATCCGGGAAATGATGGGGCACAATAACCTAAATACAACTCTCGGATACATCTACAATCCTTTGACGGGAGAGCAGACCTATGACCTCATAACAAAAGCGTTACAGTAGAAAAAGGTACTGTCTACAGCTGTCTACAGATTCTTAGACACATAAAAAAGTCGGAATCCCACATTCCATGGGATTCCGCACTATCTTAAACTATGGAGCATACGGGATTCGAACCCGTGACCTCCACACTGCCAGTGTGGCACGCTCCCAACTGCGCTAATGCCCCCTGAGGATCAATTGTATAATTACTGCCTCAACAATATGGTTTTATTATATCACATTTTTCAAAAAAAGCAATAAAAAATTTTATAATAAGAAAACGTCCACAATTTTCCTCAGTTTTGTCCGCAAGCCGCCCCGGCTGAAACGTTCCGTGGCTATGGAAAGATAACGGAACAGGGATTCTGCCGCAAAGGCAAAAACTACCATGAGCAGGATGCAGATTTCGGACATGGCACTCATGGCAAAAAGCTGCCCGAGAAAAATCCCGAAGAAAAGCAGGCCGAAGAGATTCAGTGACAGAATGCCCCATTTGATGCGGTTAAGGGGAACGCTGATTTTTCCCAGGATCATGAAGCCAACCACCGCCAGAAGCATGGTGGAAGCGGTAGCTACATCCTCTTTTGGCAGGGAAAATGCCTGACCGCAGACTACCAAAGCGCCTACCGCAAGAACATCTGTCAGTCCTGCCGGGAAGGCACGCAGAAGTACATTGCGGATAAAATGCCCTTCTATGCGGTTTTTGTTTGGCTCCAGGGCAAGCAGAAAGCCGGGGACGCCGATGGTGAACATACTGACCAGCGATATCTGGGAGGGCTCCAGGGGATAGGTGATGGCCAGTACCGCGGAGAACATCGCCAGTAACAGGGAAAATATATTTTTTACCAGAAATAAACTTGCAGAGCGTTGAATATTGTTCACCACCCGCCGTCCCTCCCAGACCACATTGGGCATATGGGCGAAATCAGAGTCCAGTAGAACGACCTGGGCTGCCTGGGTTGCGGCTTCACTGCCGGATGCCATGGCCACACTGCAGTCGGCATCTTTCATGGCCAGGATGTCGTTGACCCCGTCACCGGTCATGGCTACGGTGTGCCCGGCCTTCTGAAGGGTTTTTATCAGAAGCTGCTTTTGTTTCGGTGTTACCCGGCCGAAGACCGTGTATTCTTTGACGGCTGTCTCCAGAGCCGGTTCCGTGGGCAGAGTTCCCGCATCCACGAACCGTTCTGCTCCCTCTATTCCGGCTCGCCGCGCCACTTCGGAGACCGTTTCCGGATTGTCTCCGGAGATGACTTTTACCTGGACGCCCTGTTCCTTAAAGTAGGAGAAGGTTTCAGCAGCGTTTTCACGGATGGGATTGGTGAGGATAATGCATCCGAGAGGGCGTACTTTTCCGGGAAGCTTGTCCGTGAGGGTTCCTGGAATGACCTCCTCCGGGACATGTGACATAGTCGTCAGATTCTCGGATGCCGGTTGGCTCTTCCCGCTTATGGGGATTTGGCTGTCACAGAGAGCTTTCGTATATAGTGTGGGATTCCGGGTTTTGGCGGAGGTTTCGCATTTTCCCAAAATTAATACCCGATAGCCTTTTTTCAAGTAGGGCGCGATTTTGCCGGCCGCGGAGGAGTAGTCATCCCGTAGCACGAATTCCGGGGCGCCCAGCACATATTCTCCGTCTGCGAACAGCACGGCACTGTATTTTCTGGAGGAAGAAAAGGGCAGCGTGGACAGCAGGGAGCGGACAGGGCGGGCTTTCCGGTTATCCGAAGAGACACTTTCTTTCGTCCGTTTATTTTCCGGACAGGCATTTGCGGTGTCGGAAAGGGCTGCAGTGTAGGCCCTTATGGCTTTCATAGTGGCGTTGTTATCCTGTATGGCGGCTGCATAATCAGCAAGAAGTAGATCCAGTTCCTCCGTTCCCAGGTTTTCATCCCAAGGCAAAACTTCTGTTACCTGCATTCCGGGTTCCGTGATGGTTCCGGTTTTATCCACACACAGCACATCTACACGGGCCAGGGCTTCTATGCTCTTCATGTCGTGGAGCAGGACTTTTTTCCCTGCCAGGCGGATCGTGCTCAAAGCCAGGGCCGCAGTGGTCAGCAGATACAGTCCCTCGGGAATCATGCCAATGATGGCCGCTATCATGGATACAATGCTTGTACGGATGCTTTCTCCATTGACAAAGTAGGCCTGGGAAAACAACACGGCGCCTACCGGAATGATCAGAATGCCTACCCATTTCACCAGTTGGTTAATGGAACGAACCATCTCCGATTGCTCGCCGCTTCCCAGGGTCTTAGCCTGGGCAGTGAGTTTTGAAATATAAGATGCTTCTCCCACGCGTTCCAATTTCGCATAACATTGCCCGGACACTACAAAGCTTCCGGAGAGAAGAGAATTGCCGGGTTCTTTTTGGATTTCATCAGCTTCTCCGGTGAGCAGGGATTCGTTTACAGAGATGTTTCCCTGCAGCACTTTGGCATCCGCACAGATTTGGTCTCCGGCGGCCAGAAGCACTACGTCGTCCTGTACAAGTTCTTCCGACGGGATCCGGGACTGTATATGATCGCGGATCACTACCGCATGGGGAGTATTCAGCATATTCATTTTGTCCAAGACTGCCTTGGCCCGGAGTTCCTGCAGGATACCGATGACCGTATTTATGATGACTACCGGAAGAAAGGTCAGGTTTCGGAAGGAGCCTACCAGGCAGAGAAGCACCGCCAGAATCAGGAAGATCAGGTTAAAATAGGTAAAAACGTTTGATTTTATGATCTGGGAGGTGGTTTTGTCGGTAGTAATGTTTGTACGGTTCGTAAGGCCGTTTTCAATTCGCTGTGCTACTTGTGCTGTTGTAAGACCGGATGTATTTTCACGGTTTGTCCGGGCAGGATCCGTTTCGGCTGTGTCACCTGTGGGGAACTGGTGAGCAGCAGGTTTTGGGTCTGCCGCCGTGTTTTCGGAAGTTTGGTTGTCTGTTCTGTCTGTGTTGTTTTTGCGTATTTTCTTTCTCATGCTGTCAATGCTGTTGTTTTCCAGTAAATCCCTTTCTTTTATTTTATGCGACAGCATATCATTTTTTTCTAAAAATATTGTAGTGCACAATCTTAAAATTTTTTAAAGAATTTGATTAAACTGACTATTTTTGCGTTGTAAAGAAAATGACACTTGCTGTTATTGGTACAAACGATTACAATGAAAATAATGCAGAAATTCGTTTTGGCGCCTGATGCAGGGAAATGCGGCGCGGAAAACAAACTTTAGGCATATTATAGCCGCCCGGGTGGCGGGAAATGGAGGGACATATGCTGAGACTGGAGTATGACAAAAAGCAAATCGAAGAGGTGATTGACAAGATCGTCAGGAAGACCATGAACATGGACTTGACTTGGGATTGGCCCTGCGGGGTGGCCTATTACGGCATCAGCGAAGCTTATGAGAAGACGGGGAAAGAGGAGTACCTGAAGCTGCTGCAGGAGCGGGTGGACGAGCTTATCGATCTGGGGCTGCCCAGAGTCTGGACGGTCAATGCCTGCGCTATGGGACATTGCCTGATTACTCTCTATGACGCTACGGGAGACAGGAAGTATTATGATATCCTTATGAGCAAAATTGCCTACCTATCCAACGATGCGCTCCGTTTTGCGGATCATGTGCTGCAGCATACGGTGTCCGCTAACAATGATTTCCCGGAGCAGGCATGGTGTGACACCCTGTTTATGGCAGCATTTCTGTTGCTGCGGGTGGGCGTTATGAACAAGGACGAGGATATGATCAACGATGCATTGAATCAATATTACTGGCATATCAAATATCTGCAGAATTCCAGCAGCGGGTTTTACTATCATGGCTATGACAATATCGCAGGTGATCATATGTCCGGCATTTACTGGGGCAGGGCCAATGCGTGGGCAGCGTTTACCATGTCGCAGGTGGGCGGAATTCTTCCGGAATGCTATCTGTATCCGAAATATATGGATGTGGCAGGTTCCCTGAATGAGCAGCTGGCGGCGCTGAAGACCGTGCAGACGGAAAACGGATTGTGGAGGACCGTTCTGGATGACCCGGATTCCTATGAGGAGATTTCCGCATCCGCCGGGATCGCGGCTTCCATGCTGACCAGGGGGAATCCGCTGCATTCCAAGTATATCAATAAGTCCATTAAAGGACTGCTGGACAATGTGAGCGAGGACGGCAAGGTGATGAATGTGTCTGCAGGGACGGCGGTGATGCGGGATAAGGAAGGCTACAGAGGTATCTCCAAGGACTGGATTCAGGGATGGGGCCAGGGGCTCGCGCTGGCATTTTTCTCTACGCTGTTGGTCTCCGATACCATAGAGAAGGATGGTGCGCTCTGATATGTTTAAAAGAAAATATGTATTCGGAGGGTTCCCGGGAGGAGATCCGCAGAGAGCTGAGGGTGTCCGGCGTGGGGAGGCGCATCCGGCGGGGGATGATGAAGGTGCCCGGTGTAGGGAGACGCTTTCCATGGCGGAGGATGTTCAGCATGAATTAAGCGGTGTTCGGAATGATGAAGAGTCGCAGGGAGCCAAGAGCGCCCGGAACGGAGAATGCGTACAGGAACCAGGCAATGCCCGGAAGGAAGGAGCGCCGGAGGTTATCTTGGTCAGGGCTGATGATCTGTACAGCCCGGAGAGAGGCTTTGGCTTTGTGGTGGAAAGGAACCGGCGGGATCAGGAGAGGCTGCGCCTGCCGGAGCTGAATTCCGCATTTGATACGGTGTACTGGTACCAGGGGGAGGATTTATCCCATGTGGAGGAAGGCGCAGAGGGGTGCTTTCTGGATTCCGATAGGGAAGTTGCGGCGCTGGAGTCGGCTGGAGGTGAAGCATTTCAGGGGGAGCGCAGAAGGATTCCCCTTTCCTTTAAAGCGGATGTACCCCATCAGGGCAATTACAGGGTGACGGTGACAATCCGTGCGGCGGAGCCGATGGAGGATGTGCTGATCTTTACGGGGCGCAGGCGGCTTGGGTACCATGGTGCGATTGGAGCGGGGGAAGATTTTGTCTATACAATGTCCGTAAATGTCTGTGACATCATCCCCCGCGGTCTCACGGAGGTATATGAAGATAAATCGTTGGATATCACAGTCCTGGCCAGGCGTCCCGGATTCAGCCAGGTAGTAGTGGAGGAGCTGGAGTGCCCTACGCTGTTTATCGCCGGGGATTCTACGGTGACAGACCAGAGTGCAGAGTATCCTTACGCGTCTGGGACCAGCTATTCGGGTTGGGGGCAGATGATTTCGGGATATCTGGATGGGCATATAGCCGTTTCCAATCATGCCCATTCCGGGTTGACTACTGCCAGTTTCCGGGAGGAAGGGCATTATGGAATAGTGGAAAAATATATTCGTCCAGGCGATTTTCTGCTGATTCAGTTTGCCCATAATGACCAGAAGTTGGAGAGCCTGAAGGCGGAGGAGGGGTATAGGGCCAATCTATTGCGCTATATCCGGGAATGCAGGGAGAGGGGCGCCTTTCCCATACTGGTGACGCCGCTTGCCAGAAATACCTGGAAGGGCAATGACGGCAGCTACAATGACCTGCTGGAGGAATACGCCGCTGTCTGTATCCGTGTGGGAGAGCAGGAAAACGTACCTGTGGCAGATTTGCACCGGCGCAGTATGGATTTTATCGTAAAAACGGGATTGGAAGCTTCCAAATCCTACTTTTTCCCGGGCGACTACACCCATAGCAACGACTATGGCGCGTATTTTATGGCGGGGATGGTAGCGGATGAGATTGTCAGGGTGTGCAGGAAACGGGAGGATGATGAATATCGCTTCCTGGCCAGGTGCATTACGGGAGGATTTGGGGAATGGCCTGTGCCGGATCGGATCGTGCCGTTAAACAAGCCCGAAAAGTATGGAAATATGGTGAATCCGGAGGACGTGCCGGTTCTTTCCGATATAGAGAATCTGTCGGAGCCCACGGACAGGGTGTCGGCGCTGGATATGGTGATCCGAACTGCCAGGTTTTTCCCCACAAATGTGTATAATGATATGTTCACCGATGTGGTGGGGCATGAGTGGTATGCGGGAACGGTGGAATGCGCTTACCAAAACGGCATGATCGATCCGGGGATGGTGGAGGACGGGAAGTTTTGCCCGCTGCGCCCGGTGACTTTGGAGGAGTTTCTGGTTTTTGCCGTGAACGGATATAAGAGCCGCAGGAAGCTGCCGGATTATGGCACGGAGGCTGTAGCAGGTGAGGGCATTAAGGGGAAAGAGGCGGGAAGTTTTTGTGTCTATGACGGGAAGTGCAGAGAATTTGCCCGGCCTTATGTGCGGGCGGCCTGCGGACTGGGATGGATTCCCTGTGACGGCAGCGCAGAGCCGGGCAGGGTACTTACCAGGGGCGAGGCTGTGGAGCTTTGCAGGAAACTGGGGCTTTGAGAGCATCGTCTGTCAATGGAGTTTTTGTGTCAAAGGTGGCATGCTACATACGCATTAGGAATAGAAACAGAGGGAAAAGAATATGGCAAAACAAAACGGCGGTTTTACGCTTCCCGGGGAGTCCGGGTATGAGGAACTTACATTAAAAATGGCGGAGAAATGGGGGGCCGACGTCATCCGGGACAGCGACGGCACTGTGCTGTCGGATGAGATTGTCCATGCGGGTTACGGCATCTACTCCACTATCTGCATTATCCGCGATCACAATGAGTGGGCGAAGAAAAACAGGGACAAGCTTCAGCAGACCTTCCTGTGTACTCCGCCTGCGGTGGCGCAGGGAGAGGCGCTTACCATCAAATTGATGGAAAGCTTCTTCCGGGAGCAGTTTGAGATAAACGATACGGAGGCGGCCTTTAAATATTGGGAAGTATACGACAGGACAACCAATGTAAAACTGGATTCCGAAAACTGGAGTTATCGGAAAGAGGACGGCACAGTGATCATCCATAAGGCTTCTCCTTTCCATAAATATACGGTGAGCTTCCTGGCATACCGCATCTGGGAAGAGATTTCCATGTACAACCACACCACAAATAACTGGGATAAGGAGCATCTCATGCAGATCGATCCCAGATACCCCGAGACACAGGAGTATTTGCTTGGGTGGATGAAAAACTGGTGCGAGACCCATCCCGACACGACGGTAGTTCGTTTTACATCTATGTTCTATAATTTCGTGTGGATATGGGGCAGCAGTGAGCGGAACCGGAGCCTTTTTTCCGATTGGGGATCCTATGACTATACGGTCAGTGCACTGGCCTTGGATGAATTTGCGAAGCAGTACGGATATGCCATGACAGCCGAGGACTTCATTAATAAGGGGCTGCTTCATGTAACCCATATGCCGGGGACGAAGCGGAAGGCTGACTGGATGGCTTTCGTCAATGATTTCGTGATTTCTTTCGGAAAGAAGCTGATCGACATGGTACATATTTACGGCAAGAAAGCCTATGTGTTTTATGATGACAGCTGGGTGGGTGTGGAGCCTTACAACGGAAGGTTTGGGGAGTTTGGGTTTGACGGGTTGATCAAATGTGTCTTCTCCGGATATGAGGCAAGGCTTTGCGCAGGAGTGGACGTACCCACCCATGAGCTGCGTCTGCATCCCTACCTGTTTCCGGTGGGGTTGGGCGGCGCGCCTACTTTCACGGAGGGAGGCAACCCTGCATTGGACGCGAAAAAGTACTGGAACAGCGTTCGGAGGGCACTGCTGCGGGCAAAGATCGATCGGATCGGCTTGGGCGGTTATCTGCATTTGGTAGAAAACTATCCGGATTTCTGTGATTATATCGAGAAGGTGTCCGATGAATTCCGGCTTATCCGCTCCTTTCATGACGCGGGGAAACCATATGCTATCCGGACGAAGGTGGCAGTTCTCCATAGCTGGGGGGCGCTGCGTTCCTGGACATTGTCAGGGCATTTTCATGAGACTTATATGCATGATCTGATCCATGTCAATGAGGCTTTGTCCGGACTGCCGGTGGACGTGAAATTTATTTCCTTCCGGGATATAAAGGAAGGGGCGCTTGAGGGCGTGGATGTTGTGATTAATGCGGGGCGTGCGGGGAGCGCCTGGAGCGGCGGCGAGAATTGGAAGGACGATGAAGTAGTGACGCTGCTGACGAAGTGGGTGCATGAGGGCGGCACTTTCCTGGGCGTGAATGAGCCTTCGGCTGTGGAAGGGTATGATACATATTTTCGTATGGCGCATGTTCTTGGTATCGACAAGGACACCGGGGCCAGGGTGTGCCATGGCAGGTGGATATTTGAGGCGCAGGATGAAGAAGGGCTTCTGCCGGCAGGGGCGTCGGTGGCGGCGAAGGAGCATCTGTATCTCACGGACGGCAGAGCCAGGGTGCTGATGGCATCCGGCTGCGGAGACGGGGAGGCGCTTCCGGCGGCGTGTGTGAACGAGTTCGGAAAAGGAAAGGGCATCTACCTGGCATCTTTCCAGGTGACACCGGAGAACACCCGCATGCTCTATCAGCTGATCCGGTATGCAGGCGGCGAAGGAACGGAAGGTTTGTATATGACCGATAATTTATATACGGAATGTGCTTACTATCCGGAGAGTAGAAGGCTGGTTATCATCAATAACAGTGATCGGGAGCAGACAGCATCCGTTCCTACGCAAGCGGGAATACAGACTGTGACTATGGCTCCTTATGATACGGTATTTGCGGAACTGTGAAAATGATGGAGTTTGAGGCGATATCTGTAATCGGTAAGAGTAGATGAGAATAAGAAAGTAAAAAGGGACAGGAGAAGCCGGTCAGAATGGTTTCTCCTGAAACTGTTTTACATGGAAATATGTGTTTTGGGCATAGGTGGGTCTCGGAGGTGGAAGGTGATTTAATGGGAGAGAAAGATATTGGTTCCGCCTATTGACAATACAGGGCAATGACGATATATTCTTTAGGAAAGAGCAGCTAAAAGCATTTGTGCTCTTAAAGAAAACTAGGAGGTTCTATAATTGAAACAACGATTTTTTTCAGTCGCTTTAGCGGTGTGCCTGTTCATTTCTTCTCAGTCAGTGACCGGTGCAGAAATGGAAGCTTCTTTACTGCAGGAGGTTTCTTTGTCGCAGGAAGAAGGCGCCCTGCCGGAGGAGGCTCTGCCAGGGGATGAAGTATCCTTACCGGAGGAAGAGACAGTGCCGCCGGATGAAGGAGCTTTGCCGGAGGATGAAGCATCCTTACCGGAGGAGGAAACATCATCCCGGGAGGAGGCTGTTTTATGTCCGGAAGTCTCTGTACTTAAGGAAAAGTCTTCCGAGGAAGCCGCTGCATTTATGCAGACCGCTGCTACAGAGAATACAGTTCCTACGCCGACGCAGGCCTATGAGGCCATGATTGCATTACAAAGTCAGGATGCGTATAAGGAGGGAACGCCATGGACCAACGATGAGCCTTATTCGGACTCAAAAGGATACTACCGTTGAAAAGGCGGTACCTTCAATGGTACAAATATTGTCGCCGTGGGCTGTGTAGCCTTTGCTTTTATACTCAGCGATGCGGCCTTCGGCAGTCTGCCTGCAAGGATGTATGCCGCAGGCGGATTTGCTTTCGAGGATATAAAGGCCGGGGATATCCTGCGGGTAAACAATGATGTCCATACCGTAATCGTGCTGGAAGTGAACGATGCGGGCGTGGTGGTGGCCGAAGGGAACATCAGCACCGGAGACCACAAAGGCAAGGTCCATTGGGGACGGGCAATCTCCAGGGAAGAGGTGATGAGCAGCACCAGCCATTATATCACCCGCTACCCGGAGGGCTATATCCCTCCTGATGATCCCTCTGCAAATGTTTCGATTGCAGGCGGAGATCTTGGCGGAGGCCTCACATGGAACCTGACAAAGGCCGGGACGCTGACCATCTCCGGCAGCGGTGCCATGGCGGATTACAGCAGTATGTCAGAGCAGCCCTGGAACGCGTACAGCAGTCAGATTCGGACAGTGATCATCGAAGAAGGTGTTACCGGCATCGGGGCCTGTGCTTTCTGGGAGTGCGGGGTTCTCAGTGTGGCGATTCCTGCCAGCGTGGCAGCGATCGGCAACAGCGCTTTCCGCGGTTCGTCGATTATTTCCGTAACCATTCCTTCCGGCGTGAAAACCATCGGCGACAGCGCTTTCAGCGGGTGCCCGAATCTTAGTACGGTGGCGCTTTCCGAAGGAGTTGAGACAATCAGCCAAAACGCATTCCGGGCATGTACGAATCTCGGTTCTATTGCTTTTCCTGCCAGTATCGGAGAGGTGGGCGCCGGTGCATTCTTTCAATGCCAAGCACTGAAAACCGCAACATTTGCTCCCGGCAGCAAGCAGGTAAAGCTGGGTGACAATCTGTTTACACAATGTCACTATCTGACGAGCGTGACGCTGCCTCAGAGCATAGACCGCATTGGAGAGGGGATGTTTCAGAATTGCCTGTTGCTTTCCAGAGTGGACATTCCCCAGGGGGCGGGAAGCATTGGAGGGTCAGCATTTGCCTCCTGTTCGTTATTTACCACTGTCGTGATTCCGGACAGTGTAACGACAATAGGGATTGCGGCATTTTCAGCCTGCCCGCTGAAGGATATCTATTTTACCGGCACTGAAGCCCAGTGGAACAGCATAAGTAAAATCGGAGATACAGCCGCGGCAGTGGCAAATGCGTCTGTTCATTATGAGTACAGCCCGGAACCATCGACTACACCAGGGCCATCGACTACACCAGGGCCATCGACTACACCAGGGCCATCGACTACACCGGAACCATCGGCGACACCAGGACCATCGACTACACCGGAACCATCGGCGACACCAGGGCCATCGACTACACCAGAACCACCGACTACACCAGGCCCATCGACTACACCGGAACCATCAGCGACACCAGGGCCATCGACTACACCGGAACCATCAGCGACACCAGGGCCTTCAGCTTCACCGGGACCTACACAGACACCGGGGCAAACTACATCACCAGAACCTACGGTTCCCCCCAAGCCCTCAACGGTACCGGAGCAGTCTCCCACTCCACTCCCTGCGGTTCCATCTATTTCCGGTGAATCCGGCAAAGAGGGCTGGGCGGCTATCAGGGACGAGACCGCAAACGCTTCGGAAGGACAGCGGCTTCATGTTATCATGAATGGCGCAAAAGTGGTACCCGGAGATGTTCTGGACAGCATAAAAGGACAGGATGTCACCATTTCCTTTGATATGGGCAACGGAATCGTCTGGTCTGTAAACGGCCGGAATGTAACGGCAGAACACGCAAATAATGTGAATCTTTCTGTGCAGGTGGGAACATCCGCCGTTCCGCAGGATATTGTAAATCAAATATCCGGAGAGCGGCAGACAATACAACTTAGTCTTGCTCACAGCGGTGATTTTGGTTACAGCGCAGTGTTTACGCTCAATGTAGATCCGACTCATGCAGGCTTGTACGCGAACCTTTTCTATTATAATGAAGGTGCGGGCAGACTTGAGTTTGTCACTGCCGACCAGATAAATGAAGACGGTATTACAGAGCTGGTGTTTACACATGCTTCGGATTATATCATTGTGATCGGCGAGGATGTTATGAAAAACGGAAACGACGGGACTTCTTCAGGAGACAATGATGAATCCGCACCTTCTGGCGGAGACAGCTCCCAGAAAGAGGAGGCTCGTTCACCCAAGACCGGTGAAGCCGATTCCGTAACCGCAGACGCCGGCACTGCCATATCAGAACCGGAAGGAAGCCGCCTGAATTATGTTTGGCTGCTTTCGTTTGGCACTGCAGGACTGGCAGCGGCCGGAGCCTTGGCATTCCTTTTTCGAAAGAGAGCAGTTAAAAAAGGTGCGTGCTGATTCCTGCCCTTAGAAAGAGAAAGAAGCTACCAAGAGGTTGTTACAGTGTTTCACATAGCAATTTGTGATGATGAAGAAGTCCTCATCAGTGAATTAAAAGAAAATCTAATCCAATATGCCGCCGAAACCGGTAAGGAGTTCTGCTTTTTCCTTTACCGGGACGGCAGCGAGCTGTTGGCCGACTACAGGCCTGATTACGATCTGATTTTTATGGATATCAAGATGGAGAAGCTGAACGGACTGCAGACCGCGGAAGAAATCCGCAAAATCGACAGTACTGTGGGGCTTGTTTTTCTGACTTCCCTGAAGCAGTATGTCTGGAAAGGGTATGAATATAATGCGGTGAATTATCTCCTGAAGCCTGTCAGGTACGGTGTCCTGAAAATGGAGCTTGACCGCTATTTTGCACGCTATCAGGGGAAAGACGAACCGTTCCTGGGCTTCCAGAATGACAGCGGAAAGTACAAGGTTTTGTATAAAAACCTCCGCTATGCGGAAACTGACAAGCGGAATGTGATGCTGCACTTTGAAGGGCAGCACCAGGTCCTCTACAAGAATATAAAAGAGGTATCCGCTTTGCTTTTACAGCAGTCCCAGTTTGCCTGTCCCCACCGGAGTTTTGTGGTCAATATGGCATACATAAAAAGTACGGAGGGTCTGGAGCTTGTGCTGACTACTGGCGAGCGTATTCCCATCAGTCAGCCCAGGCGCAGGGAATTTATGAGGAAGCTGACGGATTATTGGGGGGATATGCTGTAATGGAAAATACGATACGCATAATGGGATTCCTGAATTTTCCGGTTTCCCTTGCATATATAATTCTATTATTTCTAACCGTTTCTGCGTTCATTCCGCCGCGGAAGCATCTCGTGCTTAAGGTGCTGGCAGTTGCCTTGCTGGATCCCTTTGCGGAAATGGTGATCTTTTTCGGGGATCCTGTTAATATGATGGGAGCCCTTGCCATATTCCTTGTATACATTATCTTGTTCCATCAGGGAACGCCGCTCCAAAAGGCGACTGCTGTTCTGATATTTTATCCGATTGTCATCTCCGTCAATTACCTGCAGCAGAATTTGTTCGGCGAACTGTTCGTCTTCCTTTCCAATGCGCCGTCGGATACCATGGCCTGGTCTGTGGAAACCCGTTTTTTCAGCGCGGCAATATGGCTTGGTTCGCAGGTGTGCCGTTTGCTTTTCTGGATTGGCGCATACCTTTTTGCGCGCCGATATAAAAAGCAGATTCAATCCGCTCCTGTGGGAAAGCGGCTTGCGCTGATTGCGGACGCCGTCATGCTGATTGCTTCTGTGGCAGTCTTTACGACACAGATTTTTGTGGCGGAGTATGAATATATTACCTATCCTCTGTGCGCCGTTGTGATTGTCACGGGGTTCTGCGGCATTGCACTGGTGGCCTGGATGAGCGATTCCGAGCAGACCGCCCGGGAGATGGAGCATATGCGGATTCAGCATAACTATTATCTGGAAAAGACGAAAAGTGAAGAACGGGTGCGTTCCCTTTATCATGACATGAAGAATCATCTGCTTGTACTGGAAGGCCAAAGCACGGACGCTGCGAAGCAGATGGCTCGCGAGCTTAGGGCGCAGATTGCGGATTATGAGGATTATGTTCATACGGGCAGCCCGTTTCTCGATATTATCCTCAGGGATAAAGCGGAGAAGGCCCGTGAAAACCACATCGCCTTCTCTGCAGCCGTTGATTTTGGCGGCATGGATTTTATAGAGCCCCTGGACATCAGCACCCTGTTCGGCAACGGAATAGACAATGCCCTGGAGGCAAGTGAAAAGTTGTCGGAAGAATGCAGGGTCATTCTGGTAAAAGCGGGCAGGGTACAGAATTTCTTTTCCCTGCTGATTGAAAATAACTGTCTGCAGGAAAATCAGGACATCAATACCGGAAATGCCAGGGGCCGAACCACCAAGGGGGACGATTTCCTCCATGGTTTCGGCATTTCCAATATGAAAAAGGCGGCTGAAAAGTACGGCGGCCAGATGACTGCCAGGTGCGAAAACGGGAAATTCACATTGAAAGTTCTGATACCGATTCCATAGAACTCACTGCTGCCCGTCCCTCTTCCCAAACCGCACTTCGCAGTCCTTTCTGTAGAAGGAGATCCCATAACAGTCAATCTTTTTATACCCTTCCGTACGCAGTTCATCCATATACTTTTTATCGTAAATCTGCTGCAGCGCCCGCTCCGCGTCGGCTTCCAGAGCGTCAATGTCTTTCGAAACCTTCAATTCCAGGATAAATGACCTCCCCCGCAGGGACGGGCTTTTCACGCTGATGTCATTGCGCCCGTTGCCGGACTCCCGGTTGGACTTTACGATATAATTCTGGCTCTGGCTTAAAATCCCCGCCAGGAAACCATGGTAGAAGTTCTCCGCGCTGTCATAGAAACTGATGGTGGAGAAAAGCTGTTCGTTCAGAATCTCCTCCATCATCTCCGCATTTCCGTCCTCCATTGCGCGGTACAAATCCCGAAAATCCTGCCTCGCTATTTTCTGCCTAAACCATCCCAGAATCGTGTTCTGATAGATGGTTTTCACTTCCGTATTGGGAATCCGGGCCTGCAGGTAAATGGAGGATTCGCGGAAATATTCGCTCTTTTTCGTCAGGTATCCGGTAAAATAGAGAAAATTCCACAGATTCTCACCCCGGCTCCGCATGTCCTCGTAGGTGACTTCCTCATGCACCTGGATGTCAAGGGTTCCGCCGCTTAGCAGCATCTCGATCTGCATCTTTGTCTCCCGGTCAGCGCCGGCAATCATGTCCTTTATGATGTCGTTGGAGCTGGTGTTTATCCAGTAGGGGCGTGGGAAGGCGTTGGAATCGGCAAGCAGGTCATACATATAGTTGATAACGCTCCATGGGTTATAAACCTCCGTAATACCAAAGGTGTATCCGTCATACCATTCCTTTATTGCCGGGAAACGGCTTTCCACCCCATAATATTTCATCATATCCTGTACTTCTGCCTCGGTAAAACCAAAATGTTCACTGTACTGCTGATCCAATACCGAAATAATCCGCAGATGGTTCAGCCCGGTGAAAATACTCTCTTTCGAGACACGAAGACAACCCGTAATCACCGCAAACTGCAGATACTCATTTGTCTTCAGCACCGATTCAAACAGAGACCGGATAAAGTCCACCATCTCTCTGTAAAAGCCTTCAAAATACGCATTTTCCAAGGGCACATCATACTCGTCTATCAATAGGACAGTTTTCTTCCCCGTCACCTTAAACATACACCTGCTGAAAAGTTTCAATGCTCCTCTGACCTGCTTTTCATCTGCCTTTTCATCGGCAATCTCCAGATATTGTTCATACTCCTTTGTGGTGAGCCGTTCTTTTCCTGCTTCAAGAATCTCCCTGTGCCTGTCGAATTCAGAAGCAATTTCTGACTGTATCATAAAATAAGCATTTTCCAGGCTTTTCTGCTTGGCCGATTTCAGCGTCAGATTCAGCACCGAATACATGCCCATCTGCTCCGCGTACGTCTCTCCGGCTTCCATAATCTTCAGTCCCCGGAAAAGCTCCCTGTTCCTGGCGTTCTTTTCCGCATTTCCGGTATCCTCGAAAAAGTACCGGAGCATGCTCAGGTTCAGCGTCTTGCCGAAACGCCTGGGGCGGGTGAACAGGTTTACTTTCCCTTTTAAATCCAGTAATTCCTGAATCAGCAGGGTTTTGTCAATGTAGCAGTAACCTTCCTGTATCACTTCTTCAAAATTGTCTACGCCAATTGGCAGCGCTTTCTTCATTCTCTCACCTCCGCATTTCCCGTTTCCATATTTCTTGCCGCATCATGTAATATTTTCGGTCTCCTGTGTATATATGTTGTGCCTTATTCTGACTGGATCCGTTCGCAGTCAATTCTATCAGATGAATGCCGCTCTTTTACTCCTCCGATATCCGGGCTGTAAAATCATGCTGGCCCTGTCGGTAAATATACTCAAGTTCGTCAATATGCCGTAGTATATACAACGTTCTGGCGATAGAGGCAAACTTATCGGAAGCAATCTCTATGTGTCGCATTCGATTATAGGAAGCTGTTCTTGCTTCCTATAATATAACTTATCAGAAGCAGTCTCTTCGCTTCTGATAAAAGGCGCGTTCTATGCGCCGCATTCGATTATAGGGAGCTGTTCTTGCTTCCTATAATATAACTTATCAGAAGCAGTCTCTTCGCTTCTGATAAAAGGCGCGTTCTATGCGCCGCATTCGATTATAGGGAGCTGTTCTTGCTTCCTATAATATACACCCTATCCGCATAAATCACAAGAGCGGGATTGTATGAAGAGGAGAATCTGCGCTTTCCATATTAGAAACTGCGTCCTGTATTGTATCTTTTTTCAAATGAGATATGATGGCTATAGCAGGCGGGCGGCAGGGCGCACAGGCCCGGGAGGGAGCTGTCATGAGCGCGCCGTCCCGCAGCAATTTTTACAGGAGGGAAATACAATGACCATCTTAAGCACAACTCATTTGAAAAAATATTACGGCAGGGACGAAAGCCTTGTGAAAGCCCTGGACGATGTGAATGTATCCGTGGAAAGCGGCCGTTTTGTGGCCATCATCGGCACCTCGGGCAGCGGGAAATCCACCCTGCTGAACATGCTGGGCGGATTGGACACCCCTACTTCCGGCAGCGTGCAGGTGGAGGACAAAAACCTGGAAAAACTTACCGAGGAACAGCTCACAGTATTCCGCAGACAGCGTATCGGTTTTATCTTCCAGAACTACAACCTTATTCCTTATCTTACAGCCTATGAGAACATCGTGCTGCCCGTCCGTCTGGACGGCAAAAGGGAGGATGAGAAATTCCTGAAGGAAATCGTGGAGTTTCTGGAGCTTACCGGGAAACTCCAAAACTACCCAAGCCATCTTTCGGGGGGACAGCAGCAGCGGGTGGCCATTGCCCGGGCGCTGGTGTCCAAGCCCGCCATCGTCCTGGCGGACGAGCCCACGGGAAATCTTGACAGCCGCACTAGTGACAAGGTTGTGGACCTTCTGAAAATGACCAGTGAAAAGTTTCACCAGACCATCCTGATGATCACCCACAACCCGGAGATTGCGGAAAAGGCGGATGTGAGGATACGAATCGAGGACGGAAAAATTGCAGGAGGCAGTGTCAAATGCGCAAACAGCAACGGACCGGACAAGCCCCGGGAGGGTTTACTGCCGCGCCGGCGACAGGAAAATCTCCCAGAATCAAGGGGCTTGGGAGGGGAGTTGCGGGACTAGGATAAGGAGGCAGCGGGAATGAACAGCAAAAAGATAACGGAAAAAACCATCTCCATGATGGCAAAGCAGAGCCTGAAAGCAAGCCGTATGCGCAACACCTTTGTGATGATCACTATTGTCCTGGCGTCGGCCCTTCTGACAGCCATCCTCATGTATGCCATGGGGCGGAACCAACAGGTCAGGAACGAACTTTCCCACAGGCAGCAGGCGGGCTACTACAATCTCACCTGCCAGCAGATGGAGACATTGAAAAAAGATGACCGCATCGCGTACCAGATACAGGTGAAGACGGGCATCCTGTCCCAGATGGACGGATTTGACGTGATGCCATACTATGTGAGCGAGCTGTCCGATGAGATTCGGACAGGCGAACTGGAGGAGGGCAGGCTCCCCGACAAGGAAAACGAAATCGCCGCACATGCGGCAATGCTGAAAAAGATGGGCGCAGAGCCTGGGGTTGGCAGTACCGTGACCTTTTCCTTTTATGACGGCAGTACCGAAACCTTTACGGTATCGGGCATTTTAAACGGCAGCGACGAGGCGAAGCAGTTCACCGTATTCTTCTCCGAAAGCTATGCGGAGAATGGCAGTCAGTTAAAGGATATGCCCTATGAGGTGTATGCAAAGCTGCACCATGCCACGGAGCTTTCCGCCCAGGACTGTAGGGAGGCCATATACCTGATTGGCAGCCAGGCGGGGATTGCAAGAAAGAATATCAGCCCCTCAAAGCAGTTTCTGGATTCGCTGTCTGTGGATATGCAGTCGGTTACGATTTACGGTACGGTGGGGGCGGTGATTCTGCTCGCCTGCATCCTTGTGATCTACGGTGTGTTTTATCTGTCGGTCATCGGCAGAATCCATCAGTTCGGACAGCTGCGCACCATCGGCATGACGAAGAAGCAGATGAAAAGGCTTGTCTCCCGTGAGGGCAGCGCGCTCTATCTGCGTTCTGCTCCCGTGGGCGTGCTGATTGGCGGCATCGGAGGATATTTTATGATTCCCGACGGGTTTACTATCCGGAACACGCTCCTGATATTTGTCATCGTATTTGCGGTTATCTATTTTATAACAATGATTTCAATACGCAAACCCGCAGGTATTGCCGCGTCCGTCTCGCCCATGGAGGCAATCCGCTATGTGCCCCAGGACGGCATGAAAAAGTCCGCAGGAAAAAAGCTGTGCCGCAGTCTGACCCCCATGGGATTAGGTCTGATGAATTTTTCCAAGAACAGAAAGAAAGCGGTCATTACTTTCTGCTCCCTGGCGCTGGGGGGTATCCTCTTTCTGACAGCGGCAACCTATATGTCCTCCTTCGACAAGGCCAATTTTGCAAGACAGGGCTATTTTACCGATGCGGAGTTTCATATCGGATATTCGCCCTCCGCTATCGAGCTGAACGAGTACGGCATGAGCGGCCTCCAGGCGGATATGCCTCTGGACAGCGGGATGGTGCGGGAAATCGCCGCTATGGACGGTGTGGAAAAGGTAACGGAAATCAAGAGCTTCGGAGTCCGTTTTGACTACGCCAAACAGGATGAATACAATAACAATGATCTCGTCTATTCCCTGACAGAGGAAGAGACAAGGGAAATCAGCAGTTACCTGGAGGAGGGAAGCGCCGATTACGATAAGCTCATGAGTGGTGACTACATTCTTGTGGCAGGAAACGACACTGCGGCAGAGATTTACGGATGGAAGTTCGAAATCGGCGACGGGCTGACCCTCCACTACTATGACGGCAGCAAAATGGCGGAAAAGGAGGTCACCATACTGGGCGTCCTGAACAACAGATATAATCTGGAGCACATGGGGCTTGAGGGATGGTTTCTGATGCCTGAACAGGCAGTCCTGAACTGGCTTACCTTTGACACCTTAAACGCCCATCTCCTTGTGTCCGTGGAACCGGAAAAGGAGGAGGCCATTGAAGAGAGCCTGACAGAGCTGCTGGCGGATAAGACCCAGTTGTACCTGGAGACCCTTGCCCAGCGGAGGGTGGATTACGGGCAGAACGCGGACCAGATGTTCGGCGCCATCAGCGGACTTGCCATCTTTATCATGATGTTCAGCATTTTAAGCATGATGAATACGCTGATTACCAACATCGTCACCCGGAAACAGGAATTGGCCATGCTGGAGTCCATTGGAATGGACAAAGGACAGATCCGCAGGATGCTGCTGGGGGAGAGCCTGCTTCTGGTGCTTGCCACCGTGGGGGTGACAATGACCATAGGTACGCTGTGCGGCTATACGCTCAGCAAGATGCTTTACAGGATAGGGGCCTTCTATATGGCATTTCGGTTCCCTACGGGTTTCGCGCTTGCCTATGCGGGCGCGCTGACGGCCGTGCCGCTGATGATCACGTTTATGGCATTGTATAGCTTCTCTAAAGAAGCGCTTGTGGAAAGGCTGAGAGGGATGGAAAATTGATATTGGATTATACAATACGCATTACAGGAGCGCTCAGCTTTGTTATTCTGTCGCCGCAAACGATAGAACAGCTGATTCAAAAAATACGGAACTCCGATACACAGGAACTGATTATCCCCGCGGAAGAACTGCTTTCCCGGGGATATGCGGAATATCTTTCCCGTGTATTGGAGGCTAATGCGGCAATTGCAGGATCTTTTCCGTACAGAAATGCCTGTTCCTTGATGGCGGATCAGATAAAGAAACTGCAATGCAATGAACAGGACTGCTTTCATGACGTAAAAGTGAAGAGTCCGGAAAACAATCCGTTGTTAGATATGGAGACAATGGAAAATTTCTATATTGTGACAAAGGATGAAAACAGCCGGTTCTGTTATGCGTTTCAGGGCGAGCATGGGGAAGAAGTCAATATTGTATTAAAGTGCTTTCTTTAACCTTGGCTGGGGCGATGGGGTCAATGGGAGCAATGGATGTGTATTCGGGGCAGCACTGCCATTCTCCGCATCATGATGAACTGGGGCACCATGCAAATATGCCAAGGCATGGCGATGGTCAATGTACGCCAGGAACAGCGCGTTCTTGTGGCGGGAGTGCAGCTTTGCAAATGAATATGCCGCGAAGCTGCTGGTGAGGAGCTGCAGGAGCGTGACTACGATGGATAACAAAAGCATTCCCGCCGGAAATTACAGGCGGGAATGTTTTTGGATATTAATTCTTTACTATTTCTTTTTATTAGCCATAAATTCCGAGAACTGTCTCTGATATTCTTCCAGATACTTATCCAGTCCGGCGGCCTTCAGCTCTTCCAATACAGGAGGGAAGTCCTCGTCGAAATTACCTCTTCCGAAGGTAAGGGGCTCCAGCTTTTCGGTACAGATTGCCTGAAGCAGCGCAGCTTCTGTCTCCACCGGAGTGGGGTCAAAGGAAAATCCCATGGCCTTGCTGTTAATACAGTTGTCATCCGAATGCCAGTAAGCTTCCACTTCTGCCGGATCGTAGGTTCCCTCCGGAAGCTCTTCGTACATCGCCGTCGCGGTCATCCAGTCGTGGATCAGGCTGTCGCGCATGATTTTGTTGACGCTGCCGTCTTCATTATACTCCCAGTCCGTTCCTTCCACACCGTGACGGCAGAACATATAATTCTCCTTGGTGGAGTACATCCAGTTGACGAAGCGCAGCCAGTTTCCTACATTGTCTACATCGGCGGAGGACACGGCGATCCCCCAGTCGTAATCCAGCTTCAGTACAGTGGGATGGTTGGACAGGTTCAGATAACGTACGTCTGCACCTTCCACATTGCCCAGCTTGTGGTCATAAATACAGGTCTGTGCGCCGAAGTTCAGCAGGCTGTTGCCGGAGTCCCATGCGGTGGCTGCCCGTTCCCGGAAGGAGGCATCTCTCTCCAGATAGCCCAGACGGCACCATTCCTCTTCCATTTTACAAATCTGTGCGAAGTAATCCGTCTCAACCCAGTTGATGATTTCATCACTGTCCGGCTGACCTTCATCGATAACCACCAGACCGCCGTTGGAGTTCAGCGGATTCTGGAGCTGGTTGAAGATCGCGCCTTCCGGTGCATATTCCGCGTCAAACATGGTATAGAAGAGAGAGTCTGCGTAGGAAATGACATACAAGTCAGGGAACTTCTCCTTAACCGCGGCGATAGCTGTCATCAGGTCATCGTAGGTCTTGATCTTGGATACATCCCAGTCTACCTGGTTCAGGATATCGTTCCGTACACGGAAGCCCTGCTGCGCATAGCTGTTTGGCATGGATTTCAGCGGGAGGGTGACGATCTCGCCGTTGATGGTAACACAGTCGAAGCCGTATTGCCCGCGGCTCTCCAGATACTTGGGAGCCAGTTCCTCGAGAAGATCTCTGTCGATGGGGGCGATGAGACCCTTATAAGCCCAGTCATTTTCCGTGGCCATATTCATGAAGCCGATCTTCTCTCCGGAGGCCAGGCGGGTTGCCATCTGGTCATTGGTGCCCCACGCCATCTGCTCCACGGTCATGTCGATGTTCAGGTCATTGAGGACCTTTTCATGAAATTCGTTGGCGAAGAATTCCGTGGTGCGTGTGGTTGCCTCGCCGTACAGAACCAGATGCAGAGAGACAGGCTCCGCGTCTGCATTTGTCTGTGCATTGTCCGTGTCGCTTTCCTGGCTGCTGTCCGGAGTGCTGCTTTGGCTGTCAGAGCCTGCGTCTGATGCGCTGCTGTTATCGGCGGAGCCGGTATTATCCTCTCCGCAGCCTGTCAGCATACCCAGTGTCAGGCAGGTACAAATCAAGATTGCCAATAATTTTCTTCCCATAGTTCATCCTCCTTTGAGTCTTTTCTTTATCAGTCTGCCCCGGGAAATGGGCAGCTAACAACGTTTCTGAGAGTTCTATCCTTTGATGCCGCCCAGATTGATTCCTTTGACGAAGTACTTCAGGGCGAAGGGATAGAGCGCCACGATTGGAAGTACTGCCAGCACGGTAACCGCCATTTTCGCGGTATTTGCCGGAAGCGTAATATGTTCCAGCAGAGCCATGGTGGCAGTGGAAGAGCTGCTGTTCAAAAGTGTGGCTACATTTGACAGCATGCTGTAGAGCATTTTCTGCACCGTAGTATATTTGGAATCCGTGATCAGCCACTGGGGCAGGAAAAAGTCATTCCAGAAGCTTAGTACATTGAAAAGCGCTACGGTGACGATTCCGGCCCGGGCCAGTGGGATGGATATTTTCACGAAAACCTTCGCGTCGGAAGCGCCGTCCAGTTTTGCCGACTCGATGAGTTCCTCGGGAACTTCTCTGAAATTTCCCCGTAGAATAAACATATTCCATACATTGATGCCGGAAGGGATAAAAAGGGCAAAGAGATTGTTCTTCAGGCCATAGTATTGGGTGCACATAATGTACCACGGGAGTACGCCGCCGCTGAATATGGTGGTGAACCAGGCGAAAAACGACAGTATTCTGGCAAAACGAAAGGTGCTTTTCTTCTGAGAGATCGCGTAGGCAAAAAAGGTAGTAACCGTCACGGAGTACAGTGTTCCCAAAATCACTACGGATATGGTGGTCAGAAACGCCTTTGCCAGCATCTCGCCCTTGTTGGCTACGAGGAAGATATAGGTATCCAGGGTAGGATACATGGGCAGGATGGAATAGCCGTTTTTCTGTACGTAGACTTCATCGGTCAGTGATGCGGACAGGATCATCAACAGGGGCAGCAGGCAGACCAGGGCCAGGATTGCCATCACGATATAGCACAGAGGGCTTTCTCTTTTTAATTTGCGATGTTTTTTCCTCATTTTCGGTACCTCCTCTAAAACAGCCCATAGTCAGGATCGATCTTTTTGGCCAGCAAGTTCGAGCTTAATACCAGCAGGAAACCGAAGACCGACTGGTACAGGCCTATCGCCGAGGACATGGAGAAGTTGGTGCTGGATATGGTGGAGCGGTATACGAAAGTAGTAATCGTATCTGTGGTCTCGAACAATGCAGGAGCCATTTTAGTCATACCCATGATCTGTTCCAGGCTTCCGCCCAGGATGCCGCCGATGTTCAAAAGGAACAGTGTAACAATGGTGGGCTTCAGCAGAGGCAGGGTAATGCTGCGGATTTTCTTCCAACGGCTGGCTCCGTCCACCTCCGCCGCTTCGTATAGAGTGGGATCAAAGCCGGTCAGCGTGGCATAGTAGACTACACTTCCGTAGCCAAAACCTTTCCACAGGCTGGTGATGATTAAAATGGCCCACCAGTATTGCGGGGCATAGCTCCATTCGATGGCCTCGCCGCCCAGAGAGACGATCAGCTGGTTCAAGAGGCCGTTTTTGGTATCCAGCAGCACCTCGGAAAGGGCGCCTACCACAATCCAGGACAGAAAGTGGGGGAAGAGGATAACCGTCTGCATGGCCTTGCGATAGCGTTCCCGATTGATTTCACCCATGATAACGGCCACAGTTACATTCAGCGCGGTGCCCAGGACGATACTGCCGATGTTGATGACCAGAGTATTTCTTGTGGCCCGCAGGGCGTTTCCCATATTGGCGAAAAAGAACTGGAAATTTTTAAGTCCTACAAATTCACTGCCGAAGAGGCCGCCCTGATAGGTATAGTTTTCAAATGCGATATAAATGCCTGCCATGGGGATGTAGGAAAACAAAATCAGGGAAATGATTCCCGGGATCGGAAGCAGATAGAAGAAATACCGCTTTCGGATTTCCTGCCACAGGCTTTGCTTTTTTGGCGGGAGGCCTATTTTGTTTTTTGGTGTGCGGTGTTTTCCTGATGTCATTGTTCCCCTCCTTATTTATAGTTCCGCAGCGTCCTGCCCAGTGTCGTTTTCACTTTGCCATTGCCATTTCTCATTTGTGCTTTTTTGAGTATGCTGTTATTTTAGCAGAGGATAAGAGGGGCCGCAAGAAGCCTATCCTGCCATTTGGAAACGTATTCTGCTGCTTTTTGAAAAGGGATGGCAGTCCTTACAGGCCAGGGGAACGTATTCTGCTGTTTTGGAGCAAATCCTGCTGATTTCCTGTCTTCCCAATTGTTTCCAGCAAAATAGTCTTGTGGAAAAGCCTGAAATCCATGTATAATAACAATGAGGTGATTCCATGTTTCAGAAGTTGAAGAAGAAATATTCGCTGCTGTTGCTTTCGGCCGCCGCAGTTATATTTGTAACTTACAGTCTGGCGGTATTCCTGATCTACTGCAGGCTGCTGCGGAATGATTATGATGACAAAATTAATTATTTCAGAAATCAGCAGATTGCCAATGCAGAGAGCTATTTACAGCTGGCAGAGTTTAACATCGCTTTGTTTTGCGCGAAATTCCGTTTCCGGGAAGACGATAAATATTATCAGGCAAAGATTCGCTATGAGTTGGAGAAGATCAGGAATACCAGCCTGGATATTGAGGAAGTATTTTTGATCCGCACAGATTCTCAATATGCGTTCACCCAGGAGGCTATTGTGCTGACAGAGTTTCTGCAGGAGCAGCATCCGGAATTGCTGGAAGCCTCATATGAGGCGTTTCAGTGGTACTATCTGAAACATAAGAATCCATCTGAGGATAAGCTTCTGTGTCTGAAGTCTCTTCAATCGGCGGGAGGAGAGGAAAACCAGACATTGGGAGTCACGATTCCCGCCATGAACATTTTGCCTGTCACCAGTGATTCGGACAACGATATGGGGATTTTTTCAGAACATCATTTTTCGGCGTCGCTGCTGCCGGATGAAGCGGCGGTTATAGTGTTGGAGAACGGCGGGACGGGACAGGAGGCAGAGTTCGATTCGAGGACGGAGGTGTTTTACGGAAAGGTGGGAGCATTTCCGTTTACCCTGTGTATTCAGACATCACAGGAGCCGCTGAACCGTGTATTATTCCGATTTTTCCTGGGGATGGCTGCGCTGTGTGCGCTTCTGTTTTTGGCGGCTTATGTGACGCTGCAATGGTTTCTTCGGAGACTGACAAGGGCGCTGACATCGCTTTCTGACCAGTTTGGCCATTTTTTTGACACGCTTGACGGGGCAGGTGAGATTTCGGACGGTTGATTGGGGGAAGGAAAGGCAGGAGTTATGTTTCAGCTTTTTATTGTAGATGACGAGCCTCTGGTAAGAGAGGGGCTGCGGGTGTCCATTCCGTGGGAGGAGTTTGGATTTTCGGTGGCAGGAGAGGCAGATAACGGCGCGGAGGCATTGCGCAGGATCGAGGAGCTGCATCCCGATGTGCTGATTACCGATATCCGTATGGGAGGAATGGACGGACTGGATCTGATCCGGCATGTGAAGAAGAAGAATCCCGGGATCCAGATCATCATCTTGACGGCATATAATGAGTTTTCCTATGCCAAGGTTGCCATTGACAATGATGTCTTTGCCTATATATCCAAGCCGGCGATGAATGAGGAGATCATATCTGTATTTTGCAGGCTGCGGACCAGGCTGGAGCAGGAGCGCAAGCTGCAGGGGAGGCTCCATTCCTGGCAGAATTACCGCATGGATGAGCTGCTTTGTCAGCTGTTGCACGATCCCCAGCCTTCTGACGGGGATATTGCCGTATTCAGAAGCTATTTAGAGAAGAGTGCTGCAAAGCATGATTACTATATTGCCCTCATAGAAATCGATGAGGGGGAGCGGCATTATGAGCCGGATGAAAGAAAGCGTTTTTCCAAAATATTGAATGAGAGGCTGAACTACTATCTGAGCATAGACGAGAACTGTACTTACAAGGCGAATCTGTCCGTTGCGGAGACAGCGCTTCTGATCTTTACCAGAAGCAGGGACTACAGGCAGCAGGTGATGCTTCTTAAAGAGATCAGCACCGGATTTCAGGAGATGGCCGGGACGACTCTCACCATCGGGGTAAGCGCTACCTTCCGGAGCCTTGCCGCCATTCATAGGGCATATCTGCAGGCCAGGGAGGCCCTGGAGAAGAAGGCGCAGATGGGATATGGAAAAATTATTGACTATATGGCCATCAGGGATCTTGCTGCGGAGACGCCGGTTCTGTCGCAGGCAGAGATCCGTGAGATTTTGGAGGGGCTGTCTGCGGGAGAGGAAAGGGAGGTAGCAGAGCTGGTGGGAAGCTATTTTCACTCACTTGAAAGCCGGAATGTGGACATGGCATTGGTGAAGAACAGCATAACGGGGCTGGCTACAGCGGTGGTCCGGGAACTGTTCGAAAGTGCCTATACCATGCAGCTGGTATTCGGGAAGCCCATTCGTCCGGCATCGGATATCCAGAGCCTGGGGACAGTGGAAGCACTGAAGGCATATATTCTGGAGTTTCTGGACCGGGTGGCGCTGCACGCAGGATGTATGCAGCCTTTTATGGGAGACAGGGAACGTTACAGTATGACCGTGAATAAGGCGGTGACTTATATCAAGGCAAACTATGCCAGGGAGATCCGGATATCTCATGTGGCAGGAGAACTTCATATATCAGAGTCACGTCTGATGCATTCTTTTAAACAGGAGACAGGGACGACATTCAACAACTGGCTTACGGAATACCGCATCTGCGTAGCCAGAACAATGATAAAAACAGGACAGTATAAATTGTATGAAGTTTCGGAAGCCGTAGGGTACAAGAATCCCATTACATTCAGAAAAGCTTTTTTTAAGATGACCGGTTCCGCTCCGTCCCAATATCAATGACAAGGAGGCCGCTATGACTGATCAGAAAATCCACATTCAGCGATTTGTGGTCCTCTACATACTGGTATTCGGGCTGTTAAGCTCTCTGGTAATCACTTTGTTTGCCTGGTTTTTCGGATTTACCACCATACAGGAGAACTATTCCAGCAATTATGTACAGTCCACTTTTCAGGCATTCGATACCGATATGGCAGCTTTGGTGAAGAAAAACAATCAGATTTTATTTAACATCACATCCGATCAGACCCTGCTGCGGATCCTTACGGATCTCAATTTGACGCCGGAGGAGAAAGGAGAACAGGTGCAGGAGCTTTTGGACGAGTTGTTCGGCGGGTTTAGCGAGATCAGGCAGATCGATATTCTCTTTCCCACGAGGCATCGTTATACCTATGTGGCGCCGGCATACGATGTGGATTCGCCGCTTGCCCTGCCGCCTGAGAGCTTCCTTTCCACCTTTACCGGGAGAAGCCTGAATCTGTATGACCATTGTATCTATGACCAGGCGGGGGCACCCTGTCTGGTGTTCGGCCGCAGTTCCAGTATTGGGGATGTTCTGCTGTATATGAACGAAATTTCCGTAAGCAGTATGTATGAATCCGCTTCCCTGAAAAACAGCAGGATCTTTCTGGCGAACAATGGCAGAATCATTTCCTGTTCGGACGGAGATTATATCAATATTCTGGCATCCCTGCCGCTAAAGGAGAGCAGGCTGTATTCTTTTTTTCAGGAAAATCCTGTCTATACCCATGAGGTGGAAATCCTGGCGTTGGGGGAGACTTTGGAGCTGACATATATTCTGTCCGAACAGGATCTGTACCGTACCACACAGATGCTGAACCGGGTACTGCTGCTGTCCCTGATTGTGGCAGTGGTGGCTTGTCTCGTTCTGGTGCTCCTGGTGACCAGAAGGCTCATCAAGAATATCAGAGAACTGCAGAAGAATCTCAAGCTTTTCTCCAGGGATTATACCCATGCGTTTCAGGTTGGCCGGGGCAGTGAATTGGGGGAATTGGAGGAACAATTCGTCAAAATGTCCGACAAGATACGGAATCTGATAGAGAATATTGAGAAGGAAAAGGATGCAAAGCGAGTAGCGGAGCTGCGGGCACTGCAGTCACAGATCAATCCGCATTTTATCTATAATTCAATTGATGCCATCAGCTGGATGGCAAAGCTTGAGAAACCTTATAAGGATATTGAGAAACTATCCTATCATCTGGGCTCCTTTTTCCGCCTGGGACTTCACAAGGGGGAGAATATCATCACTGTTGCGGAAGAATTGCAGCATGTGAAGAGCTATCTGGAGATTGAGAAAATACGTTTCCCCAATTTGTTTGAGATAGACATGCAAGTGGAATCGGAGGCTTTGGAGGGAAGAATGCTGAAAATCATTCTGCAGCCCCTGGTGGAAAATGCCATCAACCATGGTTTTAAGGAAATCCAACATAAGGGGCTGATCCGCATACGGATTTTTTCGGAAGGGCCGGCATTTGTATTTTCAGTAGAGGATAACGGCAGAGGGTTTGCGGTGGAGCCGGATTCGCTGCCGGAGAATGAGAACCGCAGCGGCGGGTATGCGTTGAAAAATGTGAATGAGCGTCTGACTCTGGAGTACGGAGGCGGTTCCGCGCTGACCTTTTTAAGCATGGCCGGCAGCGGAACCACGGTCAGGTTTCGCATTGAGAAGGCACAGATGAGATAAAGCAGCCTATGAATCCTGAATACAGAGCTCTCCGTCTTTGACCCAGGCACAGGGGCCGTGTTCCTTCAGGACGATCTCCTCCCTGTGGACATACCGGATAGCGGCAGGGGAGATCAGCTTATCTATGCGGCCGATGGCGGCAAAGCCGTTTTTCAGAGGGGCGAAGATATACAGCCGATAGTCGTCGTTATCCTCCAGGGTGACGTCAAAGGCTTCCTTCCCATGAAGAATCTGCACTTTTCGGGAATAATGTTCATAGACGACGTATTCTTCTGCCAAAAAGCCGTCAATATGCCGTCCGCTGATCCGGGCGTTTACCGGGCGGTTGTCCCTGTTGATATTCAGAACAGCCATGACGGCATGTTCTCCTACCGTATTCTGAAGCTTCAAAGCTCTGTTTCCTGTGGTGGGATCTGCTGTCACACAGTCAAAGGTGGGGGTACAGGGTCTGTCACAGCGAAGGATCCGGCCATCCTCCAGAATAAGAGGAGCCAGGATGTCCCGTTTGCTCCGATCCAGCTGGTCACTTACATAGACGGGGCCGCCGCTGACAGCACGCATGAGGCTGTTTTTGCCGGCCTGAGCGTCATCGGTCCACCACATATCCCAATCGCACCAGTAGAATTCCCCAAGAAATAAGGAGTTATAGGCGCATTGAAGTACGTGTTTCGTAAACCATGAACGGTTTTCAGGCTGAAAATCATCGGAACAGCGAGAGATGGGACTGACGCTGCGGTTCCAGATGTCTTCACTGCCCATGCCCATGCAATTGATCATGGCATTGTCAAAATGCTCTCCCACGGAAGCTTCCAGTCCGCTGTGGAAGGCCCGCGCTACCTTCCCCACAGGAGCCAGACCCTTGTAGAATCTGCGGGTCATTGTCTGATTGTCCACTTTTACGAAACTGGCACCGCATTTCCGGAAGAAATCATGCAGCGTTTTGTAATACATATAGGCGCTCGCCTCCTGCCAGTCCGGAACGATGTAGCCATTGTCTGCCCGAATGAGATAATCTTTCAGGAGCCGGTATCCCTCGCCCTTCGGATCGAAGCCTTTCCAGTAACCGGTGGTGGGATGCCAGATACCGGTTTGAATCCCGAATTCCGCGATCCTGGCGATACAGCCGGCCAGCCCATCCGGAAAACGACTGGGATCCGCTTCAAAATGGGACAGCATGGATCGGTGCATCAATTCGATCATGTTCTCGCCATGGTCATGTTCTTCCCCGTAAAAATCCGTGACAGTCGCCCACATATCGTCCAGAATCACCCATTTTACAGGAATCTTTTTTTCCTGAAATTCCCGGCATTTGCGAAGCATCCCCTCCTGGGACACTTCGATATGCATGCTGTCCCAGCTGCACCAGCCCAGAGAATCGAACAGGGCGGGATAGCGGCGTTCGCTTCTGTGGCGGGTGGGACTGTTTTGCAATTTCAGAGCACGTTTTACACAGCGTGTCATAGCCTGGCCGGGGCGGGGCGCCACGGCATACACGAAGGCAAGACCCTGGCAGCTGTAGCTTTTGGGGTACCAGGAGAAGACTCTGGCCGAGAAGGTATGGGTACAGCAGCCCTTCAGGACACATTTACAGGTATCGTTGACCACAGGAAGGACTACACAGAACTGACCGTCATCCAGTTCCAATACCAGAGCCTGGGTCTCATCGGGCATATCTGTGAGATCTTCGCCGAAAAACGGCCTGCACCAGTATTCGGTATGCCTGTAGTTGGCCATATAACGCCGGGGAGGCCTGGCAGAGGCAGCTTCGATGACAACGCCCAGGTCGCTGTGGATAGAATGGTCCCGCCCATCTGCATCATCTTTGCACAGCGCTTTGATGAAAACGGCTGATACGCCGTCTTCGCAGAGAATTTCACGGACGCTGCATCTGACATCGTCCCGCCTGCCGTCTGCTGTATTTATATAGGAAGAGTAAGTAAATAGATTCATAGATCGTCCCCCATTCCCTCTTGGGAATACTTCTTTACATTGCCAGTTCCATTCTTTGAATGATGTGGTCCTGGTACTCCTTGTCCAGTTCCACGAAATATCCGCTCCAGCCCCAGACACGGACGATAAGGTTTCGGTAGTGCTCCGGGTGCTTTTGTGCATCCAGCATGGTGTCCCGGTTCACTGCGTTCAGCTGCAGCTGATGGCCGCCCAGATCCATAAAGGATTTTACCAGCAAGGCGACTTTTTCCGTACTTTCTTCCGTTCTGAAAACCGTGTCATGGAGCTCCAGGGTGAGAGGGCCGCCGTTTATGGTCTCCTTCAAATCCGGTTTCGCAAAGGAACGGATAATGGAGACCGGTCCTTTGCATCTGCTAAACAGGCTGGGAGAGTAATTGCAGCCCAGTGCCTCCCCCTGATGCCGCCCGTCGGGGCTGGCAGGGAGATCCTTTGTATGCCAGAGATAGTACATTGCCGTTCCCGTGCCGGCACGGAAGATGCCGCCCCGGTCATTTTTCTTTCCTTTCAGCGCCCCGGCGAAATCCGCCAGCAGCAAGGAAGCAATTTCGTCCACATAGTCGTCGTTGTTGCCGAATTTCGGCGCCTCATACCGCAGGAGTGTGCAAAGCTGTTCATACCCTGAAAAATCCTGTTTCAAAGCCTTTTTGAGTTCCGCGGCGGAGACTTTCTTTTCCTCGAAAACGAATTTCCGGATGGCAGCCAGCGAATCGGCGGCAGTGGAAAGTCCGGTTCCATGGATTCCGTAATTGTTATAACGGCAGCCCAGGGAAATATCTCGGGCATTTTCACAGCAGCCGTCCATCATCAGAGACAGGTAGGGCGCAGGATAGAGATAGACATTTTTCACCCGTTCACACAGTTCCTCTGACTGGGTATAGATATTCTCACGGACCCGACGATAGAACGCATCATAGGAATCGCTTCCTTCCAAAGCATTCTCTACGGCATCGGCGACGGCTTTGGCAAAGGAGAGAGCCTCTATATTCGGAATGTCCATGGCTGTCCCCGGGATGATGAACTCCCAACAGGCGGCAACGGCATAGTTGCAGGCATCCGCAGGGGCATAGCCCAAGTTGGTCAATCCCGGGATGACGATATCGTCATTGGAATACTGGGGGAAGCCCAGGCCCTGCTTTGTCAGTTCTGTGCCCAGCCGGTAGGTTTCCAGAGGCGTATCGGAATGGACTCTGAGATTGATCTTGGGATCGATCACTTTCAATTCCAGGCTGGCCTGAAGGCAGAGCCGGGAGAGCAGGTTAAATCCGTCGGCGCCGCTTTCACACCGGCCGCCCAGAACTATGCTCTGGCCGTTATCTCCCTGCTGCATGCCGGGGTAGAGATCGCTGTCCCTGTTGAAGGTCAGGAAGAACTCCTCCAGAAGCTCCAGTGCATCCTCTTCGTTATAGAGTCCTTCTTCCAGATCTTTCGCCAGATAGGGGTACATGTATTGATCAAAACGGCCGATTGTATTGTGATAATTTCCACCGCACCACATGACAAAATGCAGGATCCGGAACATCTGCAGAGCCTCCGGGAAATTCCGGGGAGGCTGGGCGGGTACTCGGGAGAGGGTCTCTGCCACAGCTTCATTTCCCTGCTGCAGGGCAAGCACACGGTAGCGATGGGTCAATTCCAGAATGCCGTCGAGGATTTGGATCTGCAGTGTGATATAATGGGCATTTTCTTCCTGTCCGGATGCGGCAAAGCGTTCCCGGAGGATTTCCAGTTCCTGCTTTTTGGGAACGAGGCCCATATACAACAGCCGGGTATAATCCGCATTAATATTGCTCACATCGCCACGTTCGTGGATCCAATAGCTGCTTTTCAGTTCAGCCGTCTCTTCCGGGGTAAACAGCTCCGGTATTGTCCGGACTGTTCTGGTAAAGACGATCCGTTCCTCCGGAAACAGTACCGGTGTCTCCTGGCGGAGTACAGAAAGGAGACGCATGGCACTGCGGTCCGTGGCGGGGATATGGTGCCGGGCAAAATCGGCTGCCAACAGGCCGGGATTCCCGGGGGTCTGCCTGAAGATATGGTGTTCCTTGCGTACAATGAAGAAATCGCGCATTTTCCGGATTCGTTCTCTCATAATATCACACTCCTTATTCCGTATTCTCCGAAGATTTCCTGTGAGATATGGATGGAACCTTCGGGATCAAACTGCGGCTGATATTCCATTCCGGCCATGCTGTATTTTGCACCTGCCGTTTTGTGGTAGGGAAGGAATTCCACACGGACAAGATTTCGGGCGCCGGAAAGGAAAGCAGCGGTCTGTCTGTAGTTTTCATCCGTGTCGTTGACTCCCGGAATGACAGGGATCCGGATGACGAAGGGGATCTGGCCTTCGCACAGGCCCAGGGCGTTTTGCAGAATCAATCGATTGCTGACGCCAGTAAAATGCCGATGTCTGGTTTCGTCAAACAGCTTGATGTCCATAATCACATAATCCAGCAGTGCCGTGATTTCCTGAAAAAGGGAAGGCTGGCAATAACCGGAGGTCTCGACGGCGCAGTGTACCCCGGGTAAGAGCCTGAGGACTTCTCCCAGGAAAGCGGCCTGCATAAGCGGTTCGCCGCCGGAAAAGGTGACCCCGCCGCCGTAGGCAGCATAGTAGTCGGCGTTTTTCAGGATCCGGCCGGCCAGCTCCCCGGCGGTGACGGTTTCCCCCGCAATAGACCGTAAGTGAAGCGGACAGACATGGACACAATCTCCGCAGGCAATGCAGGTCTCGTGGGTGCATATGCGGATACAGTTGCCGCAGTGGGCGCAGGAAGCATTGCTTACCATCAGCTGAGGATGGGCACACAGGCCTTCCGGATTGTGACACCAGCTGCAGCGCAGAGGGCAGCCTTTGAAAAAGACGGTTTGCCTGGGACCCGGCCCGTCGAAAACGGCAAATTCTTTGTGGTCAAATATGATTCCTGTCAAACGGTATCACCTGCATTTCCTGAGTAAGTGACTGTATTTTAGCATAGTCAGGGAAGATGCACAAGGACAGGATTGTGCTGTTTTGGAATAATTTCTGCTATTTTCAGGAGGCATATGCAGGTGCTGTTTTTCAATTGTTTTTTGTCTTGCAGGCGAATGGAATATGCGGTATAATATAACTCCAAAACTTTTCAGATACAAGGGTGCGAGCAACGGGAGGACAAAAGCATGAAACGGAAAATGGCATTATTATTGGCGGCCATATTGACTGTCAGTTCAGGTTTAATGGCATATGCCGCGGAACCTGGCAGTATAGGTCAGACGCAGCAGTCCCAGGAGGAGGGGAGCCGGGCGGAAGAAGGCTCTCAGGTGAACCAGGACACGGCCGGTACGCAGGAGCCCGGGGAGGATCAAGCGGGCAACGCTGAAAACGGGAAATCCCAGGGGGGCGGCGAGAGCACAGTGTCCCAGGAGAGCGGAAGCGGTCAGGATACGCAGGCGTCCCAGGAGAGCGGAAGCGGTCAGGATACGCAGGCGTCCCAGGAGAGCGGAAGCGGGGAGTCTCAGCCGTCTCAGGGAAGCGGAAGCGGGGAGTCTCAGGCGTCCCAGGAGAGTGGAAGCGGGGAGTCTCAGCCGTCTCAGGGAAGCGGAAGCGGGGAGTCTCAGCCGTCCCAGGGAAGCGGAAACGGTCAGGAGTCTCTGCCCTCTCAGGAGAGTGGAAGCGGAGAGTCTCAGCCGTCTCAGGGAAGCGGAAACGGCCAGGGTACGCAGCCCCCTCAGGAGGGCGGAACTCCGCAGGGCACACAGACGAATCAGCCGGCTGCGGGCAATATTGGGGGGCAGAGGTCCCTGGGACCTGTGGGTCAGGTGGACGTGTCCATCGGAGCGGCATTATTTTTGGATCGTGCCGTGAATTTCACGGTCACTCTGACAGACGCTTCCAATCAGACCAGAACGAGTTATATTGCCATAGAGGCACAATCTACAAAGCCTTCCAGGACAAGTTTCGAAAAGGTGGCGGACGGAGCATATGTCTTAACGGTAATGGCGGACGGGTTCGCTACATATACGCAGAATATCCAGGTAGAGGGCAGGGCGTATGCCGTCAATCTGATGACAGGATTTCTGGCAGGGATCACTTATGAGGAAGATGTGCTCCATCCGGGCGTGCTGGTGATCGGAGATGTGAACGGTGACGGCAAGGTAGATGAGGCAGACAGGGATGTGCTGGTGAGCGCTGTTGACAAAGGGGATTTTTCCGCTCTGCCCGACTTAAACGGGGATGGAGAGGTTAATCTGGTGGATTTGGAGTATTTCTCCAAGGCTTTCAATGATACCAGAGACAAGCAGGCGGGGATTGAGGAATTTATTCCCAATGCCGTGATCATGCCTGCAGCCGGAGACGGGACAGCGGTGAACGGAAGCTTGACCGGGATGCTGAAGAATCAGAACAGTGTTACTCTGTCGCCTGCGGCAGGGGGAGCGATTTCCCCGGAGAATCCGGTGACCGTACAGTTTGATTTTGACGGACAGGCCGGGAAGGCAGCCCAGGCAGACGGCATCATTATTGAGACAGGAGAGGGTAATCCCATCAAACAGGCTGCGGTTACGGTTACATATATGGACGAGGGCGGCGAAGGGACTATCGAGGTTCCGGTGGTGAGCGATGTGGAATTTTTGCTGGACCGGGCTGATGTATATGCGGAGCGGGATTCCAAGGGGAATATCCGGCTTCATCTGGGGACCCAGATTGCCGTAAAGCGGGTGACGCTGGTGATCAGGGAGATGACGGCGGAGGCGAATCTGGCAGAGATTTCCAAGGTGGAATTTGTAAACGGCATGGGGGAGCGTATTCCGGAGCCGGCGATGGATATTCCGAAAAACCTGAAGGCCCTGGCGGACAGCGGGAAGATCAGTGTGACATGGGAAGCTTGTGTCAATGTGACAGGATATGAGGTTCTGGTGAAGCAGGGAGAGCAGTCGGAGACTGTGATGGTAACCGGAAATGCGTTGGATCTCACTTCCTTCGGAGGCAAGGGGCTGACCAATTATCTGGACTACAGAATACAGGTGCAGTCTGTCAACGGTACATGGCGCAGCGGGTACGGCGAGGAGGTGACGGCTACGCCGATGCCAAATTCCAGACCGCCCAAGCCGGACGATGTGAATGCCGAAGGAAAATACCAGAGTATCATCGTGTCGTGGAAGGATATGAAGGATACGGTCTCCTATAATGTATATTATAAAGAAGAAGGCACGGATACATACCAGAAGATTGAGAATATTTCGGAGAACAGTTATATCATTACAGGACTGAAGGATTTGGTAAAATATTCTGTCTATGTGACCGGTGTCAATGAACTGGGAGAGAGTGATCCTTCACTTACGGTGTCTGCTACCACCACGGACTTAAGCCCGGCAGCCATGCCCAAGTATAAGCTGATTAATCGGGGAGAGGTGGGAGAAAAGGGAGCCCATATTATTAATGCCACCACGGCCGCAGCCATGAAAGACAGTCCTCTGGATACCCAGGCCGGTACCGCATGGGGAACAGTCGATCATGATCCGGCATCTTACTATTTTGCAAATACCTGGGATGCAGGAGGATATAATCCTGTAGGCGGTGTATTAAAAACCAATGCAGGTCTGTTGTATGAGTTTGACCAGGCCTATGAGATGGATACCTTTGCCTTCCATGATCTGTCATCTCAGGATACGGGTATCAGCTATATTAAGGTCCGCTATTGGGATGAAGGCGGGACGGCGACTAATGTGTCCGGAGTATCCATGCAGAGACGGACGGATGCGCAGGGCAAGAGCTATTATGTGGTAAAACTGCCCCAGATGGCAAAGATTAAAAAGCTTCAGTTCGGACTTGCACGTTATTCCGCGGTGGGAACCATTTCCGTTGCAGAGGTATATTTCTATCATTACGATACCTTGCTGGCAGATATTCTGGCATTGTATGAGGACGATCTCCATATGGTGCTGAAACCGGAGGTGAATCAGGATACCATCAATCAGCTGCGGGAGAGAATCAATACCCCTGACGAGGAAAGCGGGGAATTGCATCCGGACAGAGAGCTTCTGGAGCGGGAGCTGAAAAATGCGGAAGATATCCTGAATGCAAAGGATCTGCGTGCGCCGGTGAAGATTCACAGTACCATTACCACACAGGATGCCGGAAGAGGATTCGGCGGACTGAACGCATGGCAGCCCATCGGTATCACGGCGGCAGCCCAGGATAAGATCATGATCTATGTGGGGCATAATACCAAGAGAACAGGGGAAAGTACCAACCTGCAGCTGGTGGCGACACAGTATAATTCAGAGGCAGGGGGAGTGAGCAGCACAGTGGCTACCCTGAAGGTGGGAGCCAATAAGATTACCGTTCCCAAGCTGTGGACTAAGGAAAGCGAAGCCGGCGGAGCTCTCTATGTACAATATACCGGAAACAATGCCAATGACCAGTATGCGGTCCGTGTCAGCGGCGGGGAACAGGTGCCTATACTGGATTTGTATCAGGTGGAAGAGCAGTCAGAGCGGCTGAAGAGAACTCAGGCTTATGTGGAGGCTCTGGAAACCTATGTGAGCAATATACAGGCGAAGCACCAGGAGGTTCATCAGAACGGAACCAATGAATCGGTGAAAAAAGAATACAAGGCGGATGAGTGTATTCTGGGAGCCACGGACATTCTGCTGGATACCATGATGTTCTCCCTGCCGGCGCAACAGATCTGGGCCGGTTCCGGAAGCGCTGGTACGACAGCGGAAGAACGGGCCGGGAAAATTCTGAATTCCATGGATGCCATGGACGAGATGATGTACCTGTTCTACCAGCACAAGGGATTGAATGACAATGCGCCGGATGTGAAAGACAGGATTCCGCTGAGGCATCTGAATATCCGCTATCAGAGAATGTTTGCCGGAGCCTTTATGTATGCCTCGGGTAATCATATCGGAATCGGATGGGGTTCTACCTCCGGCATGGTGACCGCATCGCCGGTTGTGCGGGATGAGAATGGCAAATGGCAGAGCGGTTCCTATTTCGGATGGGGCATTGCCCATGAGATCGGGCATTGTATCAATCAGGGGGCATATGCGGTGGCGGAGGTGACCAACAACTATTTCTCCGTATTGGCCCAGGCAAGGGATACTAACGACAGCGTTCGCTTCCAATATGATAAGGTGTATGAGAAGGTGACATCCGGATCCAGGGGGCCGGCTTCCAATGTATTTACCCAGCTGGCTATGTACTGGCAGCTGCACTTGGCCTATGACAACGGATATAATTACAAGACCTATGAAAACTATGAGGAACAGCTGAATAATCTGTTCTTTGCACGGGTGGATACCTATGCGAGAGATCAGGCGAAGGCGCCTCATCCCGGAAACGTGGCCCTGACATTGGCCGGAAACCGCGATCAGGATCTGATGCGTTTAGCCTGCGCGGCGGCCGAAAAGGATATTCTGGACTTCTTCCAGCGTTGGGGAATGACGCCGGACGAGGGGACCAGAGCTTATGCAGGTCAGTTCTCCAAGGAGACCAGAGCCATTTACTATGTCAATGATGAAGCCAGAGTATATAGGCTGGAGAGCGGCGGAAGCAGTGTACTGGATACGGAAGGTAAGGTAGAAGCTGTAGGTGACGGCGTGACAGCTACAAAGGTGGCAGCCAACCGGATCGATTTCAACCTCAGCGCCAAGACCATTCCGGAGGCTGATATATTGGGATATGAGGTGGTACGGTGTACGATTTCCGGAGGAAAGACCATTCGGGAGACCGTGGGCTTCACTACAGGAAATACCATGAGCGACATCATTACCACCATGAATAATCGGACGGTATCCTATGAGGTGACGGTAGTTGACAAATACCTGAACCGCTCTGCCGTGAAGACGCTGGATCCTCTGAAAATCGAGCATAACGGCAGTCTGGATAAAACCTTCTGGACAGTAGAAACCCAGAACCTGAAGGCGGCGGGAGAAACGGCAGAGCCTGGCAGCAAGGATACGGTATACTGCAGCGATCCGGAAGCGGAGAAGGCGCCTGCGGAGAAAGAGAAGCTCATTGATAACAAGGCGGAGACAGTTTATACGGCTACAGCCAGCGGAGAAGCGGTGATTTTGCTGGATTTCCACAAGACGGTTACCGTGGCAGGCTTCCAGTATACGCCGGGCGATACGGCAGAAAGGGCATATTCGATCGAAGTACGGATTGACGATACCTGGCGGGAGGTGGCAAACGGAACCTTCAAGGGCGCGCAGACAATCTACCTTTCTACCAGCGGAGAAAAGTATGTGAGTACGTATTCGGCATCGGCCCTGAAGCTGATTCTGAAGACTGCCAACGGAGATACGGTATCGATTGGAGAATTGGATGTACTTGGCCCTACGGGAGACAATGTAGACTTCCGGCGGACCGAAGACAGCGAAGGCAAGAGCTTCGTTATAGGGAAACTGGCGGAGGAATTCAAGTTTGGAGAGAAGGATACGGATGTGATTCCGAAAGGTTCCATCGTATTTGCCGGTTCCTACAAGGGCAGCCCTGCCTATAATGTGGTCATCCTGTATGATCAGAACGGAAATATTGTGGGCGGACTGGAAGGGGATGCCCTGAAGGCGGAGCAGATTATCATGGCCGATGTGCCCGATACAGGTAATATCCAGGATGTTTCCGACGGCACATGGATTTACTGGCTGGATCCCGATACGGATTTAAGCCAGATCAAAAAGGTCCGTGCAGAGCTGTACCGTGTGAACAAGGCGGAGACCAACGAGGGGCAGAGACTTGTAAGTGACTCTCTGTTTGAGGAGGTTCCGGCAGTATTGCCTGAGGTCTATTTGGATAGTATTCCGGATCTGCAGCGATAAAAGAGGTGGATATGAAGAAAGAGATTTCCAGATTATTTATGACTGCACTTGTGCCGGTGACCCTGTTTTCCATGCAGGTACACGCGGCAAGCGGCGATGGTTTTATGCTGGACGAGAAGGGAACGGTCACGATTGTCTCGGAACATGCGGCGAAGGAGGGAGTATCCTCCCTCCAGTTCAGCCTGTCGGTGAATTCCGCAGATGCATCAAGGGTGGAATTCCAATTTGAGGGAAGCAATGCAAAAATAGCAGATTTCCGATATGATGAAGGCGGGAAAAAGCTGAATGTGTATCTGGCGGGAGTGGATGCGCTTTTTGCGGAAAATACGGACTCCCTGACTGTGGGGAGGCTGGTGGTGCTGGACGGGAACGGCGGTAACGCTTCGGCGGCAGTGAGCGTGGTGGAAGATTCCCTTCAGTATGTCTATGGGACGGAACTAAAAAGGATGGAGAGCGTGGAGCTTCCGGGAACCGTGCAGATGGGGGCGCCCGGCCAGACCGCAGCGCCTCCCGCAGCTGAAGTTACCCCGGAGCCACCTTCGCCCACCCAGGCGCCGCCGGAAGAGCCGCTGGAGACGCCTCCGCCCACCCAGGCGCCACAGCCGGAGGAACCTGTCCCTACCCAGGCGCCTGAGCCCATATGGACACCTGCGCCTACGCAGAATCCCGGATCCATAGATGACGGAAACGGGGACAATGGTGATGACGGGGAAGAGGACGGTACACCGGGAAGTGTGGCCGTCGTTGCCAGGCCGGGAACGGGCCAGGGGGGACGAAAACCAGGAAGCAGTACCAAGCCTGCAAAGACCACACCGCCCAGAGTGGAGGTAGTGTCGGTAAGTTCGCCGAAGCCGAAGGACACCGAACCGGAGCAGACCGAGGAACCGCCGTTGGAATCTGAGGAGGAAGTGACAGATTCCCTTGTGACTTTCCCGGAAGAGACGCCTGAACCGGAGCAGGAGCGGGCAGAAGAAGGAATCAACTGGTTGCTTGTGGCAGTGATAGCTGCGATCGTCCTGTTTGGGGGCGTGGCGGTCGGTTCTGCGGTGATATTGATGAGAAAGCCCAAAGGACCCGGGGCCGGAGGGGACAGGTTGGGAAGAAGATAAAAGGAGAAAAGAAGAAAAGAAGGGGCTGCCTGATCGACGGGGCAGCCCTTTTGCAGTAGGGAATCTATTTTGCGGAATCTATTTGTGATATCAGCCTTATGATCTAAGCTTGCGGATCGCTTTCTCGGCAATCAGACATTGGCCGTGCTCTTCCAGATGTACAACCTGGGACGGATCAGCGGCGTACAGGCTGGCGAACTCCATGGCTTGAACACAGGCTCTGCTGTAGCGCTCATAAGAAGCATGGCCTTTGAGCAGATAGAGATAGTAAAGGCCATCCATTTCATATAGCCGGCTGTCTACCATCAGATTGGCAGGCAGCATGGAGGCATATTCCATAATCTGCCCGATGCCGGCGAAAGCGAATACTGCAAAACCGGGGCGATCGGCCTGTTTAGACTGAGATGCTTTTCTCTGGCCGGAGACCGTATCCGGCGTTTGATTACCTGTATCCTGGGAAGGGGATCCGGAATTCTGGGCATCTGCAGATGCAGAAAGGGAGGGGGTGATCTTCTCCCGTGTCCGCTCCAGAATCTTCTTCATTTCCTTCAGGCATTCTATAAACTGATCGCTTTCCCGGATATCCGGATCTCTGTCAGAAAAGGTAAGAATCAGCCCCTGATCCGGCAGCATCATAATCTGCAGATCGAAAGCAAATTTGGGCGGCTTATATCCAACCTCTTCTTCTGCCTGCTCAATGATTTCCTGGACTATCTCCCGGGCTTTATCGCTTCGAAGGATAAAGTCTTTATAGTCGATATCATATTCCTCCAATTCTTCGTTTGAGAGGAAGCACTTTACTGTTTTGTCGTCCACTCGTTCTATTCTCATATCATCATCCTCATAAATGTCAATCCAATTGACCGACCTGGTATTCAGATTACAGTTTCGTACCATCTTTATGATATCATGATATTCAAAATTTTTCAATTATATAAGTTTTCCATTCTAAACAATATTTTATGCATTCTTTTATTCATATTTTACACAGAACTGTCTGGAAGTTTTTATTGCTTTCTAGACGAATATCCGGTAAACTACATAGTAAGGAATCTTGAAGCGTTTTTGAGGACAGGAACGGTGGGGATGAATTTTTCAGGAGCGGAGGAAATAGACAGAGAACTCATGGGCAAGGAGGTACAGATGGCGGACACAACGATGCGGGGAAAGCTGGAGGGCATAGAACTGAAGATGCTTTGTATCTTTTCCATGATATTGCTGTTGGCGGCAGGAGTCGCAGGAATGGTGCAGGAGAGAGAAGGGATCGTTGGCGTGATAAAGGGACTGTGGACCATTGTTGTCTCGCGAGATGCCTTGATCACGGATTATTTTGAACTGGCCGGGTACGGCGCTTCCTTTATGAACGCGGTGCTGGTGATGGGAATCAGTATATGCTTGCTGTATCGGGAGAAGGTGAAGTTTACCGGATTGACCATGGCGGCGATCAGTATCAATGCGGGATATGCCCTCTGGGGGAAGAATCCGGTGAATATTCTGCCGATCCTGATAGGCTCGTCCCTCTATGCCAAGGTGCATGGATCCAGACTGGGAAGATATCTGTATACGGCCATGTTCGGAACAAGCCTGGCGCCGCTGGTGACGGAGCTGATCTATCTGCTGCCGTTTGACAGGAGGATCAATCTGGCCATAGCAACGCTGACGGGTATCCTCATCGGATTTATATTACCTGTGCTTTCTGTACATACGGCTTCCATGCACAAAGGATTCAGCCTGTTCAACGTCGGATTTTCTGCGGGTGTGCTGGCCTTTGTGATGGTCTGTATTTTGAAGTCCTTCGGCCTGGAAAGTGAGTCTGTTATGATCTGGAGGGAAGGCAGGCCGCTTTGGATTGTGTTGGGGCTGTACGGTTATTTCCTGCTGACTTTTTTATTTGGATTGTATCTGACGAAAGGAAATCTGACGGGAATCCGAAAGATATGGAAACATCCCGGCAGGGCGGTGGCGGACTTTATCTTGATGGAAGGTGTCGGAAGTACTTTGATGAATATGGCACTGGTGGGCGCTGTATGTGAGACCTATATCCTACTGGTTGGAGGGGATTTGTCAGGGCCGGTAGTGGGGGCGATTCTGACGGCATATGGATTCGCGGCATTCGGCGCACATGTGAAAAATTACCTGCCTGTGTTGTGCGGGGTATTTCTTTCCACATTTCTGAATCAGTTCACGCCGACGATGCCCGGATTGCAGCTTGCCGCGATTTTTGCAGTGGGGCTGGCGCCGATTGCCGGACGCTTCGGCGTTTTGGCGGGAATCGTGGCAGGAATGCTCCATGTGGCCATTGTAACTTGTACTTCTCAAATGTACGGGGGATTAAATTTGTATAATAACGGATTTAGTGCGGGCTGGGTGGCAATTATAATGGTACCCGGACTGGAAAGTTTCATGTTAGAATATAAGGGTAGAAAGAGGAAAAGTGAAAATGTTTGACGAACAAAGGAAAACGGCAAAGGTCGTGGCGGAACTGACAATGTTTTTTCTGTCAGTAGGAGCGGACAAGATTGACTTCAGCGTGGAGAAGAAAGGAAATCAGGAAGTGATCACATTCCGCGGAAACTATCTTCCGGAAGAGAAGGGGCAGCTGCAGGCGCTGAAAGCTCTGAACGAGCAGAAAAATGACGGTATCGAGGACATTTACTGGGAATTGGCCGGTTCCGGCAATTATGGAGAAACCAGTGAATTGCTTCTGGTGGGGATGATGGTGGATAAGGCAGAGACGGTGATAGAAGACGGGTTTGTGAGCCTGACGCTGTATAGAGAGATGGAAAATTAGAAAAACTTAAAAAAATTTAAAAAATTATTGAAAAAACACTTGCATTTATAAGAATAATGTAATATAATCTATCTTGTGCTTGAGACAGAGAACAGGCACAAGATAGAGGTACACATAAGAGATGCGCCGCTAGCTCAGTTGGTAGAGCACCTGACTCTTAATCAGGGTGTCCAGGGTTCGAGCCCCTGGCGGCGCAGTTGGAAGAACTGTTTTTGAGGACCTGGGAGCCTTGGGGACGGTTCTTTTTTCGCGTTAAGAAACCGCATTAGTATATTCTACAATTATAGTCCTTTTCGGGATAGTTGAGGCGAAGCCCCGAAATTATTGGGAATATTCCCGGGGCTTCGAAATGAAGGGGGAGCGTCTGGCGGCCCGTTAGCGAACGAGGCAGCCTCAATACGGAATGTCAGGATTGCTGTTTAGGATTCGGCAGCTTTTCCAGAAGGCGGAATCCATAGGCAAGAAAGCGTTTGTCCTTTTCGGTCAAATGCTCCAGAAGACATAAAAACTGGCTGAGCGTATATTGCCCATAGATTGTTTTGTGCTGCAGCTCGGTGGGATAAGGATAAAAGGTGCGGCCCAGAAGATAATCCACTGAAACCTCATAAAAATCTGCCAGCAGTACCAGTATATCCAGTCCCGGGGCATATACGGCATTTTCATAGTTAGAGACAGTGCTCGGGGAACAGTGTAGAAAACGGGCAAGCTCTTTCTGCGAGATACCTTTCTGGGAGCGTAGCCATCTTAGTTTTTTGGAAAGTTCATTCATAAAAATCCTCCTTTGTAAATTTAGAACTTTGGTTACAAAAATACCGTACAACAGGATACGCAAAAGGAAAAGATCAGGATGGAATCAGTTGAAATTTTTCGGCCGTTTTTATATAATAAAGTTTGTGAGAAAAAGATATTATCATAATATAAGGAGAAAGATATGAAAAAGCTGTTAAATATTCTGATAACATTATGCTTGATAGCAAGTGTTGTCGGATGCTGGATGATTGCCGGAGATTCTTTCAGGAAGGTACTGGACGGGGCCGAGGTACTCGCAGAGGGGGAGAGTTTTGCCCAGGCAGAAGGTAAATACATATCGTATGAGGCGGCATATCCGGTTGGCTCGTACATTGAGGAGTATTATTCGGGGGATCCGGATCGAGTGCGGACAATCGGATATGCAGTATATGATGAAGATCGGCAGGCATTCCTTTATATTGTAGTTTCGGACAGAGAGAATGCGGGGCTGAAAGACCTTATGTGGAATCTGCATCTGGCAGTGGAACTGAGAGCGGGAAAGGATATGGCTCCTTTTACTGCGCAGGGTACTGTGGAACCTATGGGGGAGGAAATGCTGGAACATGTTTTTTCTGCATTGGGGGAAAGTGAAGTAATCGGACTGTACCGTGATTTCCAGGAGGATGCGGTGTACAGGGAGGCTTATTTCGGGGATGAACACGGTCAGGTTATGGAAGAGATGTGCCGGGCATTGGACCAGAATGCGTTGCAGGAAGACTGGTATTATCTGAAAACCGGTGTGGTGAACGGTCTGGAAATGGCGGATATATGGATCTGTATATTAGCGGCAGGCTTAAGCCTTCTGTTGGCGGTTGTTCGGGTGGCAGGTCTTTTTACAGGCGGCAGGAAGCCGGCAGGAGAGCGCGCTTTACCGGTATCAGGCAGGATGGGAGAATTTTATGCCGTACAGAGAGAATGGGTGGAGGAATGGTGTGAGTACAGCCTGAACAGAGCGCGCCGTTTGGCCTATCTGTCAGTGGTATGCAGTATAGTGATATTGGCAGTCATCGGGTATTTTGTAAAAGTACCTACACAGAGAATTGTTTCATTTTATATACCGTTGGGGCTGTTGTTGGGAGAAATCATCGGTCTGATGTTCTGGCTGGGGCAGAAAGGTCAGTCCAAACCGGATAAGATCCTGAAAAAATTCTCGAAGAAAATCGTGAAGAAATTCCCGTCTTCCGCCGGGCAGGAGGCATTTGCAGAGGACATTTTGCAGGCCGGGAAGGAATGGACATTTCGGGAGAAGAAAAAGGATTCCATGCTTCAGGGTGTGGTGGGAAGCCGGTATTGGATCTGTCTGAAATGGAATGGGCTGGTAACAATCGTGGATGCGGAAAGAGTGGGGAAAATCGAAACTGCTACCATATCAGGCCAGGTACGCAGCGGCAGGGTACGTGTCAGTTATGTGTCCTATGTGGTTCGAATTTTTTACCGAAACGCCGCGCCGCAGAAGAACTGCGACGAAGTATTCAGTTTTGAGAAGAGTGATACTATGAGTCGCTTTATGGCATTAGTCAGAAAGAGGGACAGCGGCAACATCCAAATCATGGCAGAATCGTAAAAATAACAGGAAGAAGCGGATAAAAAGATGAAAATATATTTATTCAGACATGGTGAGACAGGGTGGAATAAAGGGCATCGCCTACAGGGCAGGAGCGATATTCCGCTGAATGAATTCGGCAGGGAGCTGGCGAGGATAACCGCGAAAGCTTTGGAAGAGGTTGCATTTGACAGAGCATTCAGTTCTCCTCTGGAGCGGGCGCTGGAAACAGCGCAAATCATTATCGGGACAAGGGACATTCCGGTGCAGACAGACGAGAGGCTGGTGGAAATGAATTTTGGCAGTTACGAGGGGAGCAGTTATGATCTTCCGAAAAAAGATCTGTCCCATCCGCTTCACGATTTTTTTCGGAAGCCGGAAAGTTATGTGCCCCCTGAAGGAGCAGAGTCCTTTCAGGAAGTCATGGAACGGGCGGCCTCATTTCTGCAGGAAAAGATTCTTCCGCTGGAAGGTAGCTGCGGGAATGTATTGATCGCAGCGCATGGTGCGTTTAACCGATGCCTGCTGGGGACGATTTCACAGTATCCGATGGACACGTTTTGGGAGATAAGCCTGCCCAATTGTGCAGCGTGCATACTTTCTCTGGAAAAAGGGAAGTTCCGTATTGAGGAAGTAGGGAAGGTGTACTATGGGGAGCCGGTAAACGGCAGGCCCTGACAGGTGTATGGGTGGGAATTTCGAGAAGGTTTTTACTGTTTCAAATTAAGGTCGTACAGGCTATTTACAAAGAACAAATGTTCTGGTATCATGTTATGTATCAGCATGAGGGCGGATGCCTTGGGAAGATGGCGGAACAGGAGGCATATGAGCGACAGGGTTATATTTCATATCGATGTGAACAGTGCGTTTCTATCGTGGGAGGCAGTGTACCGGCTGCGCTGTCTGGGGGAAAAGTTGGATCTTCGAACGATTCCCTCAGCAGTGGGCGGGGATATTGCTCAGCGTCACGGGGTCATTCTGGCCAAATCTATTCCGGCGAAAAAGTATGATGTGCGCACCGGAGAGCCTATTGTGGATGCTCTGCGGAAGTGCCCAAATCTGTCTCTGGTTAAGCCCAATCGGCAATTATATGAGGAATATTCCAGGGCATTTATGGAGATTCTGCAGAAATATTCCGATACTGTGGAGCAGTACAGCATCGATGAGGCATTTGCGGATATGACCGGAACCAGGCTCCTGTTCGGGGAGCCGCTGGAAGCTGCCCATAAGCTGAAGGCGGAGATACGTGATACGCTGGGGTTTACGGTGAATATAGGGATTTCCAGCAATAAGCTGCTGGCGAAGATGGCGGGGGAATTTGAGAAGCCGGACAAGGTACATACGCTGTTTCCGGATGAAATCAGGGAGAAGATGTGGCCGCTGCCGGTAAGGGAGCTGTTTCTGGTGGGAAGAGCGTCGGAGGAGAAGCTGAAGCAGATGGGAATCAATACCATCGGAGATTTGGCCCGGAGCGATCCGGGAGTCTTGAAGGCGCATTTGAAGAAGCATGGAGAGGCTCTCTGGAACTATGCCAACGGCAGAGATTCCTCGCCGGTAGAATCGGAGGCACAGGATAATAAATGCTATGGGAATTCTGTGACTCTTGCTTATGATGTGACAGATAGAGAAGAGGCCAAAAGGGTTCTGCTCTCCCTGTCTGAATCCGTGGGCAGGCGTCTGCGGATGGACGGAGTATGGATAGAGATGGTATCCGTGACCATTCGTTTCTTTGATCTGACCAGGAGCTCTCATCAGTGTGTATTGGAGCATGCCACTAATATTACAGATGAGATCTACAGGGCTGCAGGCAGGCTTTTCGATGAATTGTGGGACGGTACACCCATCCGGCTCCTGGGCGTACAGACCGGCAAGGTGACGAAAAACGGGGACAACCGGCAGCTGTCCCTGTTTGACGATATGGATTATGAGAGGCAGGAGAGACTGGACAGGGCTATGGACAGCATCCGGGAGCGGTTCGGAACAGGGGCGGTACAGCGGGCGTCCTTTTTAAAAGCTCCCGGAATTTAAGCTTATGGGGACAATGGGTCAATGGAGAGACCTGTCAGCCTTTTGATAATTTCCGGACTATTTTCCGGGCCATTTTTATAATTAAGAGAATGAGTAAAAGGAGCAATATGATTGCTGCCAGTAAGACGCCTCCAATGATAAATGTGAAACGGTTGGGATTTTTTACCAGGTCTCCCAGTTTTTTACTTTCCTCTACGACTTTCCGTCCCTGGGCTGCGGCATAGGAGGACGGTATATTGGAGATCCCGTCCCCATCCGTATCCTCCAATGCGTCCAGGTAACCGGCAATTGCAGCCCAGGCTTTGATTTCTCTGCCGTCTTCGGTGATGATGGCATCTTCAATATTTTCGATGGGCGTACCGTCTTCAAATTTGGGCTGGACGGACAGGATCCCATAAGAGACATCAGTCACGGCGCCCAGCATCTGCCCGCTGTAAAGATCGCACACAATGCGGTAAAGGCGGTCATCCTCTATTTCTGTACGATCCCCGTTTTCATCTGTCAGATAGCAGTCAGTCACTTTGTTCAGAATCAACCGGTGCGGATTGAAGGTAAAATTGCAACCGCTTAAGTAGAGCCGGGCAGAGGGCATGAAGTCCGACACAGAGGCATCGATTTCGGCGCCGGTTTTCAGCTCGGCTCCCGTGAGATAGATACTGATCAGGGGATAACCCGGGATGCCGTCAGCCCCGATTCCTAAGGAATAGGCGTTGAAGACATCTTCCACAGTGATCTCTCCTGTGGCAAAGGTATCACGGACACAGCCGGAGGGGACGATAGCCACATCAACAGGGTGGGAATCCGACGTTTCCGCATGGTTCACCGTATAGGCAAAGGCATCGGCCAGAAGGCTGCCCAGATTGTGTTCGGTGTGCGTATCGTATAAATCGTCGGAAGTAGAGAAATCTACGGTATTTTGGGCCAATACCTGGTCTGCCGTGTAGCCGAACCCGGACAGATAGGTCAGGTTTACTTTTTCCATCAGGCTGTCTATTTTCTCCTGAGCGGCTTCGTCGGAAGGGAGCTCTTCCGTGATGGGAATCAGTTCATAAGAATCCATTTCCCAGCGCCCTTCCCGATTCTGCGACATGGACAGGCTGCCCAGATTTCGGGCGTAAGAGCCGCAGGATACGATGTAGGTATTGCCCTGGAGGATGGGCTGAGACAAGGTGGTATGGGTGTGGCCGCTGATGATCAGGTCTATCTCAGGGACAGCCTTGGCCAGCTGTTCATCCTCTGATTTACTTTCGTCTTCGCTGGTTCCGCTGTGGGAGACACAGACGATCATATCTACAGTTTCCTTTTCCCGAATCTCTTTTACAGTCTCGGCAGCAGCTTCCGATATATCCCGGAATTTCAGCACGCAGGTAGGGGCGCAGGCCAGGGAATCCTCGCCGAATACCCCAAGTACGGCGATGCGGACGTCTCCTTTTGTCAAAACGGTATAATCCTGCATTCCATAAGAGGTAAAAGCATCCTTCAATAGCTGCTGGTCAGGGGTAAGGCCATCCGCCTCCATACTTTCCCAGTCGATATTACACAATACCATGGCGGGCACAGGCTCCTTGCTTGCGACGGCAGCGTTCAACGCGCCGGCCAGTCCGGCAGAACGATAGTCAAATTCATGATTGCCCAGCGTGGTGACATCACATCCTAGGGCGCCCAGCATCCGAAGCTCCGGGGCATCTGTGTGAAAGATGGTCTGCACTAATGTGCCCATGGAAAAGTCTCCCGCGTCCAGGATCAGTGCGTCGGGATTTTCTCCTTTGATCCGGTTGATCAGAGTCTGCATTTTGGCAAATCCGCCCAATGTAACATCCTGCCCGTCTTCCACCGTGAGAAAACTGTTCAGATGAGAGTGGGTGTCATGCAGAAAGAGAACGTCCATCTGTTTTCTGTCGTTTTCGGAGGCTGCCTCAGGATGGAGCGAAGGGCAGAACAAAAGCGTCAGCAGCAGACAGAGGAGAAATTGAGAGAATCTTTTTTTCATAAAAAACAGTTCCTTTCTGTAAAATCGATCTACTTCTTTTATACTGGACATTCCGGGGAAAGTCAAGCCTTGGACGGTCTTTTTTCCGACAGAGGTTTCCTATAAAATGAGAGGGATACGGTAATTTCTTATACGAAGGAGGAAGCCTTATGACAGAGATGACAAATGAAACCATCATGAGGAGTAGCGAAGAGGGAAGAGTATACGGTTATATCCGGGTATCCACAAAGGAACAGAACGAAGACCGGCAATGGATCGCAATGAGAGAATGCGGGATTCCGGAGGGAAATGTGTACTCGGACAGGCAGTCAGGAAAGGACTTTGACCGTCCCGGTTATAAACAGGTGATCAGTAAACTGCAAAAAGGTGACACATTTGTCATTAAAAGTCTGGACAGGCTTGGGCGCAATTTTGATGAAATTTTAGAACAATGGCGTTTGATTACCGTGGAGAAGCAGGTGGGAATTATCATTTTGGATATCCCCCTTTTTGGGGACTTAAGTAAAGATTTGATGGGGCGTGTGGTTGCACAGCTTATGTTGACGCTAATGTCATATATGGCGGAGACGGAGCGTACCAATATCCGCCAGCGTCAGGAAGAGGGGATACGTGCTGCGAAGGAAAGAGGAGTGAAGTTTGGACGGAAACCCAAGGAGGCGGGGCCGGAGTTTGAGGAGGTTTATGTGCAATGGGCGGAGGGCGGATGCTCGGCCCGCGCTGCGGGCAGGAGACTTGGGATCAGCAGCCATACTTTTATGAAGTGGGTAAATGAGAGGCGGGGTGGGGATTTGGCGGGGTAGATTGGGTGGGAACGATAAATGGGTGAAGGGATACAATTTTTTCTTTAATGTATCTTGTAAAATCTGTTCTGCCACAATCCCACGCCCAACTGCGCTTGGTGGCAGGCAGGTACGGAGATATGTTCACTGGATAGCTGTACCGCAATCTGATAAGGGCCAAAACCCTCTAACGTCATTCGGAATATCCGTAGGAGAGCCAGTCACTCAAAGGACTTGCAAAAATGCGATATGATAAAGAGCATAAGGACAGCCGAAGTACCCCGATTGAAAGGAGCGTATGCAGAGCCTTTTACAGAATGACGAGAAGATAACATGTCACTTGATGAAATTGCGGATTGCATTCCAGCATTGGCATTTGATGAATTAAAGAAGCTTGAAGCTGAGATTATGCAGTTAGCGTAATCGGCAAAACAATTTAAAAACAAAGTAGTAGCGTAAAGGCGTATGGAACAGTAAATTGTGAACCATGCGTCTTTTTTTGCGCCCAAAAGGAGCAACATGAGCGACAATATTAAAACTAACACCACAGGGCGGTTAACGCCCTGTCTGCAAAAGAAGATTGATGAGACGCCCTACTTAGTCGAGGTACATTTTTCATCTACGAGTACCCAAAGCGTAGAGGGCAAGTTAAAGAGTGTCATTCTCCATGACTTAGGGCATGGGAAACGGGGCAGACCGAGAAAAAGTAATGAAAAATGATGAATACGTCGGTTCCTTCCATTGTTTGTTGATCTAACTGCATTCCTGAATCAAAATGCCCCGAAATACTGTATCTATCAGAGTGAGAATGCTGTCATTTCAACAAAGCATGGAAAGAATCAATACGTCTTTGACAAGTAGCAACAGGCTGTGAAAAAAAGTATGCCTTTTTGCACAGCTCTCTATTATTACAATAACGAAATGTATTCATCGGAAAAACAAATAAACGGCACAATTTGTATATAAAAGTAACAAAAACAGACGCTTTTAAGCAAAAATTACTATAGCATACTTCATTTCCTTTTGCAATAGCCTGCGTGCAAAAAAGCATGATTTAATTCACGGATAAAATTCAGAAAAGCCTGATTTTATCAGCTTTTCCGGAGCAGGCGGCGCAGCGGCGGAGGCGGATGTGATGTGGTGTGCGGTGCATGTGGGAGACGGAAATGAGCCGGGGGCGGAAGCGCTTGTGACTAAACTGCTGTCCGGAAGCCCGGAGACGAGAGTTTTTCATCTGACCAGGAGCCGGAGGAAGAAATTCGGAGGGCAATGGCAGACCGTACAGGAGAAGCTGATTCCGGGCTATGTGTTTATTGAGACGGAACAGCCGGAGGAGGTCTACAGGGCATTGAAAAAAAGTTCCGGCCACAGGCTTTTGTTCGGAGATGATGATTATGTCACCACTCTGGGAGAGCAGGAAGCCGAATTTATGGGAAGCATCACGGACAGGGCCGGAGGAATCGGGATATCAAGGGTAAGTGTCGCAGGAAAGAACGAAGTCAGATACCTTACGGGACCGCTGATGCGGATTGGGCACCTGGTAAAGAAGGTGGATCTGCATAGGCGGATTGCGGAGGTGGAAGCTGATTTTATGGGAGAGAGACAAACCCTGTACCTTGGGATTGAGATTGCGGAATAAGCCCGGGAGACGGGGGGAAACAGCAGGGCACAGATAATGCCCCGGCAAAAGCAGTGGATCCATTTTATGGCTGGCGGGACGGGGGCTCAGAAGTGAGAAGAGCAGAGGCCATATCGATGGTTCAGATGCCTGCCTCGCAGGGTGTCCCGGAAGTGGGAAGGGCAGAGGCCATAGCTGATGGCTCGGATGCCTGCTTTGCAGGGAGTCTCAGAAGTGAGAAGAGCAGAGACCATAACCGATGGCTTAGATGCCTGCCTCGCAGGGTGTTCCAAAAGCGAGAAGGGCAGAGGGCAGGGGAGAGTCAGGGAGGTGGGATGAAATTTGAACGGAAACCTCTATGGATATGTGAGAAGCTCGGCGGACAGCCGGGATATTGAGAAGCAGATGATTGCGATCTGGGACTATGGTGTGGCGGCTGAGAATGTATATGTGGAAAAGAAAACAGCGGGTAACGATTCTGATACTGCCTATAATACCGCGGTGGACATGTTGAAAGAAAATGACACGCTTGTCATTGCCAGCCTGGATGTGCTCGGGGATGATTGCTATGAGCTGATGGACAGATGGAGATATATTACGATCACCAAAAGGGCCGGGATTATTGTGCTGGATCTTCCTCTGGCCAATACCGGAATCGAGGAGGAGGCTCTGGGGAAGGTGGTGGCAAGGATAACCCTGGGCGTGATGCAGCATTTTGACCAGTCAAGACAATATAAAAAGCGCAGGCAGGCGGAAGGAATCGCCAGGGCCAGACAGAAAGGCGTTCGGCTGGGGAGGAAACCAAAGAAGATTCCACAGGAGTTTGAAAGTGTCCGGCTGCGATGGGACAGAGGAGAACTTTCCGCCAGAGGTGCGGCTGATATCCTGGGTGTGGATGCGGGAACTTTCCGGAAATGGGTAGCTGCTGGAATAAGCGAGGATGAGACCCGGAAATACGCAGAGACGCCAGTGAGAAAGAGCGGGATGGATGAAAGCAGGAATGCATAAAAGTCAGACAGGTGAAAGCAAGAATGCACATAAGCCAGACAGGTAAAAGCAAGAATGCATAAAAGCCAGACAGGTGAAAGCAGGAATGCATAAAGGCCATATAGGTCAAAGCGGGAATGCATAAAAGCCGAACAGGTGAAAGCTGGAAAAGATGAAGACAGGAAGGAATGCCGGAAACAGGTGAGGCGCAGGTCCGAAAAGAGGTGAAGAACGGCAGATGTGGTATGTAATGCAGGTCTATACAGGTACGGAAACGGATATCTGTGAGAAATGCCGTGAGAGGATACTGGAGGAAGGGGAGGACATTTTCGTTCCCCTTGCCGAGCGAATGACAAAAGTCCGTGGGGAACGGACGTTGGTGACGTCGAGGCTTTTTCCGGGCTATCTTTTTGTAGAGACGGATCGGATTGAAGACTTCCACATGCGTTTGAAAGAAATTCCTGCCATGACGAAGGTGCTGAAGAGCGGCGAGAAAATGTCGCCCATTCACCCGGAGGAAGAAGAGAGGCTCAGGCGGCTGTGCGGAGATGCGCATATTGCCAGATATTCGGAAGGATATATCGAAGGAGATACCCTGATTGTCACGGAAGGAGCTTTGAAGGATTTTAGCGGAAAGGTTAAAAAGATTCTGCGTCACAAGAGGTTGGTGGTGATGGAGATACCGCTGCTTGGGCGGACAGTGGAAGTGACGCTGGGGCTGGGCGTGGTATCCAGGGAGGGGACGGAGGAGATCCGGGAGATTCGGGCGGCTGGGGCGTAAGGAAGTGTTCCGGAGGTTCTGGTATTTGCAGGTAAGGGCAGACAGATAAAGCTTTTTGGAAATTTAAGAATCTCATATGAGCGGAAACACAAAGTTAAGGTGTTTTCATAAGGTATATTGCATAAAAGACATTTGATCAAAAGCAAATGTATAACAGGAAATTGTCGAATGCATCTGACGCGTCAGGCGCTGTGCAGGAGGGCAACGGACAGACTGGTTTTGACATAAGCCGGGGCATAGGACATGTGCCGGGATGGCGGAGCCATGTCTTTTTTATTTGGGAGAAAAACTGTTACTGTTTTCTCCGTTCACAGGAACAACTGCGCGTAAAACCGTAAGAACAGTGATTTTACACGAAACATGAAAGCAGGAAAGCGGATATCAGATGGAGAAACTATTTTATACAGGGGAAAAAGGAGAAACATCATTGGCAGACAGGAAAACGGTGATCCGCCGCATTGAGTTCAGCCCGCCGGATATAAGTGAGTCGGAAATAGAGGAAGTGGCGGACACACTTCGGTCCGGCTGGATTACCACAGGCCCCAGGACAAAGGAGCTGGAAAAGCTGCTGGCCGGATATTTCGGAACCAACAGGGCTGTGTGCCTGAATTCGGCCACAGCTGCCGAGGAGCTGAATTTCCGGATTGCCGGGATTGGAGAAGGGGATGAAGTCATTGTTCCGGCCTATACCTATACGGCCACGGCCGCCGCTGCGCTGCATGTAGGCGCGAAAGTCGTATTTGTGGACAGTCAGCCGGATTCCCCGGAGATGAATTATGAGGCCATGGAAGAAGCCATAACCCCTAGAACCAAGGCGATTGTGCCTGTGGATCTGGGCGGTGTCATCTGTGATTATGACAGGATATACAGGGCCGTGGAAGGAAAAAGGGATCAATTTTCCGTAACTGCCGCCACGGACCTGGGAAAGCGGATACAGAGCGCATTGGGCCGGGTCATGATAATTGCGGACTGCGCTCATGCTATGGGGGCAGGGAAGAAGGCGGACGGTGGGTGGATTGGGGCAGGAAGCCTTGCAGATTTTTCTTCTTTCAGCTTTCATGCGGTGAAGAATTTTACCACAGCCGAAGGCGGAGCGTCCACATGGAGAGCCATAAAAGGCGTGGATGACGAGGAAGTCTACAGAGGGTTCCAGCTGTACAGCCTCCATGGACAGAACAAAGATGCACTGGCGAAAACGCAGCTGGGAGCATGGGAGTATGACATTATAGCGCCTCTTTATAAATGCAATATGACGGATATCATGGCGGCTATAGGGCTAAAGCAGCTGGAGCGGTATCCCGGTATGCTGGCGAGAAGGCGGGAGCTGATTGAAAGGTATGACAAAGCGCTTCTGCCGCTGGGAATAAAGACACTGGCACATTATACGGAAGACCATCGCTCCTCCGGCCATCTGTACATCACGAGGATTCCCGGCATCACAGGGGAACAGCGCAATGAGATTATCCGGAAGATGGGAGAAGCGGGGATTGTTTGCAATGTCCATTATAAACCGCTGCCTCTGATGAGCGGATACAGAGTGCTGGGGTATGAGCCGGAGCGGTATCCGAATGCTGTGAGGTTTTATGAAAATGAAATAACTCTTCCGCTACACACGAAGCTTACAGATGAAGAGGCAGGATACGTGGCAGAGTGTTACTGTCGTATTTTGGAAGAGTATTTGTAAGTGTGCGGCTGTGCCTGTATTTTATGTAAAAACACCAAAGACTGTAACAGAGAATAAGGAGAAATAAGGGGTGAAGGGTATCCGGAATGATACTTAGAGAATGGGAAAAGCTTCCGGTGTTTTTGCGGCTGGAGGAAGTCAGGCCCTATTATGACATACTGTATGAGCGCCGCGGACAACTTGCAGTGAAGCGGATTTTTGATTTTCTTATGGCGGGTATTCTGCTGATTATATTAGCCATACCCATGGCGGGGATAGCCCTGATAATCAGAATGGACTCACCGGGAGCGGCATTTTACCGGCAGGAACGTATCACTGCATATGGCAGGAAATTTCGAATTCATAAATTCCGGACCATGACTGCGGGGGCGGACAGATCCGGCACGCAGGTTACTGTCATGGGAGATACAAGGGTTACCAGAGTTGGAACTGTCCTCAGAAAATACCGGCTGGACGAGCTTCCGCAATTGATTGATGTATTAAACGGTTCCATGTCGTTTGTGGGGACGAGACCGGAAGTTCCGAAATATGTGGAACATTATACAAGAAGAATGAGAGCCACCTTATTGCTGCCGGCGGGAATTACTTCGGAAGCCAGTATCCGGTATAAGGATGAAGCACGGCTGCTGGACGGGGCGGAGGACGTGGATAAGATATATGTGGAAAAGGTGCTTCCGGGGAAAATGAAGTGGAATCTGTGGGCGCTTGAGAGGTTCAGCCTGTGGAATGAAGCGAAAGTCCTGGGACGGACCGTGGCGGCTGTCATGCGGAGGGATTAGAGAGATGAATATATTGCTGATCAACCATTATGCCGGATCGCCGGAGATGGGGATGGAATTCAGGCCCTATTACTTTGCAGAGGAGTGGATGAAACTGGGACACCGCGTGGATATCATAGCGGCGGACTATTCCCATCTGAGAATAAAAAATCCGGAGGTTACGCAGGATTTTCAGACGGAAGAAATCGACGGAATCAGGTATCACTGGCTGAAAGCAGGACACTATGAGGGGAACGGCACAGCGCGGGCGCTGTCCATGTTCCGGTTTGTGGGGAAGTTGTGGCGGCATGCGGGAAGGATTGTGAAAAAGTACCGGCCGGATGTGGTGATTACTTCCTCCACTTATCCGCTGGATACTTATGCGGGGCAGAGGATAGCGCGGAAGAGCGGGGCCAGGTTGATTCATGAGGTGCATGATATGTGGCCGGCTACCTTAACGGAACTGGGGGGAATGAGCAGATATCATCCGTTTGTAGTACTGATGCAGAAAGCGGAGAACTCTGCGTACAGGCATTCGGACAGGATAGTGTCACTACCTCCGCTGGCAAAGGAGTATATGGTAAAGCATGGGATGCGGCCGGACAAGTTTGCCGCAATACCGAATGGAATTGTGCGGGAGGACTGGGAAAATCCGGATCCTTTGCCGGATGAACACAGAGAAGCTTTGGAAAAGCTGAGAGCGGAAGGGAAATTTATTGTCGGCTATTTTGGCGGACATGCCTTATCCAATGCATTGGATACGCTGCTGGATGCCGCAAAGCAGATAAAGGAAAAAGATATTCAATTTGTTTTGGTAGGAAAAGGGATAGAAAAACGACGGTTAATAAAGCGTGTGCGGGAAGAAAAGATAGAAAATGTGATGTTTCTTCCTCCAGTGCCGAAAAAATCCGTACCGGATTTACTGCAGTATTTTGACTGCTCCTTTATAGGTTCTATGTTATGCGCATTGTACAGGCGCTTCGGTGTCTGTTTAAACAAGATGTATGATTCCATGATGGCGGGAAAACCTGTTCTTTTTGCGGTAGATACATCAGGTTCTCCGATAGAGGCGTATCAATGCGGGATTGTAGTAAAGCCGGAACATGCGGGGAAAATTGCCGCAAATATAGAGAGGCTGTTCCACATGCCGGAAGAGGAACGAAGGAAGATGGGAGAACGCGGGAAGCAGGCAGTACTGGCCTGCTTTACTTATGATGTTTTGGGAAAGCAGTTTGCGGATCTTTTCAGGTGAGCGGATGCGGGCTTTGTTTTAGATGAAATAACAAATTTCGCGGAACGGAGCTGTCTGACCTGTTACAAAATAACAAAATCTTTGAGAGAAACGGAAGGGTATATGATGAATATGAAAGAAGAATTGCTAAAAAAAATTGAACAAAGACAGATTGTTGCCGGAGTGGTGGGCTTAGGTTATGTAGGCTTGCCGCTGGCGGTAGAGAAAGCGAAAGCCGGATTCAAGACCATTGGCTTTGACATACAGGAAGAAAAGGTCAGGCTGGTGAATGAAGGGCACAATTATATAGGAGATGTGGTGGATTCCGATCTGGCAGAGCTGGTGAAAAACGGAAAATTATCGGCTACAAATGATTTTTCCTTTATAAAGGAAGCAGATTTCGTCGCCATATGTGTTCCCACACCGCTTGACAGCCACCAGGAGCCGGACATCAGTTATGTCAGAGAGTCGGCTGCAGCAGTAGCGAAACATTTAAAACCGGGAACCATGGTGGTTCTGGAATCCACTACCTACCCGGGAACCACAGAAGAATTAATAAAACCCATTTTGGAACAAGGTTCCGGTCTTACCTGCGGCAGGGATTTTTATTTGGGCTTTTCTCCGGAACGGGTGGATCCCGGCAACCTGATTTACAAGACAAAGAATACACCTAAAGTAGTAGGAGCCTGCAGCAGGGACGGGGCGGAAGTGATCAGCGCCATGTACCGCGCCGTGCTTGAGGGAGAGGTATTTACGGTATCTTCTCCTGCGGTGGCGGAAATGGAAAAGATTCTGGAGAACACCTACCGCAATGTCAATATAGGGTTGATTAATGAGATAGGCCGTCTGTGCCATGAGATGGGCATCTCCGTCTGGGAAGTGATCGACGCGGCGAAGACAAAGCCCTATGGCTTTCAGGCATTCTATCCCGGGCCGGGGCTGGGAGGACACTGCATCCCGCTGGATCCCTATTATCTGACCTGGAAGGCAAGGGAATATGATTTCCATACAACGCTCATTGAGAATTCCATGGTGATTAACGATAGTCAGCCGGAATACTGCGTGGAGCGGGCCATGCATATCCTGAACCGGCATAAGAAGGCGATTAATGGAGCTAAAATTCTAATGCTGGGAGTTTCCTATAAAAACGATATTGATGACTACCGGGAGTCACCTGCTATCCGAGTGATGAAGGAGCTGCGGAAGGTGGGAGCGGATGTGGAGTATTACGATCCCTGGGTACCGAAATTTAAAAATATGTATGGACAGAGCGGGGAGAGTCTGAAGGAACTGACGCCGGAAATTGTGGAGGCGTTTGACCTGGTTATGGTGACAGCGGCACATCATAACGTAGATTACGGGATGGTGCAGAAGCATGCGAAAGCTGTTTTTGATACGAAGAATGTGATGGCGGATATCAGAGACAGGGAGAATATAGAGGTACTGTGATTGTTCCAAATAATTATTGCAACGGAAAGGAAAAAGTGCAGAGATGAAGTATGCATTAATAGGCTGCGGACGGATATCACCGAACCATATAGCGGCGGCAAAAGCAAATAAACTGGAGTTTGCAGGGATCTGTGATGTGAATACGGAAATGCTGAGGGAAAAGGCGGCTGAATTTGGACTTGAAAACGTCCGCCAGTATACTGACTACCATGAGATGCTGAAAAAGGAAAAGCCGGAGCTTGCAGCGATCGCTACAGAGTCAGGGAAACATGCGGCAATAGCACTGGACTGCATAAACGCCGGCTGCCATGTGATTATTGAAAAGCCCATGGCGTTGTCTCTGGCTGATGCGGATGCGATCATTCAGGCGGCGAAAGAAAAAGGGGTAAAGGTCTGCGTGAGCCACCAGAATCGCTTTAACAAATCTGTGCAGAAGATTCGGAAAACGCTGGAGGAGGGTCGCTTTGGACGTATGTTTTACGGGACAGCACATATCCGTTGGTGCAGAAATGAAAATTATTATACCCAGGCAAAGTGGAGAGGAACCTGGGAACAGGACGGCGGGGCGCTTATGAACCAGTGCATCCACAATATAGATTTACTCCGGTGGATGATGGGAGATGAGGTGGATGAGGTAGTAGGGATGACGGATCGGCTGAATCATTCCTATATAGAAGCAGAAGATCTGGGAATTGCTCTTATCAAATTTAAAAATGGAGCATACGGGATTGTAGAGGGGACAACAGATATCTATCCGAAGAATCTGGAAGAGACCCTCTATTTATTTGGAGAAAAAGGGACTGTGAAAGCCGGCGGTCAGTCTGTGAACAGGATTGAAGAGTGGAGGTTTGCAGATGCACAGGATAAACCGGAAGAAGTTATCGCGGAGTTTGCGGAGAATCCGCCTAATGTATATGGGTTTGGGCATACGCCGTTATATGCGGATATGATTGATGCCATACAGAGGGACAGGGAGCCTTATGTGAATGGGGAAGCGGGAAAGCGGGCCCTGGAGCTTGTGCTTGCTATTTATAAGTCCGCGGCGGAAGGGTGTTCAGTTAAATTACCGCTGAATGATTGCGCTGCTGTGGATTTTAAGGGGAGATTTGATAAAGAAAAGGGAGGGGCCTGATGCAGTATGATGTGAGCCGGATTGATACGGACTATCATTTTAATATTACCGGAGTATCCTACATCGGGAATCCGCGTTCTAATACGGTAATGTATATCGGCAGGAAAATAGCGGAACAGTTAAAAAAGCTGGAGTCTGTGGAACAGTGCCTTGTTTTTGCGGAAAAGGGAATAGAAGTTCCGGTTGCTTTGAGAAAAAAACATGCCATTTTACTCGTTGAAAATCCACAGCTGGAATATGCAAAACTTGCAATTCAACTGGAACGCATGCAGGCAGAGGAAGATAAAAAGTACAGATATTCAGATTCAGAGGAGTCTCATATCAGTGAGACCGCAGTGATTGGCGCGGGAGCATATATAGAGCCAGGATGTTTTATCGGACACCATGTAATAATCGGCGGGAATGCCGTTCTGTTAAAGGGAACGGTGGTGAAAAATGCGGTTATCGGTGACAGGTTTCTGGCAAATGAATATGCGGTCATTGGCGCAAATGGATTTACGATTGCAGAAGATGAAGAGGGTAATAAAGTGCGAATACCGTCTTTAGGCAGGGTAATCATTGGAAATGATGTGGAAGTTGGAGCTCACAATAATGTGTCGAGAGGCTCTGGGGGAGATACCGTTTTGGATGACTACGTAAAGCTGGATGCTTTTGTTCATATCGGGCATGATGCTCATCTTATGAAAAACGTTGAGGTAACCGCAGGGGGAATCGTGGGCGGCTATGATACTGTTGGAGAGAAAGCATTTTTAGGATTAAACGCGGCTCTGCGGAATCGAATAGAGATAGGGGACAGAGCACTCCTTGGAATGGGGGCGGTGGTAACGAAGTCTGTTGCAAAAGATACGGTTGTTGCAGGAAATCCGGCTAAAATGTTTCGGGCGGTTTCGGGGGGGTAATTCGTAGTTTCTGCTTCCGCCTCTTAAAGGAGGCGGCATGAGAAACAGGTATTTTGTCCATGAAAGCAGCTATATAGATGAGAATGTGGAGATAGGTGAAGGAACAAAGATATGGCATTTTTGCCATATACAATCGGGAGCGAGAATCGGAAAAAACTGTTCTTTAGGGCAGAATGTAAATGTGGCAAACAATGTTGTTATCGGTGATTCCTGCAAAATACAGAATAATGTGTCGCTTTATGAGGGAGTGGAATTGGAGGACGGCGTATTCTGCGGTCCGTCCTGTGTGTTTACCAATGATTTGACGCCGAGGGCGGAGTATCCGAAAGGACATAAGAATTATAAAAAGACGTTTATAAAGAGAGGTGCGTCTATTGGAGCTAATGCCACAATTGTATGCGGGCATACGATTGGAAGATATGCAATGGTGGCTGCCGGGGCAGTGGTGACGGGGGATGTGCCGGACTATGCGCTGGTGGCGGGGGTGCCGGCACGGATAGTCGGATATGTGGACGAGAAAGGATATAAAGTTCAGATTTAGAAAAATATGAAAATTTTATTTTTATCAGCAGCTAATAGTATACATACGGTCCGTTGGGTAAATGCATTGGCAGAGCGTGGAAATGAGGTTACGCTTGTATCGAAGGCAGATCATCAGGAAGACCATAAAAATAGCATTTCCGGAAAGGTGAAGGTTATTTATTTGCCCGTAAAGGGAATGAAAGGGTATTACCTGAATGCTTTAACACTGAAAAAGATATGTACAAAAGTTGGCGCTGATGTAATTAATGTACACTATGCCAGCGGGTATGGCACATTAGCGCGCATAGCGCGATTGCCGCATATTGTGCTGTCAGTGTGGGGGAGTGATGTGTACGATTTTCCGTATGAGAACCGGATGAAAAGATATATCCTGGAGAAGAATTTGAAATATGCAGCTGTCATCGCTTCCACCAGCCAGGTGATGGCTGGACAGACCAGGAAATTTTTGAAAGAAAACAAAGATATATATATTACGCCTTTTGGAGTGGATATCAAACAGTTTGCTCCGGAAGCCGGAATAAAAAAAGATGCAGAAGAAACAGTATTTGGAATTGTAAAAAGTCTGTCGCCAAAGTATGGTATTGGAATGATAATATGGGCATTTACTGTTTTGGTGAACAGATTGACAGATGAAGAGAAAAAGAGAGTAAGACTGGAAATTTATGGAAAGGGAGAGCAGGAGGCGGAACTCAAAGCTTTGACAGAGAAATTGCACATGGAGGAGAAAGTATTTTTCAGGGGATGGGTTCCCAATAATCAAGTGCCTGATATTCTAAGAGGACTGGATATATTTGTGCTGGGAAGTGAACGGGAGAGTGAAAGTTTTGGTGTGGCTGCAGTAGAGGCCATGGCGTGTGGAATTCCTGTGGTGGCGACAAGTGTTTCAGGTTTTCGGGAAGTGATAGAGAATGGTGTGACAGGCTTTTTGGTTCCGGTAAGGGACACTGACGCAATGGCCAGAAGGATGATGGAACTGTACCGGGATAGAGGGCTGAGGAAGCGGCTGGGGGATCAGGGGAGAAGAAGAGTAGAGAGATTGTATGATTGGGATTCCTGTGTAGACAGGATGTTGGAATGTTACAAAAAAGGACTTCGTAAGAGGAATTGATTATGGAAAAAAGATGTATTTTTCATATACCGAATTATTTGGATGTAAACAGAGCTTCTGCTTCGCAGATAAGACCCCAAAAGATGAAGACGGCTTTTGAAGAAAATGGGTATTTGGTAGATGTCGTTTGGGGATATGGAAAAGAGCGCAGGAAGCAAATTGCAAAAATTAAGAAAAATATAAAGAATGGTACCATGTATGACTTTTTGTACTCTGAAAGCAGCACAATGCCTACACTGTTGACGGAAAAACATCATTTGCCCATATATCCTTTTTTAGACTTCGGTTTTTTTAAATATATTAAGCGACATGGTATTAAGATTGGCTTGTTTTACCGGGATATGTATTGGAAATTTCCGGAATATAAAGAGTCGGTAAGGGGACTGAAATATAAAATAGCAATTTCCATGTATCAATATGACTTAAGACAGTATGCAAAATTGCTTGATAAATTTTATCTGCCATCAAGAGAGTGCTATTCCTATTTGAAAAAGGAGATACCGCTTGACATAGTAGATGTATTACCTCCTGGTTGCAGTATTTGCGACAAGATTCCAAAAGTAGAAGAGACCACCGGAAAGCTGACATTGCTTTATGTTGGAGGAGTTGGGTACCATTATCAATTAGATAAAGTTGTAAAGGCGATAGCAGAAGTCCCGGAAGTAGATTTGATTTTATGTTGCAGAAAAGAAGAATGGGAAAGAGAAAAAGAAAACTACAAGGCATATTTAAGAAAAAATATATATATATGCCATGCAGCAGGAGAGGAATTGGAACGACTGTATCGTAAGGCGCAGATTGGATTAGCATACTTTGATACAGATTTGTATATGAAAATGGCAATGCCGTTCAAAGTATTTGAATATATAGGACATGGTCTGCCTGTAATATCTAATGCAGGAACAGTGGCCAGTGATTTTGTCGAAAAAGAGAAAATAGGGTGGGTCATACAATATGATATAGAAACACTTTGCAGCCTGTTGAAAGAGTTGTCAGTAAATCAAGATATTTTATCCGAAAAAAGGGAATCCGTTTACAGAGCTGCTGAAAGGAATACCTGGCAGCAAAGAGCAAAAAAGGTAGAAAGGGAGTTACGCTTGTAAAAATGAGATGGATTATCGTTATTATATTCTTTATCTTAATTACATTTTTGTTTTATAAAGCGGCAGGAACCTTGTCCTTAAAGAAGCTGAATATAGTAAGTTTCTGTTATTATAACATTTTGATTTTTAATTATATTGGAGCTTCTCTTGTTTATTTGGGATATCAGGAACACTATCTTATTAAAAAAATCACGAGTGAAGATGTTATTAATAAGACATACTTCACTGTGGTATATGCAACGGTTTCATTGGGAATAGGAATTATCTTTTTTAATAGAATTGCATCTAAACTGAAAGTCAAAGAAAGATATGGCGCGTATTTAAAAAAAGAGATTGCTTATAAAAAGAATGAATGGAATACTTTTTTTATTTTACTTGCTGCATCGATGATATGTATTTTGGCAACTATATATGTGTTTTACTGTATAGGATATGTCCCTCTTTTTAAAATGTTTCAGAAAGGTTTTGACACTTCTGCAGCAAGAGTTGAGATTGCAAGAAATTTTTCGGGCAATATATACATAAGAAACATTCTTGTGATTACCATGACGCCTCTGCTTTCCTATGCCGCCTATATTTACTATAGGATAACAAGAAAAAAAGAATGGCTGGGTTTATTTGTGTCACTGTTTGCCTTATGCTTATTGATTAAAACATATGACTTTTCAAAAAGTCCGATTTTATATTATTTGTTTGGTTTCTATTTTATAGAAGTTGTACTGGGAAATGTAAAGTCGTTAAAGCGCTTAATGATACTTGGCATTGCATTTGTTGGGATTGTTTTAGTTCAATATAGTATTTTAGGTACAGGCGGAATAGGTTCTTATCTGACAATATATTCAGGGCCGCTGGGACGTATCTTCATGACACAAATTGCCACATTGTTTCTTCATATACAGGCTTTTCCGATACAGGCTCCTTACTTACAGGGGACCAGCATGCCTACAGTGCTAACTAAATTAGCAGGTTTAGACAACTCATGGGTGCGTTCCGGACGTATTGTGATGGAATTATATAATCGGGCAGGAATAGAAGCGGGAACCGCAGGGGTAATGAATACGTATTTTGTGGGAGAAGCTTATGCGAATTGGGGGTGGTGGGGAGTTATTGTGTCTCCATTTGTTGTTGCGATTGTCTTTTCTCTGATTTTCAATTATATGCTTCGATCTGAAAAAAGTCCTTTGAATATAGTTATATATATATCATTGTTGCAGACGTATACAACTTGTCTGGAAGGCGGTTTTGTTGATTTTTTGTATAATGCGGGTGTAATCATAATGATAATGGGATTAAAAGGAATTCAAATATTGGCGAATGGCGGTAGAGTACGATTAAAGAAAAGGCAAAGTAGAGGATATGGACGAAATAGTCAAAAAGTTGCAGAGCCTGTATAAAAGAGGCTTTTTTCACATTTTTGCAGGAGGTATATGTTCTAAGCTGGTAGCCTTTGTCTCCAGTATTGTGATTGTGCGTCTTGTGGATAAGGAGGCCTATGCGGCTTTAGCCTATGCAGATAATATTTATTCCTATGTGACGCTGGTAGCCGGTTTGGGAATGGCATCTGCTGTACTGAAGTATTCCATGGGGGAAAACAGGGATAAGAATGATTCATTTTATCGTTTTTCTATGGTGTATGGAACATTATTTCAGGTTGTTTTGCTTGTGTTGATTTCTATCGTAGTCAGTAAAGTGGATGTCCCTTTTAAAGAGACATCCGCTTTATTGTATAGCCTTTTGCCGTATGGATTTTTATACTATTGGGCATTGTTGCTTCAATCTTTTTTTCGGACAGAATTGAAAAATAATAGATATGCCCAATTTTCTTTTTTGCAGATTTTGTTGGTTTTCATACTGACTGTTTTAGGAATAAAAATTGCAGGAGTTGGAGCGGTGCCCTTTGCCCGTACAATTGCATTAGTTCTTGTTATTGCAGTATATGGACGTCCATTTTTTCAAAGAGTGTGGCATGCTAATTTACAGAGGCTGGAAAAAAGCGAAATCCGCGGATTTATGGCTATGGCGATTTCCTTATTGGTCAGCAATATCTTTTCTATGATAATGCCATTGAATGAAACATTTTTGGTCAATAATATGATTGCGGATGAAGTTGCAACTGCGAACTATAAAGTTGCTAATTTGATTCCGAGCCAATTACCCTTTGTGACAAGTTCTATTGTTATTTATTTCTTCCCCATTCTCGCTAAGGAGCAGGACAAGAAAAAAGTATGGGATAGCGCAAAGCAAGTTGGTAGAAATATTTTTCTTTTGATTACGTTTATCAGTCTGGTTGGTTTTATCATAACTCCATTCCTTATAAGGTTTGTTTATGGAAGTAAATACGATGATGCAAGAGTTATATCAGGAATGTTGTGGATCGTATATGGATTGAATGCGGGCATGCGTATGATGCCAATGAATATATTACCGGCAGTAGGATGCGTTAGATATAATGTTATTCTCTCTATGTTTTCGTGTATTATACATTTGGTCTTAGATTATATCTTTATAAAAAATCTGGGGGTATATGGCGCCGCCTTTGCAACAGGAATTGTCTATTTAGTGTCAGGGGTATTGTATTGGTATTATCTATTCAAAATAACGAGGTAGATGTCTTATGGCGACTATATTTGGGGTATTAGGGGAACAGAGAGACAAGATTGAAAATTTATCTGTATTTAATAAAGATGAAATTACTGGAAAGGTATATGGAAGGGCAGAGTATCGTGGAGTGCTGCTAGAACGAAATGTAAGCGATAAGTTTATGGAGGATAAATGTCTTTTAGAAGATGAAGAAATTCTGCTTCTCCTGGAAGGTGTGATTCTGAATTTATCTGAATTGATGGAGAAGTATGATGTATGGAGTTGCTTTGAGTTACTCAAGGTATTATATAACTCCAAAGGAGAAGATTTCTTTTCCGTATTGAGGGGGAATTTTTGTGGTTGTCTGTTTGATAAAAGAGAAGAAAAGGGCATTATCTTTACAGATCATTTAGGAAATCAACCGCTTTATTACTGTATATCTAAAACTAAAGTGTTTTTTTCGTCTAGTATCAAGAAAGTTAAGGATTATTGTCAAAGTGAAGTTGACATATCTTTGAATCTGGCAGGTGCATATTCATTAGTGACATATGCGTATATGTACGATAATTTGACATTATGTAATAATATATATCGTCTGCGTCCGGGATGTTACCTGGTTTGTGATTCTACAGGTGTAAAAGAAAAAGAATACTATCATTTGAATTTTGAACAAAAAGAAATATCCATGGAAGAGGCGATAGATAACCTTGATAAGCTTTTTTTAAGAGCAGTAGCGCTTCAGGTACAGAAAAATAAAGAAAATGGATATTACAATTTTGCTCCTTTAAGTGCAGGATTAGATTCCAGAATAACGACATATGCGCTTAATCGCCTTGAAGCGGAAAATGTAGTAAATTTCACTTATTCCGAGTCAGGAGAGCTGGACCAGGAAATACCGATGAAAATTGCCAGGGAGTTGAAGAACAAATGGCTGTTTAAAAGCTTAGACTGGGGATGGGATCTTCTTGATATTGAAAAGTCCATAAAACTGGGAGACAGTAAAGTCTACTATGCCTGGATATCCCAGTTGGAGGATTTTATGAGCATGGTTTCGAAAGATAATATGGGTATCATACATACTGGTGTAATCGGAGATGTTGTGATAGGAACTTTTTGGAAATGTATAAAAGATTTTCAAGATAATAAAGAATATAAGTTGGGAGATGGCGCGTATTCAAAAAAGCTGATAAGCCGGTTAGATGAACTGGGAGTAAGAAATAGCTTTCCAAATTATGAAGAAGGTATGTATTATAATCGAGCACTTAATGGGGCTTGTTTAGGCTATTCAATTGTATTTCAGAAGTATACGGAATGTATGTCTCCTTTTATGAATATTGATTTTTTAAATTTCTGTTTGAGTCTTCCCATAGAGTATAGGAGCCAACATAATATTTATTATAAGTGGGTTAGAAAATATTATCCGGAAGCGGCAAAATATAGTCATAATGGTTTAAAAATTACATCTGGTAATGGCTATATCAAAATGAATGGTAAAAGAATATATTTAGATACAATTCCTTCGAGAATTTTACTAAAAATGCGGAATAGTTCTGCAAGTGGAATGAATCCAATGGAATATTGGTATAGGAATAATATTAAATTAAAAAATAAAATGGATACCTATTTTCAGGAGAACGTGGAGTGCCTGAAGAGGGAACCAATATTATATCAGGATGTTATGAATTTATATAATACAGGAACTGCTATTGAAAAAAATATGTGTATTAGTTTGGCAGGGTATGTCTCTTTGCTGTGGGGAAAAGACAAATACGCAGAAGGCTTTGAGAGATTATGAAGAACAGAATACTGTTTCTCTCAGGAGAGAAAGCAACTAAGATATTGCTTTTTCTGGCATATAGTGCTTTCTTGGTGTTTCTTATTTACAGATCTTTTTTGTCAGTAGAATTGACAGATGAAGTATATGGCATTGCATCTATTTATAGTATCTATCAGGGACAGCGTCCGATTATGACATCATGGAATTTATCAACAGGCTGGTTTATACAAGTACCCCTATTTGCACTATATGCGGCCATATGTCCTGATTTAGAAGGGATTATGCTTTTCTTCAGGCTGATATATATTCTCTTTACCGGACTAAATCTGATGTTAATTTCATATTTACTCTATCGTTTTTGGCAGGACAGGATGGTTTTCTTTTATATTTTTCCTGCGATGTATTATGTGGCATTTTCTGTATTTTCGGTAAGCTACAATGTTTTTATGTGTGATATATTGCTATTGGTTGCAACATTGCTTTTTACATCAAAAAAAGAAAAAGCAGAGAAAATGCATTATTTTATAATGGGTATACTGATGTGCTGTGGCTGCATGGCTTACCCTACACTGATTGTAACTGCAGTGATATTGACAATCTTGATTTTTTATATAAATAAGGGAAGTTTTCAGGGATTAAAGGTAATATGGTATGTGGCCGGGGGGGTAGTGACAGCCGCAGCATTCCTTTTATGGATATTTTCCGAGGGTTCAATGGAAATATTTGGTTCGGCTGTCAGTAGCATGCTTTCTTCGCCACATGAGAAATCAAAAGGAATAATAGATGCAGAATTTTTGGTAGACGTGTTTTACAAACCGTTTCGGACTTATTTGTCACATATGAGCGCTAAGCTGCTGTGGCTGTATTTGTTATTCAATATATTGATATCCTGTATTGCAAAAAAGAAAAAGCAGCTTTGGAATGGAATCGGACTTGTTTCTTTTTTGGCTGTGAATGCATATGTGACTCGAAACATGATTGGATATATGGTTGCAGGGGAATGGCTGGCCCTGATGATTTTTATTATCTTTTCAAACAGAAAGCCATGGAAGAAATATGCCGTTTTTTTCTTTATGTTTTTTGCCTATATGCTGACATACTGTTTTACTTCTGATAACAGGAATGTTTTTACCGCATTTGTAGCTGCCGGACAGATCGTGTTTTTGCTGATGGGTTTGGTTTTATATGATAACGAGATCTTACCGCATAGATGTGTAGCATTGGCGGCAATGTTGGTTATGGCCATTTCAGGACTGACAGGCGTATACACGTATGTCTACCGGGATGAACCGGTAGGACAGCTTACCGCAAAGGTGGAAGAAGGGATTTATAAAGGGCTGTATACCATACAGAATCGGAAACAGTTTGTGGAAAAAACGGAAAGAATGTTGAAGGAGCAGATTTCGACACAGGATTCTATCTGTGCAGTGACACGAATGCCCATGGTTTATCTGATGGCTAATGCTGAAATCTGCGCACCAACTACATGGGATGCGCAATATCTTTCCAGAGGATATATTTCTGCCGCTCCACTGCTGGATTATTTTGAGTCTATGCAGGAAATACCGGATGTTCTGGTTGCAATGGATATGGATATAGCTGACTTTTATGAAAATCCAAAATATGAAATCAATGAATTTATTGATGAATATTATCAGATGTATTATATGGAAAAAATTGAAGGAGTTACATTTTATTTATGGAGAAAAAGAAATAATTCGGGTGTAAATTTTAACGATAGGTTTTCGGGAGGTTGAAATAGGCGCAGCTCTGATGCTAAAAAGATTTTAGTTCAATGGTGTATTAGCCCAGACCCATGGGCATGCAGGGATGGACTATGGAAAGGTGGATTTGCCTGTGACTGTGGAAGATCAGGAGGAAGTGCCTCGGTCAGTAATGTGGATATAACTGTATATCAGATTTGAGAAACAAAGGAGTATAGACTTTGGAATTTACATTACACACATTTCTATTCGTATTTTTATAAATAGGATAAAAAAGCTGTAAGTATTATTTTAAAAGTAGAAAGGAAAGGTATCCCCATGCAATTCAGAGATCTGAAAAAACAATATCAATCACTAAAAAAAGAAATAGACCCTGCAATCCAGCAAGTCCTGACCACCGGCAACTTCATCTCCGGCATCCAGGTAACGGAACTGGAAGAGCAATTATCCGCTTATGTGGGCGTAAAACACTGCATCACCTGCGGCAACGGAACCGACGCCCTGACACTTGCACTGATGGTCTGGAACATCGGCCCGGGAGACGCCGTATTCGTACCGGATTTCACCTTTTTTGCATCCGGAGAGACACCGGCTTACGAAGGGGCTGTTCCCATATTTGTAGATGTGGAAGAGGATACCTTTAACATGTCGCCATCTTCATTGGAAGAGGCCATTTGGCAGGTAAAGCGCGAAGGAAAGCTGATTCCGCGGGTGATTATAGCGGTGGACCTGTTCGGACAGCCGGCAGATTATCCGGAGATCCGCCGGATTGCAGAGAAGTATGGGCTTCTCATTCTGGAAGATGGTGCCCAGGGCTTTGGCGGGCGGATCGGAGAGAGAAAAGCCTGCAGCTTCGGGGATATTTCCACCACATCCTTTTTCCCGGCGAAGCCTCTGGGCTGTTATGGGGACGGCGGTGCAATTTTTACCGACAATGATGAATGGGCGGCGTTGCTTCGTTCTTACCGCATCCATGGGAAAGGCGCGGATAAATACGACAATGTGCGGATTGGCATGAACTCCAGGCTGGATACGCTCCAGGCGGCAATTCTTCAGGTAAAATTAAAGGCCTTTGAGGAGTATGAGCTGGCGGATGTGAATCTGGCTGCCCGTCGTTATACGGAAGGCCTGCACAAAACGGTGAAGACTCCGGCTGTCAGGGAAGGGTTTTACTCCAGCTGGGCCCAGTATTCTATTCTGCTGAAGGGGAAAGAGGAACGGGACAGGCTACAGGCCTATCTGAAGGAGAAGGGGATTCCCTCCATGGTGTATTATCCCAGACCCATGAGCATGCAGGGGGCATTCGCGGGGATGGATTGTGTAAAGGTGGATTTGTCTGTGGCTGTGGATTTATGCCAGCGAGTGTTGGCGCTGCCCATGCATCCTTATCTGACGGCGGAAGATCAGGAGGAAGTTATCAGATTTGTAGATGCATTCATACGAAAGGATGATTCTGTGAATCCTATTTTTAAACAATGATAAATTTGAGGGAGAAGCCTGCAACGTTTGACAACTGTCTGGAGGAAGCCTGGGGGTGTTCCTCCAGACGGCAGGCTGACTTGTGTAAATGGTTGAAAGAATGCAATGCCCAGACTAATGTTCCACATTCATTTTTTTCCTCGTTCGCAGCCGTTTTCAATAATTTAATAGATTCGTCACTCAGATTCTCGCCAATATTCTTCTCCTTCTTCTGAAATACTGCTAATCCCAAACAATATCTGCAAGAAATCCTGTTTTTCATTTAGAATACGAATAACTCTTACTATATCGTTTTCTATCCTATAGAAAACATAATTAGGCTTTATAACCAGGTAGTGGTAATTCGTTGGATATTCTATCAAATCTTCTACGCATGGGCCCTCTTCCGGAAATATTTCTAATTGCCGAATAGCTGATGTAATTTCTTTGACGCAAGCCTTTGCCTTATTTCTCCCAAATTGCTTGGAAACATATGTTTTTATCTTCTGTAAATCATCTAATGCTTTAGGTGTATAAATTGTAACTGGTAGATAATCTGTACCACTGACAAAAAGTGCAGTTTTTGCTAAAATAA
>CAJUCE010000022.1 GCA_910584865.1 uncultured Acetatifactor sp.
TCCACGAAATGGGATTGGGGTCAAATTTTATGTCCACATCTATGGGTACATTATAGTAAGCAGAGGGGTAAAAGGGGTAAAGGGGTGGGGTAGAAATTTACCGCAGGGGGTAAAAGGGGTAAAAAACAGCGGGGGTGGGGTAAAAATCATGGGGTGGGGTAAAACCCCATGTAAAAGTTACCCCACCCTTTTAGTTTCTATTGTTCGTATCGAGGTGCGAACGAGGCGGGCGTATTGTTTCTGGATGAATTGCCGGAATTTCAGAGGCAGGTCCTGGATGCCCTCCGCCAGCCTCTGGAGGACCGGAAGGTGAACATCTCGCGGGTAAACGGCAATGTCAGCTATCCCAGCGATTTTATGCTGGTCTGTGCCATGAATCCCTGTCCCTGCGGCTATTATCCCGACAGGAACCGATGCCGCTGTTCGCAGACACAGATCGGAAAGTATATGGGCAGGGTATCCGGCCCGATTTTGGACAGGATGGATTTGTGCGTGGAATTGCAGCCGGTTGAGTACTCTAATCTGAAGACGAAGGGAAAGGGGGAGAGCAGCAGGGAGATCAGACAGCGTGTGGAACAGGCAAGGCAGCGGCAGAAAGTCAGATTTCAGAATACGCCGTATCGATTCAACGGAGACATAGAGGTATGCGATATCGGGGATTATTGTGCGCTGGGGGCGGAGGAGCAGCGCTGCATGGAGCGTCTTTACGCCTCGCTGCAGCTCAGTGCCAGGGCTTATCACCGGATTTTGCGGGTGGCAAGAACGATTGCGGATCTGGACGGAACGGAAGAGATCCGGGTACAGCATTTGACCGAGGCAGCCTGTTATCGCCCGTCGCTTGAATACTGGCAATAGGCGGATGAGAATCGGAAAGGGGAAGAATATGAATCAGGAGGAATGGAAGGAAAGAGAAAAAATATATGCCGGCTGGCTGTGCAATTTCCCGGGGATCGGAAACGGACAGCTGCATAAGCTGGCCGGGCTTTGCGGGGGAGCGGAGGGGGTATACCATGCCAAGAAGGAGACCTGGGGGCAGGTCCTATCCCCGAAACAGGTGGAGAGTCTGCTGAAATATACGGAAAAATGGCCTCCGGAGACAAAATATTATCAGATGCGGGAAGAGGGAATCGACGTGGTGACCATTTTGGACGACGATTATCCGGAGAGATTGAAAACGATTCCGGATGCCCCGTTTTTCCTCTTTATCAGGGGACGGCTGCCGGCCGGGGATGGGCCCTCGGTGGCTGTGATCGGAGCCAGGGAGTGTTCGGAATACGGGAAATATGTGGCCAGGGAACTGGGAGCGGCGCTGGGGCGGTACGGCGTTACGGTGGTCAGCGGTATGGCGAAGGGAATAGACGGTATCAGCCAGGAAGCCGCGCTGAATGCAGGCGGTGTTTCGCTGGGGGTTCTGGGTTCGGGCGTGGATGTCTGCTATCCGGCTCAAAACAGAGGGCTATATGGACGTTTGCTGGAAGGCGGAGCCGTTTTGTCCATTTATCCCAATCAGACCCCTGCGCTTCCCAGAAACTTTCCGCCCAGGAACCGGATCGTCAGCGGATTGGCCGATGCGGTTGTGGTAGTGGAGGCCAGGGTCAAAAGCGGCACGCTGATTACGGTGGATATGGCGCTGGAACAGGGGAGAGAAGTATATGTGGTTCCGGGAAGGGTGACGGACCGGCTCAGCGACGGCTGCAACCGGCTGATCAGACAGGGAGCCGGTATCTTTTTAAGTCCGGAAATATTCTACGAGGAGATATTGTCCCTTCGGGAAAATAAAAAGGAATGTAAGATAAAGCGTAAAAAGGGCATAGGGGAGCGCGGTATGGTTCCCGAACAACCCCGGGGGCTGTCCGGAGAATTGGCGGAGATCTGGGGCGCACTGGACGTTGAACCCAGGAATCTGGAAGAGATCAGAAACGCACTGCCGGAAAAATACCAGGAGCGGCAAATCATTTCCTGTTTAATGCAATTGTGTATGGAAGAGGCAGCGGTACAGGTCAGTCCGGGACATTTCTGCCGCAGAGGGGAGGCCTTGTTTTCATAAGAGGACTTTTCCGGTTGTTTTTTCGGGACAGATGCTATATAATAAATTTGCAGGCTGACAGGGCCGGCTTGGATGCTGCCTCTGACTTTTATGCGGGATGAGGCAGCCGGGAAGCATCAGTAGAGAAAGGCAGTCAAGAGAATGAAGGGAAAAGTAGTGGTTGGGATGTCAGGAGGAGTAGACTCTTCCGTGGCGGCCTGGCTTTTGAAGAGGGAGGGATATGATGTAATCGGCGTCACCATGCGGACCTGGCAGGCGGATGAGGGTAAACAGGAACGGGGATGTGGCGGGGCACAGGGGGAGGTTTCCGGGGAAGAGAATCATCTCGAGGACATCACAGCGGATGCCGGAAGGGTTGCAGAGATTCTGGGGATACCTTATTATGTGGCGGATTTCCGGAAGGAGTTCAAATGTCATGTGATGGATTATTTCGTACAAGAATATCTGAAAGGACGTACTCCCAATCCCTGTATCGAATGTAACCGTCATGTGAAATGGGAGGCATTGCTGAAAAAAGGCCGGGAGCTGGGAGCGGATTATATCGCCACCGGCCATTATGCGGGGATTGACAGGCTGCCCAACGGGCGCTATGCGCTTCGCAGCTGCGGGGCGGCGAAGGATCAGACTTATGCCCTTTACGGATTGACGCAGGCACAGCTGGCCCATACTTTGATGCCAGTGGGAGCCTATACCAAGGAGGAGATTCGCTCCTTTGCCGCGGAGGCAGGATTGCCTGTGGCAGGGAAACCGGACAGTCAGGAGATCTGCTTTTTACCGGACGGCGATTATGTAGGCTTTATCGAAAGAGAGGCAGGCGGAGCACTGCCGGGGCCCGGCTTTTTTGTAAATGCCGCCGGGAAGAGACTGGGATGTCATAAAGGTGTGATCCATTATACCATCGGTCAGCGCAGGGGGCTGGAACTGCCCATGGGAGAGCGTGTATATGTGACGGAGATCCGGCCGGATACCAATGAGGTGGTCATCGGGAGAAATGAGGATCTGTATGTGGACGAAGTATTCTGCGGGCATGTTCATTATATGGCCATCCGTGATTTGGAGGAACCGATGCAGGTGCTCGGGAAGATTCGCTACAACCATAAGGGAGAATATTGCAGGATTGAGAAGCTCTCCGACGGCAGCGTACGTGCTGTGTTTGAACAGCCGGTCAGGGCGGCGACACCGGGACAGTCGATATGCTTCTATGACGGGGCGTATGTGCTTGGAGGCGGTGTTATCACGGGAGGCGGAAAAAGCTGCCGGACATAAGCCACGGGATAGCACATTTCGGGAGGCAAAGCATATGATAGCAAGACAGATATTTATGCCTTAGAGGAGCTGCTATGGATTATATGATTGATAAAAACATACCTGCCAGGGGAAAACGTTTCGGATCCGTGACAGGTACGATTGTGGAGATGACGCCGGGAAGAGCAGGGGGCAGGAGGATGGATGGCTGTATCCTGTTTGTCACCATAGAGGATATGGACGGAAGGACCATCGTGTTTATGCTGACGCCGTCCACGTATGTGGTGGATTTCGAGACACTTTCGGTGGGGATGCTTACTACCTTCTGGTATGATGCCGAGGCGCCCATGCCCTTGATATATCCGCCCCAGTACAATGCGGTGGTCGCAGCGCAGGAGAAAAACGGGCGGATGGTATGTGTGGGATATTTTGACAGCTGCCTGGTGAACACGGAGCAGACCCTGCAGCTGAATCTGGATGGAAGTGTGGATCTTCGGACCACAAATAACCAATATTTTCAGGGGAATCCTGCCAATCATAATCTGGTGGTTACCTATGAAAATTCTACCAGGAGTATTCCGGCTCAGACCACGCCGTCCAGGGTGACAGTACTTTGTGAGTAAGGATGATACATCAGGAAGAAAGGGTAAAAGTTTGGAAGTAAACTTCCAAATTTTGAAATTAGTGCCCGCCAGGGGCGGGCATGGGGGTATAAAAATGTATTTCAGATGCAGGAATTGCGGAGGCAATGTCATATACAGTCCAAAGAGACGAGGGATGTATTGCCCCTATTGCGAAAGCGAAGAGAGCGGTGAAAGGGCGGAAGGGCAGACGGGAGCGCTGACAGTCTGCCCCAACTGCGGCGGGGAAGTGCCGGTGGAGGAGCATACTTCTGCCACCAGGTGCCCTTACTGTGACAGTTATCTGATTTTCAATGAAAGGGTGGAGGGACAGTATGAGCCGCAGATGATGATTCCCTTTCAGATCGGGAAGGAGACCTGTAAAGAATCCCTTCGGGAGAAATTTAAAAGATGCCTTTTTGCCCCGGTTGATTTCCTTTCCGAGGCGAGGCTGAACAGCATACAGGGGTATTATGTGCCTTACTGGTTTTATGATTATGATACGGACTGCCGTTTTCAGGGAGAAGGGACCAAGATCAGGGTTTGGCGAAGCGGTGATAAGGAATATACGGAGACCAGTGTATATGAAGTGAACCGCAGCATGGATATCCATTTTGAAAAGATCCCGGCGGATGCATCCGAACAGATGCCGGATGACGTGATGGATTTGATTGCGCCTTTTCAATATGCTCAGATGACCGCATTCGAACCGAAGTTCATGTCCGGCTTTTACGGAGAGAAATACAATATGAGTGCGGATGCGGCGGAAATGCGGGCAAAGGCATTGATGCAGACAGATGCGGAAAAGCTTTTGCGGGAGAGCTATGCGGGATATCATTCTATCAAAATGGTGCGTCAGGATGTGACGGTGAAGAGCCGAAAGGTTGCTTATGGCCTGCTTCCGGTGTGGAAATACATATATCATTATAAGGAGAAGGAATATCCTTTCTATGTAAATGGGCAGACAGGGAAGATTGTGGGGACAGCTCCTTTTTCCGGCCGCAAATTTATGCTGTATACGGGAACGCTTTGGGCCTGTCTGACAGCCGGACTGGCGCTGCTGCAGGTTTTGCTGGGATTTCTGTGAAAGGCTTGTAACCTGCTTGCGGAGAACGCGCAGTCCGAATAAGCTCCCTTGCTTATTCGGCAAGACAGCTGTGCGCCAAACCCGCTCTTTTGCGGGTTTGTGTGCATCCACAGTAAACTTCCAGACTTTTATGCACGGTGGAGCGGCCAAGCCTGCTCTATAGGCTTTATGCATGGGGGTTACTGTGAAAGGACAGAAGAGGTAATATCAGGATAGGAGAGACATGGAAAACGATTTCAGGAAAGAAGCCGGAAAACAATATTTACACTATTTTCGTTTCTGGTTTATGGGAATAGGAATTTTGGCATTGATTTGTATTGTGCTGGGGATTCGAAACAGCAGGCGGGAGGAAGTACCGAGAACAAATAACCAGGCGCCTGCGGAGAGGGTCTATGATTATGCCGATGTATTGACTGAGGAAGAGGAAGAGGCTCTGCGGCGCTACATAGACAAGACGGAAAAGAAGCTGAAGATCGATATCGTCCTGGTGACCTTCAGCCAGTCCGTAGAGGGGGAGGCGGCCATGAAGGAATATGGGCTGCGTTCTCAGGACTGGGAGCAGAATATGCAGGATATTGCGGATGATTTCTGGGATGAGAATCATTACGGCTATAATCAGGGTTTTGAAGGGGACGGTGTTTTGCTTCTGCACAACTGGTATGAAGGACAGAACGGAGAGCATCTTTCTACCAGCGGCAGTGTGGAGAGAGCGTTCAGCGTCCGCGAAATAGACCGAGTGCTTGATGCGGTGGATCAATATTATGATACCGATCCGGGCAGGGCTTATATGGCTTATGTGAAGAAGGTGGAGAGTCTGCTGGATCGGACGCCTGCGCTTCCTTTTTCCTGGTGGACGGTGGCGATCTTACCCATTATCATCGCGCTGATTTATGCTGCCGGCGGTTCCGCACAGAAGAAGGCGGAAAACACGGTTGCGGTGAACGCTTATGTGGCAGGAGGAAAGCCCGAAGTAAATGAGAAAACGGATGCGCTTCTGCGTAAGAACGTGACTGCCAGGCGGATTGAGACCACATCCTCCGACGGCGGAGGCGGGCACAGCGGCGGAGGCGGACATCACCACAGCAGCAGCGGGGCCAGCCATGGAGGCGGCAGCCACAGACATTAGAGAAAGAAAAATTGTGCATAAAAAACACCCGCGGGGCGGTTGCGGGTGTTTTTTGATGTATATATCAATTACGCCATTTTATTTACAGCTTTGCTGATACGGGAAACTTTGTGGGCAACGTTATTCTTATGATAAACGCCCTTGCTCCCGGCCATCTCGATGACCTTGGTAGCGGCAGCCAGTTCTGTCTTCGCAGCAGCCTTGTCTCCCGCTGCAATAGCGGCATATACCTTCTTAATAGCGGTCTTCACACGGGATCTGATCGCCTTGTTTCTGTCGGCTTTTGTGCGGTTTACCAAGATTCTCTTTTTCGCGGATTTAATATTAGCCAAGTCGTGCACCTCCAATTGTATTCAAAATATGGTTTCTTCAGAATTTATCCCAGCCAGACACGGAGGACTGAAATAAACGCATAAAGACAGTTTAGTAAATAATAGAAATTTTGTCAAGACATATTTAGGGAAAAATTGAACAAAATAAGAAAATAAAACGAAATTTCGGAGTTTGCTAAGGAGAGTGAGAGATCATGCAGAGCAAGGGGAACTTTCAGATGAGAACGGACCTGGCGCTGGAAGCGAGGGAGAGTATCAGCGAAGCGGACAGTGAGCTGCGGGGTGTCCGGGTGGAAGAATACTATCACGAGGAAGAGGATATCCGTGTCACGAAAGTGATGATCGATACGAAAAATGCAGCCAAAGTGATGGGAAAGCCCATGGGGATTTATGTGACGATGGAGGCGCCGGCCATGGTGGAGCCGGACGAAGACTATCACCGGGAAATCTCAGGCCATCTGGCAAAGGAGATCCGGGAATTGCTTCCCGGTGCGGACAGGGAGCAGTCGGTTCTGGTAGTCGGTTTGGGCAACCGGGAAGTGACTGCGGATGCACTGGGACCGCAAGTGGTGGACAATTTATTCATCACCAGGCACATTGTCAGAGAATATGGAAAAGCGGCTTATAATTGTGACAGGATGAACCAGGTCAGCGCGCTGGAACCGGGGGTGATGGCGAAGACCGGTATGGAGACGGCGGAGATTGTCAAGGGGGTGGTGGCGGAGACAGCCCCGGATGTGCTGATTGTCATAGATGCGCTGGCGGCCCGCAGCACAAAGAGGCTGAACCGTACTATCCAGATCACCAATACAGGCATTCAGCCCGGTTCCGGTGTGGGAAACCACCGCAATGCGCTGACTGTGGAGAGCCTGGGGGTTCCGGTAATCGCCATTGGTATTCCCACTGTTGTGGATGCGGCGACTATTGTGGGAGATGCGCTGGATAAACTGCTGGAGGAAGAGAATGACCCTTCCTGTATCCGGTATAAGGAGAAACAGAAGCTGAATTTTGCTGAGCTGAACAATATGTATATGACGGGAAAGGACATCGATGCCGTCATAAAGCGGGTCAGCTTCACCGTGTCGGAGGGCATCAACATGGCCATCGGAGAAGCTTTTATGGACACAAATACTTGAGGGGCGATGCGTATACTCATTCATGGAATGCAACCGAGGGGCATATATTGAATAGGACATTTCATGAAGGGAAGTGGGTTGCTGTTAAAAAAAGAAGAACATTTCCTACTTTCGGCAAAAGGAGCGGGGGAAAGCTGCTGCTGGCGGTTGCTTTTTATTTGGGGCTGCAGGCCGTTATGAAGAGCTGCGGGGCTTCCCTGCCGGATGCGGCAGGGAAGAATACCATCGGGGACGCGATGCGAAGCAGTCTGGCCAGGGAGGCACAGGGGCAGCTGTATATGCAGTTTATGCCGGGACTGGCCTTTGTTTCCGAGGGCGGAGGAGGGCGATGGTTTTTCTGGCAGGAGCAGATTACTGCGCTGTTTCCCTTTTTCGGATACGGGACGGGGGATACGAAGGAATCTCCTGAAGAAACGACGGAGAATCTGAAAACGATTCTGCTGGCTGAAGCAGAAGAGGGCACCTGGCATATGGAGGAGGACCTTGCAGAGGATTCTCAGGGGACTCTTACAGAGAATACGCAGAAGCCCGCTGCAGAAGAAGGCGGGGAGGAGGCGCAGGATGTGGAACAAGACATGGAAGCTCTCCTGCGGGAAGAAAATGAGGCTGCGCTCAGGCTTCAGGAATTTCAGGATTTTGTGCCTCATGGGAAAATGAATCAGGTAGATCTGGAACCTTTGAGAAATTATGAGACATTGATACGGCAGTTTTATACCATAGATGCCAATACCACTGCAGGAAGTGATCAGCTGAATGTGGATAAGCTGCTTGGGGAGGACATGCGCATATCCGGCGACAGTGAAGGACCCCAGATTCTGATTTATCATACGCATTCTCAAGAGGCTTTCTCCGATTCTATACCCGGCGATGCCTCCACGTCCATTATGGGGGTGGGAGAACATCTGACACAGATACTTCGGGAGAGATACGGATATGAGGTGCTTCATCATATGGGACAGTATGACCTGGAATCCAGGGATGATTCGTATTCGGTAGCGCTGGCGGATATTGAGCAGGTTCTAAAGGAGTATCCTTCCATTCAGGTGGTCATTGATCTACATAGGGACGAGATGCCGGAGACTACACGGCTGGTTATGGATCTGGACGGCAGACCCACTGCAAGATTTATGTTCTTCAACGGGCTGTCCCGGACGAAGAAAACGGGAAATATTGCCTATCTGTATAATGAGAATCTGGACGGAAATCTGGCATTTTCCTTTCAGATGCAGTTAAAGGCGGTGGAATACTACCCGAACCTTACGAGACGGATCTATCTGAAAGGGTACCGCTATAATATGCATCTGCGCCCGAAGAGCCTGCTGATTGAGCTGGGGGCACAGAATAATACACTGGAGGAGGCCATGAATGCCTGCGATCCGCTGGCGCATATTCTGGATCTGGTATTGTCCGGAGAAGAATGAGACAAAAACTCCCGAAAAAAATAAAAAAACATTTTACTTTTACAGAGAAAACGGGTAAAATAGCATAAATAAAAACACGGGCACAGGAGAGGAAAGATGGAAGAGCGAAAGACAATGAACATTTCCATTGACGAGATGGACCCGACCTTCCTGTTTATATGGAAGGGAACCCGGCATAAGGGGAATGAAGAACCGGAATACCGCAGTCATGATTTCCTGGAGGTTGCATATATCCTGTCAGGGGAAGGGAAATATCGGATTGACGACAAGATATATGCGGTAAAAGAAGGAGACCTGATCATCATCAATCCCGGGGTAAAGCATCAGGCTCTGCTGTGTCCGGAAGCTGAAACGCCGGCTACGGAGTTCTTTGTGGGGTTTAGCAATATCCGGATATCGGGCTGTCCGGATAATTTCATGCCGCTTCCGGAGGGGAAGCATATTCTTCATACGACAGGGGAACTGAGCCAGAGACTTTTCAAGATCTGCGCTTCCATGGAGGCCGAAAATGCCGTGCGCAGACAGGGGCGGTACTTTATGCTGAAGTCATACCTGGTTCAGCTGCTGTTGTTGGTGATTCGGGAACAGTGCGAGCCCATGGAGAGGCCCAAAGGCTATGCTTTCGAGTCAGCCGGAAAGAAGTATGTGGCAGAGCAGGTGATCAATTATATCGAGGATCATTACAGCGAGAAAATATCATTGGACCAGATTGCGGAGAATATGTATCTCAGCCCCTTTTATATTTCCAGGATTTTTAAGGGCGAGACCGGCAATACGCCTATCCGACATCTGATCAACATCCGTCTGGAGAAGGCTAAGCGGCTGCTTGAGAACGGATACCAGGGAAGCATTCAGGAGGTGGCAGCGCTGGTGGGGTATGATGATGCCTATCATTTCAGCAAGCTGTTTAAAAAGAAATACGGGATTTCGCCGTCCCAGGTCAGGAAGAATCCCTGATTGTTTATTTTTTAACTTATCACAAAACGGTTTTCAAATGTTGTATAATTTGGTACAATGTTGACTGGAGAAGAGAATTGAGTCAACTTCTGATTCCACATGCGCCGGCGCGCATGGAAGCGGTACAAAAATGAAAAGAGGCACGAAAACGGGGCGTCCCGGGACGGAGGTAAGAGATGAGATATTTTTTTCAGTCGGTAGTTGAAAAGAAGGAAAACGGCGTAATGATTCAGATTCCCTTTAATGTATGGGAGGTTTGTAAACAGCGCGATATTATTCAGGGCGAAGTGGTGTTGGACAACAAGGTGATAGATTGCGAGCTGCTTCCGAAGGAAAAGGGCAATTATGAAATCCATATCTCCGACGGGGATGCAGTGAATGTGGAGCTGGGTGTTGCACACAAGATTTTGCTGCATATCACCGGTTCCCTGATCCGTATGGACCAGAACAGTCCTTATAACTTTGAGAATCCCATCCGTAAAATCGACAGCATGGAGGTAATTATCCAACCGGAGGACGGGCTCTGCGGGCAGTCCTGCGTGGCGATGCTGGCAGGGGTTACAATCGCAGAGGTGATCAGCGTCATGGACTGCAGAGAGTGGCAGGCTACCATGGGAATGATGATTTCTGCTCTGAATTATTACGGAATCGACCATTCTGACGTCATTAATTATACGGAAGGACGCAATGCAGTGCTTCCTAAATGTTGTATTATGATGGAGAAGCTTGGACGCTACTGCCATTATCTGGTTCACTTTGACGGAAAGTACTATGATTCCAATCTGGGTGTGCTGGATGAATATGATATGTCCAAGCTGCTGGGATATCTGGAGATCAAGTGCTAAAAGAAGTGATTACACTGCGACAGAGAAAAACCGCCGACATAAACCGGCGGTTTTCCCCGTTCAAAAGGTATACTCTCTGGACTGGCAGTAGTAGTAGGTTCGGAGATGGCTCTGCCGGTCATAGGTGACGGTATAGCATTCCTCCGGACAATTCTGCGGCTGCGCCTTTTCCAGTGTTTCTTCAAAGGAAACGGGTTTTGCATTTTTGGATTCCTGTCGTCCGGAATCTTTATTGTCCCGTTTGAGCTTTGACGATCTGGCAACCATTTGAATCGGATACACTTTGAAATCGCTGTAAATTCCGTTTGCTGCGTTAATCCCTCCCTGGATGTATATTTCAACAGTGTCAATTGTATTTCTAATGAATATATCGGTTGAAAATTGGAAAAAAATGATCTATTTCTAAAATAAATATTAAATTACTCCATGCGGGACAAAGTGAGAAAAAGAGAGTAAATAAAAGAAAACAAGAGAAAATAAGAGATATAGAGTTTTGGTTTTCCGTGAATATGTTTGCAAAGACTTCCATATAAAACTATTATATGTGTTAGTAATTAGCACTCGTATCAAAAGAGTGCTAACAGATACCAAATAATGTAAATGACAGGAGGCAATTATCATGAAGTTAGTACCTTTGGGTGACAGAGTAGTATTAAAACAGTTGGTGGCTGAAGAGACCACGAAATCCGGCATTGTCCTTCCCGGACAGAGCAAGGAGAAGCCTCAGCAGGCAGAGGTTATGGCTGTAGGCCCCGGCGGCATGGTAGACGGCAAGGAAGTCAAGATGGAAGTAAAGGTTGGAGACAAGGTAATCTACTCCAAGTATTCAGGTACGGAAGTAAAGCTTGACGACGAAGAGCTCATCGTTGTAAAGCAGAACGATATCCTGGCTGTAATCGAGAACTGAGTGGCAAGGAAAAATCATCTATATAATGAAAAAAGAAATTCAGAGAATGAAAACGGAGGCATGAAAAGTCATGGCAAAAGAGATTAAATACGGTGCAGAGGCCCGTGCAGCATTAGAATCCGGCGTTAACCAGTTAAGCGACACTGTGAGAGTGACCTTGGGGCCCAAGGGAAGGAATGTGGTATTGGATAAGTCCTTCGGCGCTCCCCTGATTACCAACGACGGCGTGACCATCGCAAAGGAGATCGAGCTGGCAGACGCATTTGAGAACATGGGTGCACAGCTGGTGAAGGAGGTGGCTACCAAGACCAATGACGTAGCAGGCGACGGCACCACTACCGCTACCGTCCTGGCACAGGCGATGGTAAACGCAGGCATCAAAAATCTGGCGGCAGGGGCTAACCCCATCATCCTGAGAAAAGGTATGAAGAAGGCTACCGAGTGCGCAGTGGACGCTATCTCCAAGATGAGCCAGAAGGTAAACGGCAAGGAGCATATTGCAAGGGTTGCCGCAATCTCCGCAGGGGATGACACAGTGGGACAGATGGTTGCGGACGCCATGGAGAAGGTCAGCGGCGACGGCGTTATCACAATCGAGGAGTCCAAGACCATGCAGACCGAGCTGGATCTGGTGGAAGGTATGCAGTTTGACAGGGGTTATATCTCCGCTTATATGGCTACCGATATGGACAAGATGGAAGCTACACTGGAGAATCCCTGCATCCTGATCACAGATAAGAAGATTTCCAATATTCAGGAGATTCTGCCCCTGCTGGAGCAAATTGTACAGTCCGGAGCCAAGCTCCTGATCATCGCAGAGGACGTGGAGGGCGAGGCTCTTACAACCCTCATCGTTAATAAGCTCCGCGGCACCTTCAACGTAGTGGCTGTGAAGGCTCCCGGCTACGGCGACAGGAGGAAGGAGATGCTGCAGGATATCGCTATCCTGACAGGCGGTACCGTGATCAGCTCCGACTTAGGGTATGAGCTGAAGGACACCACACTGGATATGCTGGGTCATGCAAAGTCCGTGAAAGTGCAGAAGGAGAACACCGTCATCGTGGACGGAGAAGGCGACAAGAGCGAGATCCAGGCCCGTATCGGCCAGATTAAGAAGCAGATCGAGGAGACTACATCTGATTTCGACCGCGAGAAGCTTCAGGAGAGACTGGCGAAGCTGGCAGGCGGCGTTGCCGTTATCCGCGTAGGCGCTGCTACCGAGACAGAGATGAAGGAAGCGAAGATGCGTATGGAAGACGCTCTTGCCGCTACCAGAGCAGCTGTAGAGGAAGGCATCATCTGCGGCGGAGGTTCCGCTTATATTCATGCTGCCAAGGAAGTTACCAAGCTGGCGGAAACCCTGGAAGGCGACGAGAAGACAGGGGCAGGCATCGTGCTGAAGGCTTTGGAGTCTCCGCTGTATCATATTGCAGCAAACGCAGGGCTCGAGGGCAGCGTTATCATCAACAAGGTCCGTGAATCCGAACCGGGCATCGGCTTCGATGTGCTGAAAGAGGAGTATGTGGACATGGTGAGCGCAGGTATCCTGGATCCTGCCAAGGTGACCAGAAGTGCTCTGCAGAACGCTACCAGCGTGGCAAGCACCCTGCTGACCACCGAGAGCGTTGTGGCCAACATCAAGGAGGAAACCCCCGCTATGCCCGCAGGCGCAGGCGGAATGGGCGGTATGATGTAATTAGCTTCCACTGACGGAATAGAGAGATTCGTAAAAATGATGTCCCGGATAACAGATTTAGATCCGTTGTCCGGGACTTTTTTGACGGGCAGATCTGCATTTCGCTGCCCGAATATAAGAAAGGAGAAGTATGACGATGAACCGTTTTGAGTATGTGGTAGTGTCTATTGACGGAGATTACGCGAATCTGAAACGCACAGATATAGAATCGGATGAACTGAAACTGGTAGCCAGGGCTCTATTGCCGCCGGTGATCGTGGAGGGGACGAAGCTGTGCTATGAATGGATGAGCTACAGTATTCTGGAGTGAGGAAGCTTACCTCTTATCGTTGAAAAATAACCTCTTACACAGAAACTGTTTACAGATTCCGGATTTGCTGTATACTGAATTCATGAGCTCCATATATGAAGACAAAACACATATAAGGCGTCAGCAGGAGAGTCGGGATGAAGGTAAGGATTGAGATCGAGGAAGGTCTGGCAGAGGAGGAAGTCATTATCCGATGCGGCAGCCTGAACGATTCCGTTATTAGTCTACAAAATTACATATCGGAGCAGTCCGGCGGCAAAGGGTATCTCCTCCTGCGGAGGAACGAGACGGAATTCTATGTTCCCTTGAAGGAGATTTACTTTTTTGAGACGGAAGGAAGGGAACTGCGTGCCCATACGGCGAATCAGATTTTTTACTGTGACTACAGGCTTTATGAGCTGGAAGAGCTGCTGCCCGGATGCTTTATGCGGATATCGAAATCATCCATTGCCAATCTGGATGTGATCTACTCCGTCACCAGAAATCTGACGGCATCCAGTGTGGTGGAATTTACAGGAAGTGCCAAAAAGGCGATGTTGTCCAGAGCGTATTTCAAGGTGGTGACAGAGCGCCTGAAAGCCAGAAAGCTGGGAATATGAGGCGCAGGTATGCGCAGAGTGAGAGGCGCGGCAACGGTATCATTGTCAGGAGCCGGACGCGGAATAGGAGGAGAAGATGAGAGGAAGAAAAAGTGCTTTTTGGGGAGTTATGTTTTTGGTGGCGGCAGCGGCAATATTGATGGGAAGGTTCGGATATCTGGAGGGGATCGGATTCTGGTCTATCCTGTTCAGCATCTGTCTGATTGCGATATTGATCAAGGGTGTTTTTCGGATGAAAATCGGGACGATCTTATTTTCTCTGGCATTTTTGATTATCGTGAACGACGAATTGCTGAACCTGGAAGCGATCACGCCCTGGCCTGTCCTGGGAGCGGCACTGCTGGGGACGATAGGGCTGAAGATCCTTTTTCCGCGGCTTAGCAGGGGACGGCTGACAGGACATGCAGTGCGGATTGAAGGCGGAGACACTCCTGCCCTGTGGGAAGAGGGTCTGGACGGAGAGGATTTTTCTTATGAAAACGTCTTCGGCTCGTCTGTGAAATATCTGACGGGGGTAGTCAGGAGCGTGCACGTGGATAATGTTTTCGGAAGCATGGAGATCTATTTCACGGATGCCTGTTTATATCGGGGGAAGGCTTCGTGCAGTGTAGATGGTGTTTTTGGGAGTGTGATTCTCTATGTTCCCAGGACGTGGCAGGCGGAAATAAAGACAGGAAATGTGTTTGCTTCTTCTGGGGAGAGAGGAAGAAATGCTCCGGATGGGGCCAATGTGCTTCATGTGGACGGAGATATGGTATTCGGAAGCCTTGAAGTGGTTTATGTGTAAAACGGAACAAAGTACAGCCCTTTCGCATATCATAAAGAGAGATATGCGGGAGGGCTTTCTTATGGCTTTGGTAGTAATCGATGCAGGACACGGCGGAGCAAATCCGGGAGCGACATACAAAGGCAGGCAGGAGAAGGATGATGCAATTGCACTGGCTCTGGCAGTGGGCCGAATTTTGGAGCAGAACGGAGTGGAGGTGTATTATACAAGGGAATCAGATATCTACGAGTCTCCTGAACAAAAGGCAGAGGAGGGAAATGCGGCGGGAGCAGATTATTTTGTATCCATTCATCGGAATTCCAGTCCTTATCCCAATCAATATACAGGGATTGAGACTCTTGTATACAATCGATACGGGGAGGCGGCGAGACTGGCAGACAATATCAACACCAGGCTGGAACAGGTCGGATTTGAGAACCAGGGAGTCAATGAGCGGAAGAATCTTGTGGTATTGAACCGGACAAATATGCCTGCAGTGTTGATAGAGGCCGGATTTATCAATACGGATGCGGATAATGAGCTTCTTGACGCACGTTTTAATGAGGTGGCGGCAGCGATTGCAGACGGAATCCTGGCCACCGTCTGGACTGCATGAAAGGGGAGGAAGAGGTCAGGATTTGAGGGAAAAAATATCGGGTATCTTGCTGGGGGCTGCGGTGTTGGTACTGTTTGTAGGAATCGGAATGAAGCCGGCAGACAGGGACAGCGATGCGGAGAAGGAGCAAAAGGATGTGACGGGCTGCATCCGGCTGGCCGGAAGTTCCTCTATGGAGCATTATGTCAGCGCTTTGGCGGAAGGGTTTATGGAGAAATATCCCGATGTGACAGTGACCGTAGAGTATACGGGATCCGGAGCCGGAATCGCGGCAGTGACGGAAGTCTCCGCAGAGATCGGGATTTCCTCCAGATACCTGGCTGAGGAAGAGAAGGACCGGGGATTGGCGGAAAATATCGTAGGGCTGGACGGAATCGCCGTGTGCGTGGATGTTGCAAATCCGGTGCGGGAACTGACCAGGCAGGAGCTTGCCGATATCTATCGGGGAAAGATCCGCAATTGGGCGCAGGCAGGCGGCGAGAATATTCCCATCGTGGTAATCGGGCGGGAGGCGGGGTCAGGAACGAGACAGGCTTTTGAGGAATTCCTGGAGTCCGTGGATATCTGTACATATGTCAATGAACTGGACAGCACAGGCGCCGTTGCGGCCAGAGTATCATCTACGCCGGGAGCAATCGGCTATGTGTCTTTCGATACCCTGGACAGGACACAGCCAAAGATTGCGGCACTTTCGCTGGACGGAGTGAAGCCCTCCGCGGAAAATATAGTCTCAGGCAGCTATCCTCTGTATCGGCCCTTTATAATGGTTACAAAGGGGGAAGTCTCCGGCCAGAATTCCCTAGTGCAGCTCTGGTTTTCGTATGTGTACGGCGAAGAGGGAAGGCTGGCGGCTGAAATGGCGGATGTGCTTGTTATCCGCTAATCCATGGCGGTCAGGCAGGAATTTATACGGAAATAATGTCGGAAGTATGGAGAAGGGAGTGTGAAGGGAAAAGGGAAATGAAAACGGAGAAAAAAGAAATCATCCAGGAGAGGGCGGCGGGCATTTTTTTTGCCCTCTGTGCCGCGGTCAGTGTATTTGCTGTTTTTGCCATCGGATTTTATACGTTTGCGAAGGGGTTGCCGGCTCTCGGAAAGGTGGGTTTTCGGAATATTTTTCTTGGTACCGTATGGAGGCCTACGGGGGAGGAGCCGGAGTTTGGGATATTGTATATTATATTGACATCTGCAGCGGGAACTATTCTGGCTGCGGTCATCGGTGTGCCGATGGGAATTCTCACGGCCGTCTATCTGTCGGAGATCAGCGATGCGGGAAAGAGCAGAATCGTGAGAGATGCCGTGGAGGTGCTGGCAGGAATTCCTTCCGTGATTTACGGATTGCTCGGCGTCTATTTGCTGAATCCGGCGATGTATCGGCTGGAAAGGAAGATTTTTGCCCATTCTGATACCCATCGCTTTACGGGAGGAGCCAATTTGCTCTCCGCTGCGACGGTGCTGGCCGTGATGATGCTGCCCACCGTTATCCATATCAGTGAAACCGCCATCCGGTCCGTAGGCATGGAGATCAGAGCCGCATCTGCAGCGCTTGGGGCAACAAAGGTGCAGACCATTTTCTGCTCTGTTTTGCCTGCAGCCAGACCGGGGATTATCATGGCTGTGGTATTGGGGGTGGGAAGAGCGGTGGGAGAGGCCATGGCGATTACATTGGTGTCGGGAGGCAGTGTAAACGCGCCGTTTCCCTTTTCCTCCGTCCGCTTTCTGGCCACGGCCATTGTCAGCGAAATGGGATATTCCCAGGGATTACACCGGCAGATGCTCTTTACGATAGCGCTTGTCCTATTTGGGTTTTTACTTCTGGTGAATCTGGCTGCAAAGCTGATTTTGAAGGGAAGGACTTAGTACAGAAATGGAGAATGGTTCGCTTGGCGGAAGCAGAGGGAAAATGGGAGAGATTTTTTGGATGGCAGTAATCCATGGGGCAGCGTATTGCTGCGTCTTTTTGCTGCTGGGGATGGCCGGATATATTTTTTTCAGAGGATTCCGTGTTCTGAGTCTCCGTTTTTTCTATACGGTCACCAGTACCTGGAAGGGAACCGTAGGAATTGGGGGTAATCTGATAAACACAGTCTACATTGTCGTCCTGACATTGCTTATAGCGCTTCCCGTGGGGGTGGGAACTGCCGTTTATTTAAACGAGTATGCGCGCCGGAATATGTTTACCTGTTTTATATCCTTTGCATTGGAAATTCTTGCAGGGATTCCTTCTGTTATATTCGGCCTGTTCGGGATGGTATTTTTCGGAAATGTGATGGGGCTGGGATATTCCCTGCTTAACGGGGCTCTGACCCTGTCTATGATGGTGCTGCCCTTGATTGTCAAAAATACCCAGGCGGCATTGGAGGCAGTGCCACAGAGCTATCGGCAGGGCGCTGTGGGCCTGGGAGCCGCAAAATGGTATTTGATTCGGACGATCCTGCTTCCCTGTGCCGGAAAGGGAATTCTGACAGGTGTCATCCTCTCCGTAGGACGGATTATGGGGGAGTCAGCGGCATTGCTGTTTACGGCGGGTAGTGCCAGGCTGCTGCCCGGACTGGGAGTCGGCATCGCCGAAATGCTGGAAAAGCTGCGGAACAAGATTATGGAATCGGGAGGGACGCTTACCGTAGAGCTGTATTTACAGATGCAGAACGGAGAGTATCAGACGGCATTTGCCATTGGGTGCGTTTTGATGATTATGGCCTTTCTGGTACAGTTTGCGATAAAGCTGATATGCGGTGAGGACAGCCATGAAAAACACTAAAATAACGGCGGAAAATTGGAATTTATATTATGGAAAACAGCATGCTCTGAAAAATATCAGTCTGGAAATCAGGACGAAGGGCATTATGGCACTCATAGGGCCCAGCGGATGCGGAAAGTCCACTTTTTTGAGATGCTTAAACCGTATGAATGATCTGATCGAAAATGTGCGTACGGAGGGCAGAATCCTGCTGGGGGAGGAAGACATTTATGCGCAGAAGGTAGATCCGACGATTTTGAGGAGGAGGGTGGGAATGGTTTTTCAGCAGCCGAATCCGTTTCCCGTCAGTATTTTTGACAATATCGCCTATGGTCCGAGACTGCAGGGCTTGAAGGACAGGAGGCAACTGGAAAACAGGGTGGAGGAAGCTCTGCGGGGGGCTGCTGTATTTGAGGAGGTAAAAGACATTCTGAAAAAACCTGCACTGGGTCTTTCCGGCGGACAACAGCAGCGGATATGCATTGCCAGGGCGCTGGCGGCCGGACCGGAAGTATTGCTGATGGACGAACCTACTTCCGCCCTGGATCCGGTATCTACCTTAAAGATCGAGGAGCTGCTGAAAAGCCTGAAAAAAAAATTAACCGTCGTCATCGTCACCCATAACATGCAGCAGGCAGCCAGAATCTCGGATGAAACAGCTTTTTTTCTTGCAGGAGAGCTGGTAGAATGGGGGGCGACGGACGCTTTATTCTGCAGACCAAAAGATAAAAAGACAGAGAGCTATATCACAGGAAGGTTTGGATGAGTATGGAAAAGAGGCGGGGAATAACTTGTGAGTTTTCACAGGTTATTCCCGCAGGTTGATCAATTCTCTGTTTCTGCGTCGCCGCTGCCGGCGGAGTCAGAATCTTCTTCAGGATTATCCTCTTTAGGAGTCTCTTCCTCAGGAAGGGTCATCAGTACTTTCATAATACGGTTCTGCTCGATACCCTGTACTTTCAGGCGGGTACCGTTTTCCAGGACGACTTCTTCATTGTCTTCCGGCAGACGGTCCAGACTTTCGATGATGATGCCGCCGATGGAATCATAGTCCTCGCTCCCCAGCGTGGTTCCCAGCTCGTCATTGATATCGTCCAGCTTCATGCTGCCTTCTACAAGGTAGACATTATCGTCCATTTTCTGAATATATTCTTCCTCATCGGCATCGTATTCGTCCCGGATTTCACCGACGATCTCTTCCAACAGATCTTCCAGGGTGATCATACCTACCGTAGCGCCGTATTCGTTGAGGACAAAAGTCACGCTGGTTGCTTTTTCACGCAGTTCATAGAGCAGATCGGACACTTTCTTGAATTCATATGTAAAATGTGCATCCCGCAGAATGGACTTCACATTGAAGTTGGCTTTGTCCTCGGTCAGGATAAAGTCTTTGATATTGATCAGGCCAATGATATTGTCCGTATCGTTCTCATATACAGGGAATCGGGTGTACATGGATTCACGGAAAGTGGCCAGAACATCATCAAAAGTAGCATTCACATCCACTGCGATCATATTGATCTTGGGAATCATGATATCTTTGGCTAGCGCATCCGAGAAATCAAACACATTATAGATCATTTCCCTTTCTTCAGACTCGATGACGCCGTCTGCATGGCTGACTTCCACATAAGTGCGCAGTTCCGCTTCTGTCATTGTGGTAATTTTTTTGCTGGGATCGATGTGCAGCAGACGCAAAATCCCGTTGGACATTTTGTCTACTACAAAGATGACAGGAGTCATGATCTGCATCAGCCCGTAAATGATGCCGCTGTAGGCGAGAGTCAGTTTCTCCGAAGTAAGCATGGCCCAGGTCTTGGGGACGATTTCTCCGCAGAGCAGGATGATGATGGTCAAAACGCCGGTAGCAACGGCAACAGGGATTCCGAACTGCAGGGCGATTGTAGTGGTCAGGGCGGAAGTGGACAGATTCACGATGTTATTGCCGATCAGGACCGTGCTGAGCATCTTGCTGTAACTGACCAATATTTTGTTCACTCTGGCGGCCCGTTTGTTCCCCTCTTCTTCCAGGGTCCGTAGCCTTACGCGGTTGACTGTACTGAAGGCCGTCTCTGCCGAAGAGAAAAAGCCTGACAGAATAAAGAGAATAATGAGAGCTATAAATTGTATACCTTCTGGAACTTCCAAGTAAATTTCACTCCTTTTTTATTTATTTTACTTGATTGTAATTACAAATAACTATACCCAATTGGAAAGTAGTTGTCAAGTTCTTGCTTCATACTGCATATTATTTTATAAAAAGTTTATAGACTTACAGGCTGCGGTCCGGTCAGATTGTATAGAGGGCGGGATCGGCGGGCAGAGTCGGAACAGGGGGAATGATGGAACAAAATCAGAGGAGGGAAGGAATCCCGTTGGCTTTTCTGGTGAAAAGTCTGCTTTTTTCTTACATATTGACAGCCACTTTGCTGGCAGTGCTGGCTTTTTTACTGTATAAGCTGGGGCTGGATGAAAAGACAATCTCCATAGCCATCATTGTGATCTATGTGGCCGGTACTTTTTTCGGAGGATTTGTTACAGGCAAGAAGATGGGAAGCAGAAAATTTCTCTGGGGACTTTTGATGGGAACGGTTTACTTTCTGGTGCTGGCTGTGGTTTCGCTGTGTGTGGGCAAAGGAAATATCCAGCTGGGGAGCTCCTTTTTTACCACATTGGTGATTTGTGCGGGAGGCGGAATGCTGGGCGGAATGCTGAGCTGAGAAATTTACATGAATTTAGAGGCATTTTCAAAAAAACCTTTTACAAATAGAAAATTTATGTTATACTACATAAAGTTTCTTATTCCTGCAGCAGAATGCCTTCCTATAGCGCGTTCTGCTGTCTGAGAGAATTTAGTGAAAACGAGGAGGCTTTTAAGCATGAAGCACATTAAGACTTTGACAACCAGAGATCTGAAGGAATCTATGAAGAAGGGTGGTTGCGGCGAGTGTCAGACGTCATGCCAGTCTGCCTGCAAGACTTCCTGCACAGTTGGAAATCAGAGCTGCGAGAAGACGAAGTAGTCAGAATGGAGAAAGATTCCTGACGGGCAAAAGTATTCTAAATGGAGAAAAGTATTCCATTGGAAAAGTTCAGGACCAGGACAAGCAGCGGATCCTTTCGCTGCTTGAACTTTTGTGCATAGAGACTGTTCGGGGCCCAATGGTTTGACATTTCTGCCCGGAGACAGAAAACGATTTCGGACAAGAGGTTTAGAAAGGAACATTTAAGTGATACATCAATATAAAAGCAATGGGTACAACATAATCCTGGATGTAAACAGCGGTTCCGTTCATGTAGTGGATGATGTGGTATATGATATTGTTCCGCTGGTTGAGGAGCTGACGGCCGGCGGTGTGAAGAGTGCAGAAGCCCTCATGGAGGATTTGGCCGGCAGAGAGGAGCTTAAGTACCCGGCAGAGATACTGAGAGAAGCCGTGGAAGAGGTATTGGAGCTGGAAGCGGCAGGACAGCTGTTTGCACCTGATGTGTATGAGCATTATGTCTATGATTTCAAAAAGCGGCAGACGGTGGTAAAGGCGCTGTGCCTCCATATCGCTCATGACTGTAACCTGGCCTGCAGGTATTGCTTCGCGGAAGAGGGAGAGTACCACGGCAGACGGGCTTTGATGAGTCTGGATGTGGGGAAAAAGGCGCTGGATTTCCTGGTGGCCAATTCGGGAAACCGAATCAATCTGGAGGTGGATTTTTTCGGCGGAGAGCCGCTGATGAACTGGGATGTGGTCAAGAGCCTGGTAGAGTACGGCAGAAGTCTGGAAGGGCCGCATAACAAAAGATTTCGCTTTACCCTGACCACCAACGGCGTACTTCTCAATGATGAAATTTTGGAATTTGCCAATCGGGAGATGGCGAATATCGTTTTAAGCATTGACGGGCGGAAAGAAATTCATGATAAGATGAGACCTTTCCGTGGAGGGCAGGGAAGCTATGACCTGATTGTGCCCAAGTTTCAGAAGGTGGCCGAGAGCAGGGGGCAGAGCCGGTATTATGTGCGGGGGACTTTTACCCGGAATAATCTGGACTTTTCCAAAGATGTGCTGCATTTGGCAGATCTGGGATTTGAACAGATTTCCGTGGAACCGGTGGTGGCCGGTCCGGAGGCGGATTACGCCATTCGGGAAGCGGATCTTCCCGTTTTGAAGGATGAATATGACGCCCTGGCATCGGAGATGCTCAGACGCAGGAAAGAAGGGAAGGGATTCAATTTCTTCCACTTTATGATAGACCTGGAGGGCGGACCCTGCGTGGCAAAGCGCCTCTCCGGCTGCGGTTCCGGAACGGAATATCTGGCGGTGACTCCCTGGGGGGATTTGTATCCCTGCCATCAGTTTGTGGGAAATGAGAAATTTCTGATGGGCAATGTGGAGGAGGGGATTCTCCGGAATGATATACGCGATGAATTCAAATGCTGCAATGTCTATGCCAAGGAGAAATGCCGGAAATGTTTTGCCAGGTTTTACTGCAGCGGCGGTTGCGCCGCCAATGCCTACAATTTCCACGGCGATATCAACGAAGCTTACGATGTGGGCTGTGAACTGGAGCGGAAACGTGTGGAATGCGCAATCATGCTGAAGGCGGCTGAGGCGGAATTATAAAAACAGCAAATGCGCATATCAGTGCCCACAGGATTTACGGACGTTGCTTTGTCCGGAAATTCTGTGCCGTTACTGGTACTGATATGGGCATTTGCGGAACTAAAAAACAGCAAATGCGCATATCAGTGCCCACAGGATTTACGGACGTTGCTTTGTCCGGAAATTCTGTGCCGTTACTGGTACTGATATGGGCATTTGCGGAACTAAAAATAAGAAAGGAACGAATGATCATGAAAAAGAACAGAGCAATCGTAGTGCTGCTTTGTATACTGCTCATACTGGCAGGCGTCACATACATTGACATCTTCGGTGCGAATCCGGAAGGCGGCGGCAGCATCTCAGATATCAATCTGGGACTGGACCTGGCAGGCGGTGTCAGCATTACGTATCAGGTAGTAGGCGATGAGGAGCCTTCTGCCACCGACATGAACGATACCATTGCAAAGCTGCAGAAGCGTGTGGAGGGGTATAGCACCGAGGCGATTGTGTACCAGGAGGGTTCGGACAGAATCAATATTGAGATCCCGGGTGTCAGCGATGCCAATGCGATTCTGCAGGAGCTGGGCAGACCCGGCACCCTGTATTTTATCTCTCAGACGGACCCGGAAGGAAATCTGAATTACAGCCAGCAGACAGTGCAGAATGCGGACGGCACATACGGCATCGGCTATGTGTTGACCAAATCCATCGATGAATTGTTGGAGAACGGCTCTATCCTGGTGCAGGGCACGGATGTGAGCAGTGCCTCTGCCGGCAGTGTGCAGACACAGATGGGATCCGAGTTTGTGGTAAGCCTGACCATGACGGAAGAGGGAAAGGCGAAGTTTACCCAGGCTACCCAGAATGCATTTGACAAAGGAGAGAGTCTCGCCATTTACTATGACGGAAATATTATCAGCGCGCCCGGTGTAAATGCAGTAATCACGGACGGCAGCGCTCAGATTTCTCCTATGGAATCCTATGAGCGGGCGGAAAGCCTGGCCTCCACCATTCGAATCGGCGGCCTGAAGCTGGAGCTGGAGGAATTGCATTCCAAGGTTGTGGGAGCGCAGCTGGGTGTGGAAGCCATTGACACCAGCTTAAAGGCAGGCGCTATCGGTCTGGTGATCGTGATTTTGTTTATGATTGGCGTCTATCTGATCCCCGGTGTGGCTTCCGCCATTGGACTGCTGTTCTATGTAGCAACGGTTATTTTGCTGCTGAACGGATTTGATATGACTTTGACCTTGTCGGGTGTGGCAGGTATTATTTTGTCTATCGGTATGGCTGTAGACGCAAATGTGATTATTTTTGCGCGTATCCGCGAGGAACTGGCTACGGGCAAGACTGTGAGAAACGCTGTTAAGATCGGATTTGATAAAGCGTTGTCCGCTATTATTGACGGCAATATCACCACATTGATCGCGGCGGGGGTGCTGCTTCTCTTAGGACCGGGTACGGTAAAAGGCTTTGCCCAGACACTGGCTTTGGGTATCGTTCTTTCCATGTTTACGGCTCTGGTGGTGACCAGATATCTGATTTATGCATTTTATGCCCTGGGACTTAAGAGCGAGAAGTTTTACGGAATAGGGAAGGAACATAAAGTATTGAATATCCTCTCGAAGAAAGGGATCTTCTTCGGTGCTTCTCTTGCCGTGATTGCTGCCGGATTTATTGTAATGGGGGTAAATAAGGTTTCCTCCGGGGATGCGCTGAACTACAGCCTGGAATTTAAGGGCGGTACAGCCACTACGGTTACCTTTCAGGAGGCTATGACACTGGAAAAAGCCACTGAGGAAGTGGTTCCTCATATAGAAGAGGTCACAGGAAGCGCAGTTCAGGTTCAGACCGTTCAGGATTCCAATGAGGTAATTTTCAAGACAAATTCGCTCAGCATAGACCAGAGAACAGCTTTGAACCAGATGTTTGTAGATACCTTCGGGGTGGATGAGAAGATGATTACCTCCGAAACCATCAGCTCCACTATCAGCGATGAAATGAAATCGGATACGATCATCGCGGTTGTGGTTGCCATCGTCTGTATGCTGATTTACATCAGGATTCGGTTCAGCGATATTCGTTTCGGTATCAGCAGTATCATTGCTCTGATTCATGATGTATTGGTGGTGCTGGCCTTCTACGCTGCGGCCAGGGTTTCCGTGAGCAATACCTTTGTCGCCTGTATGCTGACGATTGTAGGATATTCCATCAATGCCACCATCGTAATCTTTGACCGTATCCGTGAGAATATGGCAGGCATGACCCACAAGGATGACCTGAAGGCGATCGTGAACAAGAGCATTACGCAGACCATGTCCAGGAGTATTTTTACTTCTTTGACCACCTTTATCATGGTGGCGGTGCTGTATATCCTGGGTGTTACCAGTATTCGGGATTTTGCTCTGCCTTTGATGGTAGGTATCGTCTGCGGCGCATACTCTTCCATCTGCCTGGCCGGCAGCCTTTGGTATTTGCTTCGTATTAAATTTGCTCCGAAAAAGAAAGATAAATAATCGTATGAAAAACCGGCTCTTGGAAGGGGCCGGTTTTTTGTACGCATTTTTGTGCACAGAAATGCTATGGTGTTTACAAATTAAACAGAATGTGATAAGATATGTTTACAAAGTAGACAAGACCACACGAGTCCGGGAGAGTAAAATGAAAACGTTAAGTGAAGCGGAATGGAACATTATGGAGAGCCTCTGGGAATCCTCCCCGAAGATCGGGAGTCAGATTACGGCGGATATGGCAAAGCGGACGGGCTGGAGCAGAAGCACCACGCTGACCATGCTGAAGAGAATGACGGACAAGGGGCTGATTGCATGCAGGGACAATGGGCGGATGAAGGCTTACATTCCCCTGATCGAGCGGGAGGTGGCCGTGAAGAAGGAAACGGAGAGCTTTCTGAAAAGGGTGTATCAGGGAAGTGTCAGTATGCTGGTCAGCGGTTTTGTGGAAAGGCAGAGACTGAGCCCAGAGGAACTGGCGCAGCTGCGCGACATTTTGGACAGAGCAGAGGAAGAACGGAATGAGTGAATGGATTTTGGCTTCGAGTATTTTGATCTTGCTGATTATTTTTATACGTTGTCTTTTCAGAGATAAGATTGCTTTGCGGGTAAGGTATGCACTGTGGCTGGTGGTGGCGGTTCGCCTGCTGTGTCCGTTTTCAATTTCCCAGAGCAGTCTCAGCATATTGAATTTCCTGAAATGGGACATGGCTATGGCAGAAACGGAAGATCATGACCGGTTTATAGAGGGGGAAGGGGAGAAGGAAGGATCCGGCCTTGGAACAAAATCCGATGCGGAAGAGGCATTTTGGGAAGGAGAGAAGGAAGGATCCGGTCCGGGAACCATATCCGATATGGAAGACGGGGGAGGCGCGTTTTACGGAATTTCGAAGGAGGAAAGCAAAGCGGAAGGAAAGCGTTATGAGGGACAACTGAAAATTCCGACAGGAAAAAGTAAGGCTGGAGAGGATAATCCGGCGGCGGAATCGGAAAGCAATGGGGCAGGGTATGGAAATTGGAAAGCCGCATTTATATTTGTGTGGTCAGCAGGATGCATTGCGGTTGCTTCTGCGGTGGCAGTAATCAACGGCAATTATCGCAGAAAGGTGTATAAATCGCGTATCAAATACAGAACAAATACGGAGAGTGTGCTTCCGGTGTATTTATCTGCTGTGACCGCCACGCCCTGTATGTTTGGTCTGTTCCGTCCGGCAGTTTATCTGCCCCCGGAGGTGAAAGGCGATGAGAGGAAGCTGAAATATGTATTGTGCCATGAAAATACGCATTACCTGCATTTGGATCATCTGTGGGCAGTGGTCAGGGTGATCTGTGTATGTGTCCATTGGTATAATCCGCTGGTATGGCTGGCGGCGGAGCTTTCCAGGCAGGACTGCGAGCTGGCCTGTGATGAGAAAGCGCTGAAGCTGCTGGACAGGGAAGAACAGATTGATTATGGAAGGATCCTGTTGGATTTCAGCGTACAGGGAGACGGGCTGCCGGGAGGGCTGCAGTTGTCAACGGCTGTATCCGGCGGGAAAAGACATCTAAAGGAAAGGCTCCTGATGATTGTGGGGCATCCCCGCAGGCCGGTGAGCGCAGTAATCTTGACTGCGGCGATGGTCCTGGTGGTATCGGCGGCTACTTTTACAGACAGTGTAAGGAATCAGGAGATTTCGGAAGAGATTCCTGAAGTTGAAGATATGGATGAAACGCAGAATATGAAAGGGGCGGACGGTTCAGGTGACCGGCCGGAGACCGGAACCGGAGAGCATGGCGTTCAGAATACATCCATTGTCTCCGTTGACTTGAATGACGGGGAAGATTATATTTTGAAGATCGGCGGGGAAATTGTAGGAGAAGACGGCAGTTATCGGATCGGACAGATGGATTTGAACAGGATCCGGGGCCGGAAAGAGGAGACAATACAGACCGTCCGTCTGGAGGATGTGAAGGTTTTATACACCAGACCGCTGGCGGAAATCAAAAGTGACGGAGGGGATATGTGGGCCTGTTCTTCGGCTGAAGAGGCTTTATTTGCGAAGGCTTTATGTACGGCAGAGAGTTTACCGGAATATGCTGCAGAGAAGTTTCAGGGGAAAGAAAACGGAAAGACTGTGGCAGAGCTTTTTACAGGCGGGATTCTGGTGGCGGATTTGAATTTTGACGGTTATCAGGATTTCGGTCTGCAGGGCAGGAGCGAGACCGGTAATGTACCTTATTATTGTTTCCTCTGGAATCCTTCGGAGGGGCAGTTTGAACCCGCATACAGGATTCCGAATCTTTCGGTGGATGAAGAGGCACGGATGCTTTTGAGCGAAACCAGTGACGGAGAGGAGCTGCAATCCGTAAAATACTATAGATTTGACGAGAACCGGATGTTGCATATGGTGCGCTATACGGAAAAGAATCAGGCGCCGGATGCTCTGTTTCCCACATTGGATCTGACTTATTGTGAAGTTCCATATGGACTGCCGGCAGTGGACGAATGGGATTACGGCACCCGCTACGGAGGCGCGCTTGCACAGCGTTTTGTCTATTGGGCAAAAGAGGCGCTTACGGAACTTTACGAATGGAGCGGTACGAAGCTGGATACCGTATGTTTTACCATGACGGATTTCGGAGATATATGTTTCGCTAATACGCCGGAAGATATAAAAGCTTCCAGAACTTTTTATGATAGATGCTACGGGGAGCAGGCGGGGTTTCGATCCTGCATCCCTAACATGAGTCTGTCGACGGAACGCGTGGTATGGTATTCGCCGGTGGTTCAATGGAGAGTCCCTGAGAATTTGAAGCAGATGACGGATGAGGAAGTGGTTTTGTGGTATTTTGCCAGATCCGCTGTGGCAGAGGGGGAGACCATGGCAGCCATTGAGCGCAGCAATGTGGGAAGCTATATCATAAAAACAGAAGTGGGAAATTATTATGAAATGGCCCTGGAAGCATCTACCAGGGAAGTACATGATATTTATGGTCCTTATGACGACTATCCGGACCACTGACTGCGGGCCGGAGCCAAAGCAGCACGAAGAGCATGGGCATGAGGAAGGCGGGAGCATTGGAATACGCTCGGAACGGAATGCGTGAGGGGCATATGAGAAAATGTGTGTGACAAAAACGTAATAAGAAAGCAGCTCCAGAATAGAGGGAAATACAAGTGCAATGGAAGATCAAGTACAAAAGGTACATATATGGCGGAATAGAAAGGAAAACGAGGGACAGGCTATGGAGAAGAGCAGGGATCCTGGCGGTCTCTGTCTTGCTCCTGGGGGGTGTACAGGTGACGGCAGGACGGCGCCGGAGATGGTGTCCTTTAGACAGGCTGTGAAAGTCGGAGACCGGCCTTAAAATAGTCGGAAACAGTCGGAACAGGCCGTAATACGGGCTGGAATGCGAAATTCTACTTGACTTCCACGGAAATTATTGGTAGACTTATAACGTTGTGTACGCTTTAAAAAGGCAGGGGGTATGAAAATGAGTCAGGTTTTAGAGATCGCAGATCATTTTGATTTGAACGGAAAGGCTGTCAGTGCCGAGAGCTATGGCGGAGGTCATATTAACGATACATTTTTACTGAAAACCGATGCCGGAGAAAATTATATATTACAGAGCATCAACACTTCAGTCTTTAAGGACGCGGAAGCTTTGATGAACAATATCATGAAGGTAACCGATTTTATAAAGGGGAAAATCGCGGCAGAAGGCGGGGATCCTCAGAGGGGAACCTTAAGCGTGGTATTGAATAAGGACGGCGGAACACTGTATCGGGAGGGAGCGGCCTGTTGGCGCGTTTATACCTTTATTCCCAAGACAGTGACGCTGCAGACTTGTGAAAATGAGGATCAGTTTTATGCCAGCGCATGTGCCTTCGGGCATTTTCAGAAGCTGCTGGCGGATTTCCCGGCGGATACGTTATTTGAGTCTATTCCCAATTTCCATAACACCAAGTCGCGATATCTGGACTTTGAGGCCGCGGTATCGGAGGATGTGTGCGGAAGGGCTGCTCTAGTGGCGCAGGAGATTGCTTTTGTCCGCGACAGGAAGGAATTTGCAGCTACGTTGGTGGATATGCAGGAGCGGGGAGAATTGCCGCTGCGTGTAACCCACAATGACACCAAGCTGAATAATGTACTTTTTGATGAGGAGAGCGGTCTGCCCTTGGCTGTGGTGGATCTGGACACCGTGATGCCAGGCCTATCCATCAATGATTTCGGCGACAGCATTCGTTTCGGAGCAACTTATGCTGCGGAGGACGAGACAGACCTCGGCAAAGTGCATTTTGAGATAGAGCTTTTTGAGTGTTATACGAAGGGATTCTTGGGCGAGTGCGGGTCTCTTATGACGGAAAATGAGAAGAAAATGCTTCCTGTGGGCGCGATGATGATGACCTTTGAGTGCGGAATGCGTTTCCTGACAGATTACCTGAAGGGAGATACCTATTTTAAGATTCATCGGGAGGGGCATAATCTTGACCGCTGCCGCACCCAGTTTAAGCTGGTCAGCGAGATGGAACAGGCTTTAGAGGCTATGGATGAGATTGTAAAGAAATATAGCTGATTGCGGATGCATGCTTGATGTGGTGGAGAGAACGGTTTGACGCAATGAAGTAAATGAAATGATAGGCCCTGAGCGGCTGCCGAGGTGTGGAAGTATCGATGATACTTTAGGCAGTTGCTCAGGGCTTTTTAACATTATCGGAACTTATTCTGTGTTTTCAAATAGATCAATGATTTCCGTAAAGCATCAGATTCTCAACGATTTCATCATCAGAATAATCAAAAAGTTCCTTGATGATGAGCGCACCGATTTTCAGCTTTAACAAGAACCGAATCCAGTTTTCCGGCTTTAACAAGAAGCAAATCCAGTTTTTCACTATCAGTCATACCTGCGTACCTCCCCTACTATATTTAATATATGAAATTCAGAATACAAAGCTTATCTTTATTCAGAGTACGTTTTCGTTCGTTTTTTCACTCGTTTTTCTTCCGGCTCCTTACTTTTCCGGGTGGGTGAGCAGCGCTTTAATCTGCCCTTGCAGCACTTTTATTTCCTCCTGCAGCTTTAGATTTTCTTCCTGCTGCTGTTTCAACTCCTCTTTCAATTCACCGATCATATATTTGACGGTATTGCGGTCCATAATGCTTAAGGCTTCTGAATACATGGCGACCATCTCCTTTGGATTGTAGCGGAAATTAACGATATTTTTGCAGAGCTTCTGGAAGAATGGATAGATGCTGATGATGCGGAGAATGTCCTCCGGGGTGTCGGAGGCTAGAAAGTACAGCCACGCTTCCAGTTCGTTAAAAGTATTATGCGGCATGTCACGGAATATATCAAGTGGAATATAGATAAAATTTTCCATAGAACTCAATTTCAGGTCGGTATTAAAGGAAAAATGGGAACGGTGTATGTACTGGTCCGGGTACCAGTGAAATAGGCCGGAATTTTTTCCATGAGTATTATGATATAGACAGGCCGGATATTCTGATAGGAGAAGACTTTTCCCAGTCTTTTCCGTGCAAGGTCATATTGCCGCACCAGTAAATCGGCTCCGTAGCAAAATCCTCTCTTGATCGGAAAGTCATACCCAATCCGCTGTATTTCCACAGCAAGGAGACTTCCGTCTTCCAATGACACCAGAACATCCATAATACTCAGAGAGCCGTCTGAGGAGATTCTTGTCCGTCCTTTCCCGGGGAAGTACTTCCTGTAAATGCGCAGTCTGTTCCAGGATGCAGGAGAGCAGTCTGTCCAGTCGCTCAGGGTGGTGGTCAGGATGGAAGAGATATTGAAAGAAGGGGTCATAGGTAATCTTCAGTCCCCGATTGTCCAGGCAGAATCCCAGAAAGGCCTCCTGTTCTGATGAAGAAAGTGCATGAAAGGTAGCGGATGCAGCCGGATCATTATGGATTTGCGCCATAATGTCGCGGAGCAGCATAGGGTCGTCCACTGACTGAGGAAGGGATAGAAGTTGTGGAAAAATCAAAGATGCAATATTGTCTGCTGACATGAAATACCTCCTTGGAGAAAATGCCGAAGATTCGGAATATCACGAAAGCTCGTCTTATTGAGACTGTATCAGATAAAACGACAGGATACAGAAGCAAGTATTGGAAACAGGTTATCTGTAAACATGTATAACATAAAATCGGAGAACTGTAAAGAAAAACAGGTGCTTCACATGTAGAAAAATAGAAAAGCAAAATTCTCAAATTTATATTTCACATACAATATAGAATAAAAAAAGTGAAGAAAAGAGGCAATGAACCACAATATCTTGTATGTGCATTTTTTCAGACAGCTTTTTTACAGCAGGTTTCGTTATGAACAAACGGTTGTCAGGACCGATTGTCAAGACCGTGTGTGAGATGCACAAAAAGGATTGTCAGATATTGTAGATTGGTGTATATTAAATATCAAACATAGATCGGGAGAGCATCAGGCAGATTGGACGCCGGCAGGACGGATTGTCAGAGCATAGTTGCGGTCAAGCGAAAAGAATCAACACAGGAAAAGGAAAAGCGAAAGATGGAAAAATGGTATGTAGCGGCAAAAAAAGAAGATTTTAACGCCTGGGCCAGGCAGTTTCACATCAGCCCGGTGGTAGCCAGGATTATCAGAAACCGGGATCTGACGAAAGAGACGGATGTGCGGAAATTTCTGTACGGAACTTTGGAGGACTGCTATTCTCCCTGGCTTCTAAAGGATATGGAGAAGGCTGTGGATGCCATCTGCGCCGCCGTGGAAGAGGGCGTTTCAATCCGCGTTATCGGCGACTATGATGTGGACGGGATCTGTTCTTCCTATATTTTGACCAGGGCCATACAGACCTTGGGGGGAGAGGTGGACACTGCCATTCCGCATCGGATTCATGACGGCTACGGGCTGAATGAACATCTGATAGAGGAGGCGAAGGAGGATGGCATCGGCATGATTGTGACCTGCGACAACGGCATAGCGGCCGCACCTCAGATTGCGCTTGCCAATTCCTATGGGATGAAGGTCATCGTAACGGACCACCATGAAGTGCCTTATCTAATGAAAGAAGCCGCTGATACCTGCGAAGAATCCGCCGTGGTCAGACGGGAGCTGCTTCCGCCCGCTCTGGCAGTGATCGATCCGAAGCAGGACCAGTGCACCTATCCCTTTTCCGGTATCTGCGGAGGCGTGGTTGCATACAAGCTGGCGTCTGCCCTGCGGGAGAGGACGCAGTGTGCTGCCCTTGGTGAGATTATGGAAGAACTGCTGGAATTTGCGGCGTTGTCTACGGTTTGCGATGTGATGATTTTGCAGGATGAAAACCGCATTCTGGTGAAGGAAGGTTTGCAGCGGATGAGGCATACTCGGAACCTGGGGATTAAGGCTCTCATGGAGGTGAACGGCATCGAACCGGACAAGCTGTCCGCCTATCATCTCGGGTTTATAATCGGGCCCTGTCTCAATGCCACCGGAAGGCTGGATACGGCGAATCGGGCCCTGGAGATGCTGCAGAGCAGGACACAGCGGGAGGCCATGACAGCGGCAGCGGAATTGAAAGAGCTGAACGAAAGCAGGAAAAATCTGACACTTCAGGGCGTAAAGGACGCCGAGAGGCTGATTGAAGAGGAGCATATGGCGGAGGATAAGGTGCTGGTAATCTATCTGCCGGGGGTTCACGAAAGTGTGGCCGGAATCATTGCCGGGCGTATTCGGGAACACCACAACCATCCTGTTTTTATTCTGACAAGGGGGGAGGACGGCGTCAAGGGCTCAGGACGTTCCGTTGAGGGGTATCATATGTATGCATCCATGACGGAGGTGAAGCAGTATTTTACCAAATTCGGAGGGCATGCCATGGCGGCCGGATTATCCATGAAGGAAGAAGACATTCCGGCTCTGAGACGGGAGCTGAACGAAAGATGCCGGCTGAAGGAAGAGGATTTTATTCCAAAGGTGCATATCGATGTGCCGATGCCGCTGGGGTATGCAAATGAGCAGATTGCGCAGGAGCTGGAGCTGCTGGAACCTTTCGGTGTAGGGAATCCCAAACCGCTTTTTGCCCAGAAGAATCTGGTCTTTCGTTCCGGTCACAGGATGGGCGCCAACAGGAATTTTGCCAGATTTCAGGTGCGGACGCCGGAAGGCGAGGAAAAGCAACTGGTGTTTTTCGGAGATCCGGAAGCATTCGAGGATTTTCTGGAGAAAAAATACGGCCCGGAGGCTTCGCGGCTGTTGTATTCCGGCAGAGGAAATTTTGAGGTTTCCGTTGTTTATCAATTGGGGAAGAATACATATAGAGGCAGAACGGAATTGCAATATGTCATGCAGTATTATGCGTAGCTCACGCTCAATCGTTCTTCGTATACCGGCAGGACGGAAATCCGGCGCATCCCCAGAATGCTCCGAATTTTCCGTTCCGCCTGACCAGCGGGGCGCCGCATTTCGGGCAGCGGGGCGCGGTTTGTGCGCTGCCGCTCTTTAACTGTTCATCCCGGAAGGTGTGCATCTTTTCATAGCAGAGCTGGTTCATGACGCAGTCGTTCAGAGCGCGGTGGGCGCCCTGTGTATCGATATGAAAATATGCCGCCAGATCCGTGAGCCGGAAACGGGCCAGAGGAAGAAGATTTCTGGCCAGCGAAAGGGTGTCCACATAATCGTTGACGACCTTTCTGCGCAGGGTTCTGACTGCGCCGGCCTGGAGAAATTTCATGTCGAAGCTGTGGATATTGTGGCCGATGAGAATGTCGTCTCCGGCGAAGGCAAGGAACGCTTCCAGGGCGGTTCCAGGCGAGGGGGCGTCCTGCACCATTTTGTCCGTGATACCGTTTACTTTTGTGGCATTGGAAGGGATCGGACGTCCCGGATTTACCAAAGTGGAGAAATTTTCTTGTATTTGCCGGCTACGGACTTTGATTCCGGAGATCTCGATGATCTCGTCGTGTTCGGGATAGAGTCCTGTGGTTTCCAGATCAAAAACTACATAGTCATCCGGGTAGGAATTCAGTCTTGCCATGATACCTGCTTTCCGGGAAAGAGCGTCTTCGGAATTTTGAGACATGCCTGTTCCCTGTTCTTTTGTGCGTTCAAGATTGGCTTGGTGTCTTCATTATATTCTTTTCCGCGAGAAAATCAATTCCCCGCAGAAATTTTATTAAAAAATTAGATTAATTTAAGAGAAAAAAAGTGTACTTTCTGATATGATAGGAAGCAAGGATAGGGACGGAAAACGCAAGCATCAATAAGACGTATCATAGAATAAGAAAAAGGGAAACCGGAAGGCAAAAACGAGGACGCGCTATGGGAACAATGATTCAATATTTGGAAAAATTCGGAAAATATTCCTTTGAGGAGATGCCGATGACAGAGGTAGACTCTCTTGTGCTGTGTCAGCTTTCTTATCTGAAGTTCGATGGAATGGTGCCTGATGTGCAGGAGGGCAGCACGGGGGTGACATTGAAAAGTGTGGCGGAACATCCGGATTTTGAAAAACTGTTTGCGGACGTGCGCTATGAGAAAGAGAACCGGGCGCTGTTTGCGGGGATGGTTCAGGGCAGGCGATTCCGGAATATGAAGCTGAATTATTATACAAATGTTATCGAAGAGCGATGGGAGACACAATTTTCCGCGCTGACCTGTTTCCTGGATGACGGCAGTGCCTATGTTGCCTTCAGGGGAACGGACGAGACCATCGTAGGCTGGAAGGAGGATTTCAATATGGCCTTCCTGTCGCCGGTGCCGGGGCAGGCGTACAGTGTTGCATATCTGAATGCAGTGGCATCCAGGTTTAGCGGGGATTTCTATGTGGGAGGCCATTCCAAGGGCGGGAATCTGGCGGTATACAGCGCCATGAACTGCGAGGAGGCGATACAGAAGAGGATATTGCGGATCTACAGTATGGACGGCCCTGGATTCCGGCCGGAAGTGCTGGAGCGGTGCGGATATGACCGGATTAAAGAGCGGGTGGTGAAGATCCTGCCACATTCTTCCCTGGTGGGCATGATCTTTGAATCCGATATGCATTTTCAGGTGGTGAGGAGCAAGACTTTCGGATTGCTGCAGCATGATCCCTATACCTGGCAGGTGGTGTCCAACCATCTGGTGCGGGTCAATGATCTCTATGAGCGCAGGAAAAATATGGACAATACCCTGAATGAATGGATTCTCTCTCTGAATGAGCAGCAGCTGCGGACCTTTGTGGATACGCTGTATCAGGTGATCATGGCTTCCCAGGCCACCAATCTCATCGAATTTACCACCGAATGGAAGCGGAGTATGAACGGCATCATTGCAGCGTTAAAGGAAGTGGATGGGGAGACACAGGAAGTGTTGAAAGAGATCGTGAAGTCCCTCTTTGAGATTGCCCGTGCAAACAGAAAACGGCAGGCGGCGGAAAAAGCAGAGGCAGCCCTGAAGCTGCTTGCACCGAAGAAGAAGCCCGGCAATGATGTGGTAAACAATGTTGACGCATAAGGATATTGCGTCAACTTCCGATACCATGTGCGCAGATGCGCATGGAATTATGATAGAAGGAAGTGGCGGTCAATCCCTGCTTGCTTATAGCCTTTGCAGACCATGCCGCACAGCTGCTGGAATGCTGTCTCATGACACACTCTGCCGAACCAGAGATAGAAAAAAGGCAAGGATCTTTTTTCCGTCTATACCGGAGCGCTGGATGTCGATGCGTTCCGGATGCCACTGTACGCCGATGACAGGCAGAGTTTCGTGAGAGACGGCTTCCGCGCAGCCGTCCTCAGAGCAGTATTGTATAACCTCCAGGCCGGAACCGAGGCTGCCTACGGACTGGTGATGGGCGCTGTTGACGATGGCTTGCTCTCCGTAGAGGGAGTACAGCCAGGAGGTATTTTTAATTACGGAATTGTGATATTTATCGCCGTGATCATACCGATGACGCAGGGAAGCTTCCGGTGGGAGATCCTGTATGATTTTTCCGCCCAGGCCCACATTGATAATCTGCATACCCTTGCAGATGCCCAGCACCGGTTTATGCTGAGAGAGAGCCAGCTCAAAAGCCTGCAGCTGCCGGATATCCAGTTCTGTATCAATATTACAGGATCCATGGTTGCATTCTCCGAAGAAGGCGGGGGTGATGTCTCCTCCTCCGGGGAGCAGCAGTGCGCCGCAGGAGGAGAGGGCCTCCGGCGACAGGGAGACTAGTGGGACGGCGCCTGCAGCGGTGATGTATCTGACATAGTTGATGGTATCTTGCTTTTTTCCGATGACAGCAATCTTCAAATTAATACTCCCTTGCCCGTTATGACGGGAATCATTTCATAATTCTTCAGGACTCTGATTATATATACGTGATTTTTCCCTGAAAATGAACAGAAATTAAGGATTTTTATTTTGCCGGGACTTTACTATCATGGGAAATGTGTTAAAATAATTTTTTATAGGATAAAAATCAAATTTGAGGCGCTGTAGAAATGGAAGGAGTGCATTCCTTATGAAGAAAATAGCTTTGAAGAGAATAGAGTTTAGATCTATGAACCCGAGGAAGAAGGGATGCATTTTTGCCTTTTTGATTCCGAGTGTGATTATGTTGGCCCTGTTTATCATACGGGGAATTTATCCCTTTGGGGACAGGAGCTTTCTCTTTGCCGATCTATATCATCAGTATATGCCTTTTTTCAGCGAGCTCCTTCACAAGGTAAGAGGGGGAGAGAATTTGAATTTTTCCTTTCAGGTGGGAATCGGTTCTAATTTCCTGGCTCTGTTTGTCTATTATCTGGCCAGTCCCTTCCATATATTTTCCCTGTTGGTTCCGGAGCGTCTACTGGTAGAGTTTATCAGCTATCTTATTGTGTTTAAAATCGGACTTGCCGGGCTGACTTTTTATATCTATCTGGTCAATCACGCAAAACTGTCCAGAGGAGGCATTTCCGGATGGGGAAAAAGCCCGGCGGCGGGAGTTATGTTTTCCTGTTTCTATGCGTTGTCCGGGTTCATGGCAGCCTATAATTACAATATTATGTGGGTAGATTGTGTGGTATTGGCGCCGCTGATTATCCTGGGACTGGAGAGGCTGGTGAAACAGGGGCGATGGGGGCTGTATTGTGTGACGCTCGCCCTTTCCATTTATACCAATTATTATATTTCCATCATGATCTGTATTTTCCTTGTGCTCTATTTTGTGCTGCTCCTGGTGACGGAAAAGGGGCGGCTGCGCAGCATGGGATATTTTGCCCTGTTTTCCCTGTTGGCAGGCGGAATGGCGGCGGTACTGCTGATTCCGGAGGTGTGCGCGATTCTGCGGACAGATTTCGGCGATATGGATTTCCCCAAAAAGCTGGAGAGTTATTTTTCCATTCTGGATATGCTGGCCAGGCATTGTATGTGCGTATACACGGAGCGGGGGCTGGATCACTGGCCGAATCTCTATTGCGGCAGCGCGGTGCTGATGTTGATTCCCATGTATCTGATGAACCGGGGGATCTCGCTTAGGGAGAAGTTCTGCCGTATGGCTTTGGCGGGATTCATGCTGTTGAGCTTTGGTACCAATCTGCTCAATTTTATCTGGCACGGGCTGAATTACCCGGATTCCCTGCCGGCCAGACAGTCCTTTCTCTATATATTTCTGGTGCTGACCATGTGCTGGGATGCGTGGAATCATATGGAGGAAATAGAGGACGGGCAAATTATAAAGGGCTATTTATGCGCGGTAGGCTTCTTTTTATTCTGCGAGAAGTTTGTCGGTCATGAGGACTTTGAGCTGGGAGTCAAGCTGCTGACGCTGGTATTTGTCAGCATTTATGCGGTGCTTCTGCATCTGTACCGGACCAGGGCGGACAGGGGGATCCGCAGGGCGGTGGTAGTGACGGCTATGGCTGCAGTGATTGCCGAATGCGGGCTCAATACCTGTGTCACCAGTGTGGGGACGGTAAGCCGCAGCGCTTATCTGGGAGAGCAGGAGGATTATAAAGCGCTGTATGAGATGACCAGGGAAAGAGAGAATGGATTTTACCGACTGGAAAAATTTACCCGGAAGACCAAAAATGACGGCACTTTGACGGGATATCCTACGGCCAGCGTGTTTTCCTCCACGCTGAATTCTCAGGTGATGGATCTGTATAAAAGGCTGGGAATGCGTCACAGCAAGGTGTATTACGGCTTTGACGGAGCTACGGCGCTGACTTCTGCCATGCTGAATGTGAACTATATGTTTGGGGAGTCGGAGAAATATGAAAACAGTCTCTATACCCTGATTGGCCAGAGCGGGGATATCTATCTGTACCAATGCAATGCCGTGCTGCCTTTCGGATATGTGGCGCCGATGGGTTTTGATTTGGACGAAGACGATACGATGCAGGGCTTCAGACTGCAGAATAAAATGGTCAGGGATCTGGGAATTGAGGAGGCGCTGTTTGAAAAGGCCCATAGTCAGGAGATCGGCGACGACGTGGAATTTACGGCGGAGGAAGGCGGGTATTACTATGCTGTCATTACTGCCTCCGGTACCGGAAAGGTGGACTGCATCGGGGGCAGTACGGAAGAAGAGCATTACAAGGACCTGAAAAAGAATTCCATTCTCTATCTGGGATATCTGGAAAGAGAGCAGACCATTACGCTGACAAACGGCGATGAGGAAGATACCACGCCCAAGATAGAGGCTAATGTATATCGGATGAATACACAGGTATTGGGAGAGGCATTGGATCGGCTTTCGACTCAGCATATGGAAGATGTGGTGTGGGAGAGCGATTTTATCTCCGGAAGAATAACCATGGATTGGGCGGGAAGGCTGATCTGTTCCGTTCCTTATGAAGCGGGCTGGCGCGTTTGGATCAATGGGGAGGAAACGCAGGGAGTGCTGTTTGGCGGCTGTCTGATGGCCTTTGACCTGGAGCCGGGAGAGTATGTGCTGGAGATGAAATATGTTCCGGAGGGCGCCAGAGCGGGGATGATTGTCAGTGCGGTCAGCATCTTGGTATTTGCCGTGCTTCTGGCCGTAAGGAAGAAAAGGGAAAGCAGGGCAGTCAAAGTACGGGAAATGGTACAGGAAACTCAGGAAACTCATGCATAAAATGATTGCCGTATTCCTGTTTCTGTGCTATAATAATGCGAATGTTTTGAGCGTGTATGTTTCAGAATAAGATACTTTCTCCGGTGTCGCAGCCCGCAGGCAAAGGACAGGCGCTTGCCTGTGCAGAGAGGGCCATGGCATGGCGGTATGCAGGAACAGGAAGCGCTGCCATGTAGGACCGGGCTGCATGGAACCGGGGCGGGAGAAGGGAAAGCATATGAAAGCATTTTTGATTTTGGAAGACGGCACTATATTCGAGGGGATACCTATCGGCGCCAGGAGGGAAGTGATCAGCGAAATCGTATTCAATACATCCATGGCGGGATATCTTGAAGTGCTGACGGACCCCTCATATGCGGGACAGGCAGTGTGTATGACCTATCCTCTGATCGGCAATTACGGCGTCTGCAGGGATGATATGGAATCTTCCAAGCCCTGGCCGGACGGATTTATCGTGCGGGAGCTTTCCCGTGTTTCCAGCAATTTCCGCTGTGACATGACTCTGCAGCAATTTCTCGAAGAAAACAATGTGCCCGGGATAGCGGGCATCGATACAAGGGCTCTGACGAAGATTCTTCGTGAGAAGGGTACCATGAACGGTATGATTACCACCCGGGAATATCCGGACACGAAAGAGATTCTGCCGAAGCTGAAAGCCTATACCACGGGTAAAGTAGTGGAAAAGGTGACCTGCAGGGAGAAATATGTGGTAAAGTCCACGGTTTCTTTGGAGGAGAACGGCCCTTTGTCCGGAGCTGCCCGGTTTGACAGGGAGGCTTATGAAAAGGGAGTCCGGGAGCTACGCCCTACGCTGGTGAAGGAACTAAACGGCGAAGGCTTGAAGGTGGCGCTTTTGGATCTGGGAGCAAAGGGCAATATCGCCCGTTCTCTGGCGGAGCGGGGCTGCGAGGTGACGGTGTATCCGGCTTTCACTGCGGCGGAGGAGATTCTTGCAATGCGGCCGGACGGCATCATGCTCAGCAACGGTCCGGGAGATCCCAAGGAATGTGTATCTGTCATAAAGGAGATCAGGAAGCTCTATGATACGGATATCCCCATATTCGCTATCTGTCTGGGGCATCAGCTGATGGCCCTGGCCACCGGAGGAGATACATTCAAGATGAAATACGGCCATAGGGGCGGGAACCATCCGGTGAAGGATTTATCTACCGGCAAAGTGTATATTTCTTCACAGAATCACGGCTATGTTGTGGATATGGACAAGCTGGACGCAAGCGTGGCGGTACCGGCATTTGTCAACGTCAATGACGGTACCAATGAGGGACTTGTCTACACAGGAAAGAAGATATTTACGGTCCAGTATCACCCGGAAGCGTGCCCCGGGCCCCAGGACTCCCGATATCTTTTTGACAGGTTTATAGATATGATGAGGGGAGGTGAATCCCATGCCTAAGAATCCAAATGTAAAACGAGTCATGGTAATCGGTTCCGGGCCTATCGTTATCGGACAGGCGGCGGAATTCGACTATGCGGGCACCCAGGCCTGCCGTTCCCTGAAGGAGGAGGGGGTGGAGGTTATTCTGGTGAACTCCAACCCGGCTACCATCATGACAGATCGGGATATCGCCGACAAAGTGTATATAGAGCCTCTGACCGTACAGGTGCTGGAACAGATCATTGAGAAGGAGAAGCCGGACAGCATTCTTCCCACTTTGGGGGGACAGGCAGGGCTGAATCTGGGGATGGAGCTGGAGGAGTCCGGTTTCCTGAAATCTCATGGTGTGACGCTGCTTGGAACGACGGCGGCCACCATCCGCAATGCGGAAGGGCGGCAGGAATTCAAGGATCTGATGGAGCGTATCGGAGAACCCTGTGCCGCCTCCAAGGTGGTGGAGACGGTGGAAGACGGGGTAGCGTTCACCAATTCCATCGGTTATCCCGTGGTGCTGCGTCCGGCCTATACGCTGGGCGGCTCCGGCGGAGGCATTGCCAATAATCAGGCGGAACTGGAGGAAATCCTGGAAAACGGCCTGCGGCTTTCCCGTGTGGGGCAGGTACTTGTGGAGCGCTGTATCGCAGGGTGGAAGGAAATTGAGTATGAGGTCATGCGGGACAGTGCGGGCAACTGCATTACTGTCTGCAATATGGAAAACATCGATCCGGTGGGCGTTCATACCGGGGACAGTATTGTGGTGGCGCCTTCCCAGACACTCAGCGACAAGGAATACCAGATGCTGCGTACTTCCGCGCTGAATATCATCAGTGAACTGCAGATCACCGGAGGATGCAATGTGCAGTTTGCGCTGCATCCCACCAGCTTTGAATACTGTGTTATTGAGGTGAATCCCCGCGTGAGCCGTTCCTCCGCTCTGGCATCCAAGGCAACCGGATATCCCATTGCCAAGGTGGCGGCGAAGATTGCTTTGGGTTATACGCTGGACGAGATCAAAAACGCCATCACACAGAAGACCTATGCCAGCTTTGAGCCCGCACTGGATTATTGTGTGGTAAAAATACCCAGGCTTCCTTTCGATAAATTTATTACGGCCAAACGTACTCTGACTACCCAGATGAAGGCCACAGGGGAGGTTATGAGTATCTGCGATAATTTCGAAGGCGCCCTGATGAAAGCCATCCGTTCTCTGGAGCAGCATGTGGACTGCCTGCTAAGCTATGACTTTAGCGATCTCACCGCAGAAGAGCTGAAAAGCAGGCTGAAGGTGGTGGATGACAGAAGGATCTGGATGATTGCAGAGGCAGTCCGCAAGGGTGTCAGCTATGAGGAAATTCATGATATCACAATGATTGATATCTGGTTTATTGATAAAATAGCCATTCTGGTGGAGATGGAGGAGGCACTGAAGACGCAGGAGCTGACGCCGACTCTGCTGAGGGAAGCAAAGCGATTGGAGTTCCCTGACAATGTGATTTCCAGGCTTAGCGGCAGGAGCGAAACGGATATCAGGACAATGCGCCGGGAAAACGCTATCACTGCCGTCTATAAGATGGTGGACACCTGTGCGGCAGAGTTTGCGGCGTCTACTCCTTACTACTATTCCGTCTACGAAGGAGAATGCGAAGCCGGTATAAGGAAAGAGGCAGGGGAGAAGAGGAGAAAAGTTCTGGTGCTGGGTTCCGGGCCTATCCGCATCGGGCAGGGGATCGAGTTTGATTATTGTTCAGTACATGCCACCTGGGCCTTTTCCCGGGCCGGCTTCGAGACCATTATCATCAACAATAATCCGGAGACGGTGAGTACGGATTTCGACATTGCGGATAAATTGTATTTCGAACCATTGACCCCGGAGGATGTAGGAGCCATTGTGGATATTGAGAAGCCGGACGGAGCGGTGGTACAGTTCGGGGGGCAGACCGCCATCAAGCTCACGGAGAGCCTGATGAAGATGGGTGTGCCGATTCTGGGCACAAGAGCAGAAGATGTGGATGCGGCGGAGGACAGGGAGCTTTTTGACAAAATCCTGGAAGAGACCGGGATACCCCGGGCGGCGGGCGGCACGGTCTATACTGCCGAGGAGGCGAAGACCGTGGCAAACCGTCTGGGATATCCCGTGTTGGTGCGCCCTTCTTATGTGCTGGGCGGCCAGGGCATGCAGATTGCCATTTCCGACCAGGAGATAGAGGAATTCATGGCCATCATCAACCGGATTGCCCAGGATCATCCCATTTTAGTGGATAAGTATCTCCAGGGCAAAGAGATAGAGGTGGATGCGGTCTGTGACGGCACGGACATTCTGATCCCCGGTATTATGGAACATATTGAACGGACGGGCGTGCATTCCGGGGACAGTATTTCCGTTTATCCGGCCCATACCATCGGCAAGCTGGTGAAGGACAAGATAGCGGAGTACACCAGAAGGCTGGCCAGGGCGCTGCATGTGAAGGGATTGATCAATATCCAGTTTATCGCCATCGGAGAGGATGTATATGTCATCGAGGTGAATCCCCGATCCTCCCGGACGGTGCCCTATATCAGCAAGGTGACCGGAATCCCGATTGTGGATCTGGCCACGGAGGTAATCCTGGGCAGGACCATCAGGGAACTTGGCTATGAGCCGGGACTTCAGCCTGAAGCACAATACTATGCCATCAAGATGCCTGTGTTTTCCTTTGAGAAGATCCGCGGGGCGGAAATCAGCCTGGGGCCGGAAATGAAATCCACAGGTGAATGTCTGGGGATCGCGAAGGAATTTCATGAGGCGCTATATAAGGCATTTCTGGGGGCAGGAGTGAATCTGCCGAGACATAAGAATATGATTATCACGGTGAAGGATGCGGACAAGGGGGAGGCCATCGAGATCGGCCGCCGATTCGCAAAACTTGGCTATACGATTTATGCCACAAGGAGTACGGCTGCGGCGCTGATCGAAGCGGGGGTGAAGGCCCGGAAGGTGAATAAAATCTCACAGGAGTCGCCCACGGTCATGGACCTGATCCTGGGGCATCGGATCGACCTGGTCATCGACACTCCCACCCAGGGGCGGGACAAGTCCCGGGACGGTTTCCTGATACGCCGAAATGCCATCGAGACGGGGGTTAACTGCCTCACGTCGCTGGATACAGCCAGGGCTCTTGTGACCAGCTTGGAGAATGCAGGGCAGGGGCTGACGCTGGTGGATGTGGCGAGGCTGTAAACCTGGGATGCGGAGAGCTGTCTTGTAGACAGGAAAATGATTCTGCAACATTTGCCCGAAAGAAAGCGTGGCAGTGTCGAGGCGGGCAGCAGGTACTGATTACTTGGGAATGAATGTAATGGTATATGGAATAACCGAGGGTTTATGCGGCAAAAGCTGTGTAAAGGTGCAGGCTGCGCCTGTGTGGGGTGAACGTGGAACTTGAGAGGAGGTTCCTATGAGAAGAGAAGTATTTATAAAGAAAATATTTTTACTCATGGCGTTGCTTGGCTGCATATGCCTGGCAGGCTGCGGCGGAAAAGAGGGAACGAATCCCTCAGTGGACAGCGCAGGGGGTTCCAAAGAGGCGGGGGCTTCCGGCGGGCAGGAGGGACCGGACGGCAGAGTCAGGGCGAGAGAGCTAAGTGCCGAGGAGGAAACCCTTTTCCCGAAGAAGGAGGGATATACTCTGGGAATTCAGTTTTTCCAGGGGGAAGCGGTACGGCTGCGCTGCGTGGGTGAGACGGGGGCTGCAGATATCTATCTTGACAAAGCAGACGGAAGCAGCGAACTTCTGTATGAGGCTTTGTCAGATGTGAAGTATGATACAAACGTACACCATAACCTGAACGAATGGTACATGGCCCAGGACGGGAGCATATATTGCATCACCAGGGATTTTAAAGGAAGCGGCTGTTTGCTGGCGAAACGTGACACGCAGGGAAATGTGGTGTATACGGTGCAGCTGGATCTGGCAATAAGCGACATTTGTCAGCTGGCCGGGGGCGAAGTGATCGTGGTGCTGCAAGATAATCTGGACTACAGCAATACCAAGCCGCGGCTGGGGGAGGTGGATCAGGCCACGGGGACGGTTAGTGAGCTTTCCCAGATCAAGGCAGAATGGGGGGACTATGTCGGGGCAGGGGCAGAAGGCCTGCTGATACTGAACTCCAGGGACGGAGCCGCGGAAGTCAATATGCAGGATGGAACCAGGACCTATCTTATGGATTTTGCAGGCACTGCCTATAATATGGAGGGCGGCAGGATGAAGGGATGGGTCAGAGATTTCCGGCTTACGGAGGACGGCGGGGTGGAGCTGCTGTGGCATACTGTTGATGACGAGGGAATGAAAGAGACGATTGCCTGGAAGGAAGTGGATAGGATCCCGTTGGTAATGCGGGGGTTCCACTTTGAAAATCTGTGGATTAAAGATGCGGTTGCCAATTTTAACAAGAGCAATGATACTTACTTTATTACATTGGAGGCGGCGAAGGACGACATAGATGATTTCACGACCCAGACCAGCGTACAGATAGCGGCAGGCGCAGGTCCGGATCTGCTTTACGGCGAAATCCTGTCGGATTCTATCCAGGGGATGCTGGACAAGGGCGGGTTTGAGAATCTGGCGCCTTATATGGAAGCCTCCGGTATAAAGGAGGAGGATTACTTTCCCCTTGCCTTCAGCACTTGGCGCAGTGATGAGAAGATATATGGAGTCAATGTAACGGTGTGGAACAAGCGTTACATTATGGATGCCTCTGTTCTGGGGGATGGTGCCGGGGAGCCGGATATCGGGACATTGGTTGACGCGCTGTATGCCTATGAGGATAAAGCGATGTATATGAACTACTGTGATTCCGGTGATATACTGAAAATGTTTCTGGAAGGATCCGAGGATCTGTGGGGGATGGTTGACTGGGAGCAGAACAGCTGTGATTTCAGCGGGGAGCTGTTTGCGAAGATGCTGGAAGTTGCCAGGCGGTATCCCTATGACGAGTACCAGGAGTATCCGATTCTTGCCGAATACGAGAGTGCCAGTGGTCTGCTCAGCTTCCTGACGCCTTCTGTGTTGGAGGGGATGGGAAAGGTACAGGTGGGAGTTCTGTTTGATGACGGCTGCTATCCGGTGCAGGTCACGGGTAATGAGATTTTGTCCATCAATGCCAATTCCAGCCAAAAGCAGGGGGCATGGGAATTTATTGCCTTCCTTCTGAGAGAGGAGGGGCAGCAGTGGCTGACGGGGCCGGGTTATAATCAACTTCCTGTCCACAGGAAAGTTTTCCAGGAAAAAATAGAAACGGAGTTGAAGAAGTATGAGGTCGGAGGCGGAATGGCAACCATACGGATTCCTTACACCTATGCTGTCAAGGGCGAATATGTGACGGAGTACCGTGAGTTTCCCCTGGAGGACGTGAACGAGGAATGGGTGGAGGCTTTCGTCAAAACGGCGGAGGAGACCAGGACGCTGCCGGTGCGTACGGAGCCTGTTCTGGATATCATCTGCGATGAAGCAGAGGACTATTTTAACGGGGTGAAGAGCGTGGAGGAGGTTGTCCGGGTGATGGAAAACCGGATCCAGCTGTTCCTGAGCGAGAATGCCATCAGATAGCAGGGGATCAGGAAGTACCGATCTGCAAAGTGCCGGAAGACAGAAAAGATATGGAGGAAAAATATGGAAGAGCAGAAATTTACAATCCGGCCATTAAGCCCGGATCTATGCGGGGATTGGCTGCGGTATTTTGAGGAAACAGCGTTTCAGGGACATGAGGACTGGTCATTTTGCTATTGCCTGGAGGGACATTTGGATTACGAGACACAGGTGAAGTGGACGAATCCGGATGAGCGCAGAGAGAAGGCCGTTGAGATGATCCGGGCAGGACAGATGCAGGGATATCTGGTTTATAAGGGAGACGAAGTCGTCGGATGGTGCAATGCGAATGACAGGGAGAACTATCGGTATGTGACCGAGAGGTTTCGTGAGGCCGGTTATCAGGGGAAGGAAGCTCCGGATGAAAAGGTGAAAGCGGTTTTCTGCTTTTTGATTGCGCCAGGGTACCGCAAAATGGGTGTGGCAGGACAGCTGCTTGAGAGAGTGTGTCAGGATGCTGCACGGGACGGCTATACCTTTGTGGAGGTGTATCCTTTTGGGGATGAATCATTTGAATTCCAGTATCATGGCACTCTCGGGATGTACAGGCGGAACGGATTTGAGCAAATGGCAGATTTGGGATATGTAAAGGTTTTGCAGAAAAGACTGAAATAACTTTTAGAATAATGCAGGATAGAATGAAGGAGAACGAATTATGAGTATGACCAGTACCCCGGGAATCTTGAGGAACAAAGCTTTCCTGTATCTGACCGAATTTTTCGCAGGGATGTCCGTGATGGCAGTGGAACTGGGGGCCAGCAGGCTGCTTGCGCCTTATTTCAGCTCTTCCCAGATTGTGTGGACGATTATCATCGGAACCATCATGATTGCCATGGCGCTGGGAAATATCTATGGAGGGCGCAGTGCGGACAAGAATCCGGATCCCGGAAAGCTTTACGGCAGGGTGCTGCTGGCCGCGGTGTGGATTGCAGCAATTCCGGCGGTGGGGAAATACATCATCGTGGGAATCTCGGCGCTCCTGATTTTTTCCGTAAACAGTAATTTCCTGATTATAGCGGCTTTTGCTGCCTGTATGGTGATCTTTGTGTTTCCTCTGTTTCTCCTGGGGACGGTGACGCCCTCCCTGGCTAAATACTCCGTGGGCAACCTGGAGGAGAGCGGGAAGGTGGTGGGGACGCTGGGGGCGTTCAATACTATCGGCAGTATCATCGGAACCTTTGTGCCTACCTTTGTGACCATTCCCTCCGTGGGAACCTCCATCACTTTCCTGATTTTTGCGGGGATTCTGCTGGTTCTGGCCGTTGCTTATTTTGTCAGTGCAGGCCGGGCTTCGGCGGGGGGCGGAGGCAGAGGAGGGAGCGGTAAGGCAGGAGATGAAGGCCCGGGGAGCAGGGCGGGGAAATCTGCTGACAGTGCAGACGCTGCCGTAGGAAGGCTCGGAGAAGGAGATGAAGGCCCGGAGAGCGGGAGCTGCGCCGCAGGGAGGTCCGGAGAAGGAAGCGAAGGCCCGGAGAGCGGGAGCCGCACCGGAGAGGGCGGCAAAGAAAAAGAACCCGCTTCCGGAATGGGAAAGGCGGTCACAGCCTGTCTGTGCTACATCCTTTGCTGTGTCCTGGGATATTCCGACAGCTTTGCCTTCTGGGAAAATAACCTGGCCTACGAGGGAGAGTCTGTCTATAATTATCTGCAGGTAAAGGAAAGTGACAGAAGTGTCATTTTATCCACCAATGTGCTCTTCGGAGTCCAGTCCATTTACATGAAGAACCAGGGGCTTACCGGCATGTATTATGACTACGCCATGGCCGCGCCGCTGATGGTGGAGGGAAAAGCGCCCCGGGACTGCAGAGTGCTGATATTGGGCATGGGCACCGGCACCTATGCCACCCAGTGCAGGAAATATTTCGGGGACATGGACATCCGGGGGGTGGAGATCGACGAGAAGATAACGGCCCTTTCCAGGGAGTATTTTCACCTGCCGGAGGATGTGCCTGTGACCACCTATGACGGCAGGGCCTTCCTGAACGCGGTGGATGAGAAATACGATGTGATTATGGTGGATGCCTATCAGGATATCACCATTCCTTTTCAGATGTCTTCGGTGGAATTTTTCTATCTGGTAAAGGCCCATCTGGCGGAAGACGGTGTCATGGTGGTGAACATGAACATGCGGGGCAGCGGCGAGGGCAATATCAATCAGTATCTTGCGGATACCATTTCCTCTGTGTTCGGGGATGTACACACGGTTGAGGTGGCAGGCTCCACTAATCGGGAGCTTTTTGCCTCGGACAATAAAGCCATGCTGGAACGGTTTGAGGCCGGGCGGCAGAACCTGGAGGAGGGGGAACTGTACGCCATGATGGAGCGGGTATCGGGCAGCCTGACGCCTTATGAGGCAGGTAATTATATTCTGACGGATGATAAAGCACCTGTGGAGCTGCTGGGCATGCGCGTTATCGATGAGCTTATCGGGGACGAGGTAGCATATTACAAGGGGACTTACGCGGAAAAGGGTCTGGAAGGGCTGTTGGAGGCGTTCTAATGTTCGGCTGTGGAGGGCCGAGGAGCTTTCCCGGAAGGGAAAGGCGAATTTGCCGGAGAATCGGGAAGCGTGTGAAAACCAGAATCGACACCGGGAGAGGAAGTCTGTGAGGCAGGGGCACATGGCCCGCAAATGCAGCTGCTGACGGAAGAAATGGAGGATGCGCAATGAGACTGGAAGGAAAGGATATCTATCTGGATACTCTGAGCAGGGAAGACTGCAGAAAGCTGTGGAATGACTTCGAATACGACTTTACGAATCCCACTGAGGATTTGAACATCGGCCATTCCGATGAAAAGGCGGAAGAGTGGTTCAAGGACATTCAGGAAAAGCAGGGGGAGGTCAATATCCGCCTGGGAATCTTTTTAAAGGACGGAACCGTGATCGGGGACGTGGCCCTACAGGATATGAGCAGCAGGCACCGCACCTGTTCCGTGGGTATGGGCATTGCAAAAATCAGCAACCGCTCCAGGGGTTATGGGTATCAGGCGTTGGAGCTGATTCTGGGTCTGGGTTTCCGGTATGTGGGGATGGAGCGGATTACCGCGGGTACTTTGGAGATGAACCTGGGAGCGCAGCGGATCCTGGAGCGGGGCGGCTTTGTCCTGGAAGGACGGCAGCGGAGCGCTGTCTACATGAACGGTAGGAGATGGGACAGGTTGGAATATGCCATTTTGAAGGAGGAATATGCCCAGAGGGCAGGCGAACATGCCTGACGTTGAATAAAAGGAAGGATCTGGCATATACTAATCTGGGAAAACAGAATGGTTCTGCGTCTGGGCGCTGCGGGACGCGGGGAAGCGCTTTTTGGCTGTTTCGAAACTAAAACGCGGCGCAGAAATGTGAGGAAGATATGAAAGCTGAAACTTATCCCTTTGTAGTACGTCCCCTGCCCTATGAGTATGACGCCCTGATTCCGGTACTGGATGAAGAGACGCTTACTTTCCATCATGACAAGCATTACAAGACTTATGTGGACAACCTGAACGCGGCCCTGGCGGATTATCCGGAGCTGCAGAAGAAGAGCCTGACCGAATTGCTGACGGACATTAACCGCCTGCCTGCGGCAGTGAAGACCGCGGTGCGCAACAATGGCGGCGGAGTGTACAACCATGAACTGTATTTCGATTCCATGAAGAGCCCTGTGGGACAGGAGCCCGCCGGCGCCCTGGCGGAAGCCATTGACCGGGATTTCGGTTCCTACAGGCAGTGGAAGGAACAGATGAAACAGGCAGCCGTTTCCAAATTCGGATCCGGCTGGGCATGGCTTGTGTCGGACAAAAACGGCACTCTGTCCATTGTGCAGACAGCCAACCAGGATGTGCCCGATCTGGAGGAATATATTCCCATATTGTTGGTGGACGTGTGGGAACATGCCTATTATCTCCAGTACCAGAACCGCAGGGCGGATTATGTGGAAGGATGGTTCGGGCTGATCAACTGGCGCAAGGCGGGCAAGCGCTATGAGGAAGGTCTGAACGGGGGAAAGGGCGGCAGTCCGGTGTAAGGAACAGACAGGGACATTCCCGGCCCGCCGGAATTCAGAAAGAGGGGGAGCGGAACCAACCGGGCTGCGGCAGATCGGGAACAATGTACACCTGGATAAGGGCAGGAGAAAGATGAATCAGATCAATTATCAGAAAGAACTGGATAAAATCATAGCCGGATTGTCAGGTGCGGGGGAAAAGTCTGCACCTGACCTTTTTCTGCACAGCTGCTGCGCACCCTGCAGCAGTTATGTGTTGGAATATCTGTGCGGTATTTTCCATATTACGGTGTTTTATTTTAATCCCAATATCTCGGCAACGGAGGAATACCGGAAGAGGGCGGCGGAACAGAAGCGGCTGATCGAGGCCTATAACCGGGAGGGGAAGGGTTATCCCATTTCCGTGGAGGAAGGGGATTACGATCCTGTACATTTTTATGAGGCGGTGAGGGGATTGGAAAACTGCCCCGAGGGAGGAGAAAGGTGCTTCCGCTGTTTTGACCTGCGCCTCCGGGAGACTGCGAGACGTGCCGCGGAGGGAGGATTTGATTATTTCTGCACCACGCTGACGATCAGCCCGCTGAAAAATGCCCGGAAGCTGAACGAGATCGGGCAGGCTCTGGCCCGGGAGTACGGGGTGGCCTGGCTTCCTTCCGATTTTAAGAAAAGGGAGGGTTATAAGAGGTCCATCGAGCTGTCCCGTCAGTACGGTCTTTACAGGCAGGATTACTGTGGCTGTGTCTATTCTAGGGCGGAGCGCAGGAAGGAGGGGCAGGCATGTACCGGCGGCTGACAGCGAGGTTTCTGTGCATCGGCTGCTGTGGATGGCGAAGGCGTAGGCGGTAATGCGAAAATTCTGCATTCGGGATGATATTTATGTTGAATTGTGCGGCGGGCAGGATATACAAAGGACAGGGGCTGAATGCGGATAAGATTTTCCATGGAGAGAGGGGCCGGATGAGAAATCCGGGGTGTGAAATGAATCGGTACATAATGAGGCTGTGTGTTATTATGTTGGCCTGGTTGCCGGCGTATCTGCTTTTCCGCCTTCTATGGAAGAAAGGCGTTCAATAGAGGAAGGGCGTTCCATGGAAAAAGTGCATTCCATGGAAAAAGTGCATTCCATGGAAGAATTTCCGTAGTATCTGGAAAAGGATAGAAAAGAGGGAGTGGGTTGTTTGCGGGTTCTGGCTGTTTATGGCAGGGCTGATGACGCTTGCCCTGGAAGGAGAGTACGGGACTGTGTGTGAAATGGCAGCGGATGCGGCGGAGCGGATCGTCACGGGGAGGGGAATCAGCCTGACGCCGTTTTGCACCATCGGGAGCTTCTTTCGGGCGCCTGCCTTTGACGTGTTTATGGTAAATATCGTGGGAAATATCGTGATGTTCATTCCCTGGGGGTTGGACTGCCGCTGCTGTGGAAGGTGAGACAGTCGGTACGGTCAGGGATGCTGTGTTCCCTGGTGCTGCCGCTCTGTATAGAGACTTGCCAGCTGTTCATAGGGCGGAGCGTGGACATCGATCGACGATGTGATTCTGAATTTTCTGGGAGGCTGTCTGGGGACAGGGGGTATTTCGCCCTCCGGAAATGCGTTCCGGGTATCGGAAAACTGGCGCGGTAGACGTGGCGGGATATTTCCGGTGGTGCATCAGCACGATTATCCGTATTTTTAACCTTGCAGTATCGCTGAAAACATGATACCATGAACACATAAACGCTTATGGTGACATGGCTATTCGGACATGTCCTGCCGGGAATCCCTTTTTGATTCCGGGGTTTAGCGCAGCATCGGGAAAAAAGACACTGGAGAAACGTTTTTACAGTAAAGGACAAAGGTTAAACAGGGTAAGCTTATGTTGGAAAAAGGACTTCAGGAAGAATTTATCAGTATCATCAGGGAGGAACTGGTTCCGGCCATGGGGTGTACAGAGCCCATTGCACTGGCCTATGCGGCGGCAAAGGGCAGAGAAGTCCTGGGCTGTGAGCCGGAGAAAATCGCAGCGAAATGTTCCGGCAATATAATAAAAAATGTACGTTGTGTCACAATTCCGAATTCAGGAGGCCTGACAGGGATCGAGACTGCCTGCATTTTAGGGAGCGTGGCAGGAGATCCGGATGCCGGGATGGAAGTGCTTGAGAAGGCGGATGATGCCGGAAGGATTCGTACGAAGCAGCTTCTGGAACAGGGCTGCTGCAGTGTGGAATTCTTGGATTCCGAGATACCGCTGCATTTTATCATAGAACTGTCCGGCGGAGGACATACTGTGGAGGTGGAGGTAAGGCATATCCACACCAATATTGTTTCCATCAAAAAAGACGGCCGGACAGTGTTTGAGAAGGCGAAGGAACTGGCGGACAAAGGATATTCCACAGACCGCACAAAGCTTTCCCTAGAGAGCATCAAGACCTTTGCGGATGAGGTGGACCTGGCGCTTGTGAGGGATGTCTACGAGCGGCAGATCCGTTACAACATGGACATTGCCTACGAAGGAATTTCCGGCAATTACGGCCTGGGGATAGGCAGGGTGATCCGGGAATCCTATGCGGACGGTATTGTTACCCGGATGAAGGCCTACGCCTCGGCGGCGTCGGAGGCCCGTATGGGAGGCTGCGATATGCCTGTTATCATCAATTCCGGAAGCGGCAACCAGGGGATCGCATCCTCGGTTCCCGTGATTATCTATGCCAGGGAGAAAAATATCCCTTCGGAAAAATTATACCGGGCACTGGTCTTTTCCAGCCTGCTTACGATATACCAGAAGGAATTTATCGGGAAGCTGTCTGCTTTCTGCGGGGCAGTCTCCGCATCCTGTGCCTCGGCGGCTGCCATCACCTACATGGCAGGCGGCACCATCGGACAGATTAAGGCAACCATCGACAATACCTTGGCCAATATTCCGGGCATCATCTGCGATGGGGCCAAGATTTCCTGCGCGGCCAAGATCGCTTCCAGTATCGATGCCGCCATGATGGCCCATCACCTGGCCATGCGGGACAAGCAGTATGCGGCTTACACCGGTATTTTAAAGGAAAATGCGGGGGAGACAATCAGCTGTGTGGGGTATATCGGCAAAGTGGGCATGCACCAGACGGATAAGGAAATCATCAAGATGATGCTGGAGTAAGAGAGGGATTTCGAAACTGGTTTCCGGTAGATGGCAAATGGGCTTGCGTGTTTTAAACATGCAGGCCTTTAGATTTATGGAAGGGATTAGACAAAATGGTTTTGCTTACAGGCAGCTGCCGCTATTGCATTGCAGAAGTGGCAAGTTGCAGGGAAAAGAAAATGTTGCAGAATCCGGTGATTTAGGGTATAGTGTGAAAAAGAACATTTTGCCATCCTGGATTATGTCTGCAAAAGCGGACAGACAGGGTTGGTGTGGCAGGAAATATGACGGAAAATCAGAAAGGACAAAGGGACGGAACATGAAAAAGATACTGGATTTATTATCGGAAGAAATGGGAAAGGCATTCGAGGCGGCGGGCTACGACGCTTCCCTGGGAAGGGTGACCCTGTCCAACCGGCCTGACCTGTGCGAATATCAGTGCAACGGCGCCATGGCGGGGGCGAAGAAATATAAGAAAGCCCCTGTCATGATCGCAAACGCAGTGGCGGAAAAACTGAAGGGAAGCGCAGTTTTCAAAGAGGCGGCGGCAGTGGCCCCGGGCTTCCTGAACCTGAAGCTTTCGGAAGGCTTTCTTCTGAACCTGGTGGAGTCCATGCGGACGGAGACGAAATTCGGACTGGAAATGCCGGAAAAACCAAAGAAAATCATGATTGACTACGGCGGAGCCAATGTGGCCAAGCCCCTCCATGTGGGACATTTGCGCCCTGCCATCATCGGTGAGAGTATCAAACGCATCAGCCGCTACGCGGGCCACGAGGTCATCGGCGACGTGCACCTGGGAGACTGGGGCACCCCCATCGGCATGGTAATCACGGAGCTGAAGGAGCGCAAGCCGGGCCTGGTGTATTTTGACGAAAATTATGAGGGCGAGTACCCCAAGGAAACGCCCATCACCGAGGCGGAATTCGCGGAGATATATCCCCTGGCCAGCGCCAAATCCAAGGAGGATCCGGAGTTTAAGGCCAGGGCCCTGGAAGCCACCCGGAAGTTTCAGCAGGGCGTGCCGGGATACAGGGCCCTGTGGAAGCATATCGTGGACGTGTCCAAGGTGGATCTGAAGCGGAATTACGACAGCCTGCATGTGGAGTTTGACCTGTGGAAGGGCGAGAGCGATGTGAATGACCTGATTCCGGAGATGGTTGCTTACATGAAGGAGGGCGGATGGGCCTATATCAGCGACGGCGCCCTGGTGGTGGACGTGAAGGAGGAGACCGATACCAAGGAAGTGCCCCCCTGCATGATTTTAAAATCCGACGGCGCTTCCCTGTACAACACCACGGATCTGGCTACCATTATGGAGCGGATGCGCCTGTATGACCCGGACGAGATCATCTATATCACGGATAAGCGTCAGGATCTGTACTTTGAACAGGTATTCCGCTGTGCCCGCAAGACAAAGCTTGTGAAGCCGGAAACGGTGCTGAAGTTTTTAGGCCACGGCACCATGAACGGCAGCGACGGCAAGCCCTTCAAGACCAGGGACGGGGGCGTTATGCGCCTGGATAATCTGGTGCGGGAGACACAGGAGGAGATGTACCGCAAGATTCGGGAAGGCCGGGAGATGCCGGAGGAGGAGGCGAAGGCCGTGGCGGATATCGTGGCTCTTTCCGCCCTGAAATACGGGGATCTGTCCAACCAGGCCGCCAAGGATTATGTGTTTGATATCGACAGGTTTACCTCCTTTGAAGGGGACACGGGGCCTTATATTCTGTATACGGTTGTGCGTATTAAATCGATCTTAAATAAGTATAAAGAGCAGGGGGGACGCACGGAAGGACTGGCCCTTCTGGAGGCGGGAAGCGGTTCTGAGAAGGAACTGGAGATGGCCCTGGTGCAGTTCAACACCATGATACAGAACGCCGCCGAGGAGATCGCCCCCCACAAGGTATGCGCCTATATCTATGACCTGGCCAACGCCTTCAACCATTTTTACCATGAAACCAAGATCCTGGGGGAGGAAGACGCGGTAAGGCGGGAGAGCCTGATCGCATTGCTTGCACTGACCAGGGATGTGCTGGAGACCTGCATCGATCTGCTGGGATTTGAGGCACCGGAGAAGATGTAAGGTTCTGTTTAGGAATTTATAGACCTTTTCTTGCTGCAACATGGAAAAGAAAGCAGCAAATGAATGCGCTCACGAGTATATTAGCGTGCCGGTTTTATGCAAAATGTGGTTTTGTGATTGGCGCAGCAAGTATGCAACATACAAGTCTTATATAAGGTATGTATTGACAAATGATGACAGCGTTACATGGCAGGATCTGGTAGACGGATTAACCAGTTCCCGATGGGGAGACTATATTGATCACAAGAGCGTCCGCACGGAGTATATATATGAGTGAATTTACGTTCACGCACGAAAGCATTCGTCCTACAACAGGGGCGTGAATGCCGAAAGGCCGTTTGCCAAAAAGGCAGGCGGTTTTTTAATGAGAAGATTTTTTCTCCGGATATGTGATGTGCATCCTCATGAACCTGTTGTATACTGATCTAAGAGAACTGTCTCCAGAATGTTTTCTCTTCTGCAGGAGCTGGGTATACTGGAACAGCAGGGCACAAGGCGGAAACCAAAGTGGATTGTAAGAAAATCTATTTAAAAGTTTTGCATAGTGAAAGAATATTTGATACAATAGAATCCATGATTACAGGATTCCTGTAATAGCCATAAAGTTATAAATAGGAGAATATTGACTGGTATGCGTGTCAAAGTGCGCAGAGGGGTAAAAATAGGAAGATGAATCGAGACGTTATGCACTTGGCAGACAATTTATTTCTTATGCATTACTGCCATCCGAATTGTAAGCCTTTTCAGAACATTATGAGGTTATCGGAGAAAATGCCTTTTTACTGGCAGAAAAACTGGCAAAAGAGAATCCGGACATTACTGCGTTTTACCGTTTTGCGGATTTTGCAAATTTGAAGTTCAGCTGTGGGATGATTCTGTAATTGAGCAAAATAGATTTTTACCGGTTCCAGCTTGCTCGGGTTAGGTGAGGATAAGCGTAAAATGTAGTCAGAGGCTGAATAAGGGGGCAGACTGGGAATGGGTTGGATATTAAAAGTATCAGGATACGGGAAGATAGAAAGTGCGGAAGTTGAGATGGCGCCGCTGACCCTTTTTGTGGGCGATAATAACAGTGGGAAGAGCTATCTGATGTTCCTGCTGTGGGGAATACGGAATCTGGGGATGGAAATTTTATTTCATCGCGGAAATGAATCGGCGACAGAAGCGGAAAATAGGTTGCAGTGTTGGATAAAAGAACAGGTGAAAGCAGCCAAAGAGCAAGGTAAGCAAACTGTTCAGGCCAGTGAAATAGGAAAAGATTTGCAGATTGTTCTACAGGATAGGATAAATCAGAACAAAGAAAGATTTGTAAATGCCGTTTTCAATAGCTCGGATGTGGAATTGAATGCACTTCAGCTGGAACTGACGGGATTAGCAAATGTTTATATTACAGCACATCAACAACATGATCCGTCTGTCCGGCAGGGAAGACAGGGAGGAAATATGTCGGCAGTTCGGGTATAAAGCCGCCGATTTACTGGGTTCAGATCAGGTGAAAGTCTATCAGCTGACAGCGGAGGCAGGAGCAAAGACGAAAGTAGAAGAGCTAAGCTGCGGGGAAAACGGCTTTGTGGTTCCGACATTCAATGACGCGTTGGATCGGATTATGGATGAAGCATATGCAATTCAGGAGTAAGATACTATGAGGAATCAAAAAAGGGAGTTTGTGATAAAGAATTTGATGTACAAGCCCACCAACAAGAATACATAAGGAGAAATTTATGGCAACCTGGGTAAGCCATTTAATGATAGCGGACAGCGTACTGCAGAGATTCCCGGAACTGGACAGGCATGGTTTCTGTGTGGGAAACATAGCCCCGGACTGTAGCGTGGAAAATGAGGATTGGAGCAGCTTTACCCCATCCCGTGAAGTGACCCACTGGATGTCCGGCAGGCGGAAAAAGGCTTCCGACTGTGACCGCTTTTATCTGGAATGCATTGAAAAAAGAAGGAAGGATATCAAGACCAATGAGGAATATTCCTTTCTTCTGGGGTATTACGCTCACCTGATAACAGATGCGGAATTCCAGAGGTTCATCCGTGACGAAGAGCGGGTTGCCTTGGTCTGGAAGCGTATTCTGGGGCATCCTGCTTTGGCGGAAAAGGCATCGGGAATGCCCGGGGACTGGGATTCCATCAAAAAGCTTTTTGCGAAAGACGACAGGATGAAAGACATTTATTCCATAGAGGCGGAGTACCTGGAACGCCACCCTGAATCAGGGTATTTTACAGAGATTTTAAATCTGAAAACATTTCCGCGTTATATCGATTACCTTCCGGAAGGAGCGATTGTCCGGAAGATAGGCATCATGGGATATCTTCCGCGTAAAGAAGCGGGTGAATATCCCGGTCTGGCAATGTCGAAAGAAGAGTACCTGTACTTTACGGACAGAGCCACGGAACTGGTTATTCGGGCACTTGCCGGTATCCGGGGACAGGGGAGGTGGATATCTTTTACAAAGCCAGCGATTTATACTCACGATCTGAAACATTTGCCAAACGAAATGGATAACGAGTGAGCGCTACTGCAATGCAGGGTAAAAAGCGGCAAATCTTACACGAGTTTTAGAAAATGGAGTATATATGACCATCAGGAAAGGAAGTGGCACTATGACATCAGCTTTACAATTACAACCGGAAATCATTACCCTGGAGCAATACGAGGCGCTGCCAGAGAGCAGGAGGGCGGAGGTCTTTGAGGGGGTAATTTATGATATGGCCAGTCCGTCACAGATCCATCAGGCACTATCCATGGAATTATCAAATATCCTCTATAACTATATCAAAAACAAAAAGGGCTTCTGCCAGGTTTTCAGTGCGCCCTTTGATGTAAAGTTGTCAGACAAGCCCCTTACAATCGTCCAGCCTGACATTATGGTTATTTGTGACAAGGATAAACTGGATGGAAAGCGTTGTAACGGCGCCCCGGATTTTGTCATTGAGATTGTTTCCCCGGAGAATCCGGCAGATGATTATATCCGAAAAGCGTATTACTACCAAACTTACGGTGTCCGCGAATACTGGATCGTGGATCCGAAGCGCCGTATGGTCACGGTCAACTATTTCGAGGGAGAACTTATCAATGTGGCATACAGCTTTGATGCCACTGTCAAGGTGAATATATATACCGATTTATACATCAATTTCACTGACGTTGCAAGTTCGTTAAATGTTTAACGACGGGTTCGCCTTTTCTAGCAAAGTGTCTCGCCGGATGTACAACGAAGGAAAAAGGCTTTTGTGGGACCCGGAGACAGGGGTGGAGCAATTCAGCCAGAGCTTTCGGCTGTCCGGAAATGATGGGAGGTAAATATGCAATACGCAATAGAGCTGTATTACGATAAGGAAACGGAACACAAATTATACACTCTGGCAAAGCGGGTAGCCGATGCGAAACTGAGTAAAAAATTTTTAGAATGGAAAACCAGGCCCCACCTTACCCTGGCTTGTTTTAATGATGTAGATGAAGAAAAGTGCATAAAATTGTTAAGGGAATTTGCGCAAAGCCGGAAACGGATGACTGCATTTATCGGTTCTGTAGGAATGTTTAATGACACAAGGACCATTTTTGCATCGCCTGTGATGAATGCCGACATGTATCGGTTTCAAAGAGAATTGCATGAATGCTTGAAAGACTTCGATTCCAGCGGCTGGGAATGGTATCAGCCTGACAGGTGGGTGCCGCACTGTACTTTGGCTCTGACAAAAGAGGATGGGGAAGATGCCTTTTACAAAGCCAGTGATTTGATCTTGCATGAGTTTCGGAAAATGAGCGGCAGCTTTGTTTCCATAGGTCTGGTAAAAGTAACCTTTCCTGTGGAAGAAATTTTTACCGTTGAGTTAGGAGCCTGACAAATACAAATTTCGGAATGGAGGATTTTTGATATGAGTATCGAGAATATACATTGGGAACAAAGCGTTGCCGGTGTGGTGATAAAAGACAATAAGGTTTTACTTGCCCGCCATACATACGGGAACGGAAAAGGCATGTTAATTATTCCGGGCGGTTATGTAAATTATGGCGAAACACCTCAACAAGCTTTAAAACGCGAATATATGGAGGAAACGAAAATAGAAGTAGAGCCACAGGATATAATCGGTATTCGGTTTAATATGCATGATTGGTACATTGTATTTCGTGCGAAATATATTTCTGGGAAAGCACAGTCAGATAATGACGAAAACAGCGAAGTGCTATGGCTGGATGTTAATTACGCATTGTCAAGAGATGATGTTCCTGAGCTCACGAAAAAAATGATTGAAAGCGCAACATTAAAACAATGTGGACTGCAATACGCAGAATATAACGGAAATGCCAAACATGCGCCATCTTCTCTATATATAGCAACAGATTCCGATTTATAGAACTTTCAAAGAATTAAAGGAGGAAGACTACATGAAAATTGTCATCATCGGCGGCGTAGCCGCCGGAACCAAGGCGGCTGCCAAGCTGAAGCGGGAGAACCCCAATGACGAAATCGTCATCTACACCAAAGGAAAGGACATATCCTACGCAGGGTGCGGGCTTCCCTACTACATAGGCGGAGCCATCGAGACGGAAAGGGAGCTGATTGTGAACACTCCTGCCAAATTCATGGGCCTTACCGGCACCACGGTATATACCCAAAGCGAAGCGGTGGCGGTTGACCCTGCAGCAAAGACGATTTCCGTCCGGTACAGCGGGATGGAAGCCAGTACTGCGGCGCAGCAGGGGAAGGATGCAGAATCGCACAATGCGACCGGAGAGCAGAAACAGGAAACAGTAAGCGGAGCCAATAGACTGCATGGAGACAGTACGGCAACGGACAGCATAGGAGAGCAGGGCCAGGAAGCCGGATCCAATGCGCCCGAAGAGCAGGAACATCCCACAGAAACCGTCCGCTACGACAAACTCATCATCGCTGTAGGCGCGGAGCCCTCCGTCCCCCCTGTGGAAGGTACAAAGCTCCCCGGCGTGTTCACCGTGCGCACGCCCCAGGACGCCATCGGATGCAGGAAATACGCTGAGGAACAAAACTGCAAACGCGCTGTTGTGGTAGGCGGCGGCTTTATCGGCCTGGAGGTGGCGGAGAACCTGATGGCAAAGGGCCTCACCGTCACCGTGATGGACATGGCGCCCCAGCTGATGCCCAATATCTTCGACCCGGACATGGCGGATTACGTCAGGCGTAAGCTCCAGGCAGGAGGCATGCGCATCCTCACGGGAACGGCTCTCAACGCCGTCACAGGTACGGAGAAAGTCACCGGCGTCCAGACCGGCACAGGCACATTGCCCGCCGACATGGTGATCCTGGCAGCAGGTATCCGTCCGGCGACGAAATTCCTGGCGGACACCGGACTGGAGATGGACAGGGGCTGTATCCTCACCGACGAATACCAGAGAACCAACTTGCCGGACATTTACGCAGTGGGCGACTGCGCCCTGGTGAAAAACCGCATCACCGGACAGAGTCAGTGGTCCGCCATGGGCTCCACGGCAAACATTGCAGGACGCGCCCTGGCCCTGTCTTTAGGAGGAGACGAGACGCCGTATCCGGGCTGCCTGGGCACCGGCGTGGTGAAACTGTCTGCCGATTTGAATGCGGCTCGTACGGGACTCACCGAGGAGCAGGCCAAAGCGGCAGGCTTCCAGGTCATTTCCGCCCTGTCCATCACCGACGACAAGGCCCATTACTATCCGGATTCTGACATGTTTATCACCAAGCTGATCGCGGATTCCGACAGCCATAGGCTCTTAGGACTGCAGGTGATCGGCGCAGGCGCTGTGGACAAGATGGCGGACATCGCCGTCACCGGGATTTCCTTCGGGGCGAAGGCGGAGGACTTCCTCACCCTGGACTTCGCCTATGCGCCGCCTTTTTCCACCGCAATACATCCTATCGCGGCAGCCTGCGGCGTACTGGTGAACAAAATGACCGGAAGACTGGAATCCTTTACCCCGGCAGAGTATGCGGCGGGCGCGGCGGCAGGGTATAAGCTTATCGACGCTCATCCGGCTGCGACTCTGCCCGGCGGGGAGTGGTTCGACCTGACAAAACCGGAGGAATATGCGGCGAAATACGGCAAAGACGATAAGCTCCTGTTAGTCTGTGCCAAGGGCAAGAGAGGGTATTTGACCCAGAACAAGCTGAAAGCATTAGGATTTACGAATACCCGCGTACTGGAAGGCGGCGCTACGTTCAATGTGATTAAGCGGGCCCTTCCCGCAGGCGGAAAGCTTTCCCAGGAGGAGATCAAGCGGGTGAAGGGCCTGGGCTGCCTCCAGGATAAGCGCTTCGGCGACGTGTTCAATGTCCGCGTCATCACCAGGAACGGCAAGATTACCGCCGACGAGCATCGTGCCATCGCGGAAGGGGCGGAGCGCTTCGGAAGCGGGGAGATTACCATGACCACCCGACTGACCATGGAGATCCAGGGCGTTCCCTATGCCAACATCGATCCCCTCATCGCCTTCCTGGCGGAGCATAACCTGGAAACCGGCGGTACCGGCTCCCTGGTGCGTCCCGTGGTGTCCTGCAAGGGTACCACCTGTCAGTACGGCCTGATCGATACTTTTGACTTGAGCGAGAAGATTCATGAACGGTTTTACGAAGGCTACCACAGTGTGACTCTGCCCCACAAGTTCAAGATCGCCGTGGGCGGCTGTCCAAACAACTGCGTAAAGCCTGACTTAAACGACTTAGGGATCATCGGCCAGAGAGTGCCCATGTTCGATTATTCTAAATGTAAGGGCTGTAAAAAGTGTCAGGTGGAGACCGCCTGTCCCATCAAGATTGCGAAAGTGGAAGACGGCTGTCTCCAAGTGGAGTCGGATGCCTGCAACGGCTGCGGCCGCTGTAAGGGAAAATGTCCCTTCGGCGTCACCGAGGAATACATGGACGGCTGCAAGATTTACATCGGCGGCAGATGGGGCAAGAAGATCGCCAACGGACGTCCCCTGGACAAGATTTTCACCAGCGAGGAAGAGGTTTTGGACACCATAGAGCGGGCCATCCTGTTCTTCCGGGATGAGGGCATTACCGGCGAGCGCTTCGCGGATACGGTGAGCCGTCTGGGATTTGACTATGTACAGGACAAACTGCTCCACGCCCGGATCGACAAATCCGCTGTCCTGGAGAAGAAGGTGAAGGGTGGCGCCACCTGCTGAGTATACGGCAGAAAATGGCGCCGTGTTAGAAAAGCCAGTGAAGGACGGCGCTATCAGCTGAGTATATGGCAGAAAATGGCGCCGTGTTAGAAAAATACAGCAAAGGGCGGCGTCTTTGCCAAGTATATGGCTGATAACATTGCCGTGTTGGATAAGACAGCGAAGGGCGGGTTCACCTGCCAGGCCTATGGTGGGGAAGCTTGTCTTGCCGGATAAGAAGAAAGGCAAATGGAGGAACAGTTCGTTTGTTTTGAGCTGTTCCTTTTTCTATCCGCAGAGCAGCACATATTCCGTTTTCTCTGATTTTTATAAGGAAACGAAGGGATTCGGAAGCAGCAGGATAGTGAAAGCCGGATTATAAATAAGAAAGAAATTACGAAACAAGGAGAAAGCATCATGAGAGAAGAAGAGAAGATCCAGGCAGGTATTTTATTCTGCCCTGGAGATCCGCAGCTGTGTGCCATAAAGCGCAAGACACACAATCTGAATGTGGATTATAACAAGACCTACGAAGTCGAGACAATGAAACGGTCGGCCATTCTGGCAGAAATCCTGGGGGAATTCGGAGAGGGCGGATTCATACAGGGCCCGATTGCATTCCACTATGGGATTCACACCAAAATCGGACGGAACTTTTTCGGCAATTTCAACCTGACCATACAAGACGATGCGGAGGTTACCATCGGAGATGACTGCAATTTCGGGCCGAATGTGACCATTGTCACCCCGATTCATCCCATGCTGGCCGATGAGCGGAATGCCATGCTGACGGCGGAAGGAAAGCAAAAGCGTCTCTGCTATGCCAAGCCGGTTCATATCGGCAGCAATTGCTGGTTCGGCGCATCGGTTACTGTCTGTCCCGGCGTCACCATAGGAGATAATTGTGTCATCGGAGCAGGCAGCGTAGTCACCAGGGACATTCCGGCAGACAGTTTTGCGGCGGGAGTGCCCTGCAGAGTGATCCGCCGGATCACGGAAGCAGACAGCATGATCCATAAGCCGGAAATATTGGCTGATAATCAGGTGATAACAGTTTAAATATGCCATACAGATGTCATATTTTATCTTGTATTATAAAATCAGCCGGTAATGGTACTGGAAGGGCGGATGCATGACTTAAAATAGGAGGTGCTTCATGCATTTTGTGGATGCGAAAGGAATATTATCTCCCCAAAACGGGATGAACATATACAGAGGCTGTACCCATGGCTGCATCTATTGCGACAGCAGAAGCACCTGCTACGGCTTCACCCATGCCTTCGAAGATGTGGAGGTGAAGCAGAATGCACCGGAGCTTTTGGAGAAGGCGCTTCGGTCCAAGCGGAAGAAGTGCATGATCGGAACCGGCGCCATGTGCGATCCCTATATGCATTGCGAGGAAACTCTGCAGCTTACAAGGAAATGCCTGGAGCTGATTGCGCGCTATGAATTCGGCGCTACAGTCCATACCAAATCCGACAGGGTTCTCCGGGATCTGGACCTGCTCAAGCGAATTCATGAGAAGGCCAAGTGTGTGGTACAGATGACACTGACCACCTATGACGAAAGCCTGTGCAAAATCCTGGAGCCTAACGTATGCACCACAAGGAGACGTGCGGAGGTCCTGGAGATTCTGCGGGATAACGGCATTCCTACAATTGTCTGGCTGTCGCCCATTTTGCCCTTTCTCAATGATACGGAAGAAAATCTGAACGGAATATTACAGTATTGTATTCAGAGTAAGGTACGGGGGATTATATGCTTCGGAATGGGCATGACATTGCGGGAGGGGGACAGGGAATATTTTTACGAGGCGCTGGAACGGCATTTTCCGGGGCTGTGGCAGAAGTACCATCGGAAATACGGATATGCCTACGAACTGGCAAGCGACAGAAATCAGGAACTGATGCGTTTGTTTCATGATATTTGTGAAAAACATGGGATTTGGCATGATGCAGAGACCTGCTTTGAATATTTACATGCGTTTCCTGAAAAATATGAACAAATGAAAATTTTCCCATTTTTTTAATCAATTTTTAATTGCATTGTCAGTACATGATTTCTATAATGAGAACATGCGCTCTGCCGAAAGCGGCCCGTATACCGGCGGCAGAGTGGGTTTGTCTGAAAATATGTTCTGGGAAGGGAATTGCCATGCTGAAAATCTTCAAGTATTTAAAGGAATCCAAGTGGTCCGTACTGGCAATCATCGTGCTGCTGGTGATACAGGCATACTGTGATCTGGCACTGCCGCAGTATACGGCGGACATTGTGGATGTGGGGATCGGACAGAAGGGGATCGAGAATGCAGTGCCGCAGCGGATGCGGGAGGAGACCTATGATGCGCTGCGGATGCTGATGACACAGGAGGAGAGGGAGCTGCTATCCTCCGCATATGAGCAGGTGGAGGACGGAACCTATACGCTGTGCGCAGGGAAAGAGACAATCGAAAAGCTGAATGAAAGTATGGGGATACCGATCTTGATTCTGTCCATGGCGGAAGGCGGAGGCGGAATGTCAGAATCGGGGACGTTTCAGTCTGCGGATGGATCGGAGGCAGGCAGCTTTGATTCGGCCAAGGCCGGAGGAGGAATCGCTGCCATAGAGGGTATGCAGCTGTCCGATTCCCATGTACTTGCTCTGCGTGAGCAGATTCTGGAGAAGCTGGGGGACAGCGGGGAGACACTTATCACACAGAGAGCCTTGCTGTTCGTCCAGGAGGAATATGAGCGGCTGGGGATGGATTTGGGAAAAATTCAGAGAAATTATCTGTACGCAACCGGAGGGATGATGCTGGTCTATTCCGTGGTGATGACGGCTACGGCCATACTGGTTGGCCTACTGGCGGCCAGGATCGGGGCGAAGCTGGGGCTGAATCTGCGGGAGCGGGTGTTTACAAAGGTGGTATCCTTCTCCCATGCGGAGATGGAGCAGTTTTCAACAGCCTCTTTGATCACCAGGAGTACCAATGATATCCAGCAGGTGCAGATGGTGGTGGTCATGATGCTGCGAATGGTGGTATATGCGCCCATTATCGGTATCGGCGGTGTGGTGAAGGTACTGCGGACCAGGACGGGGATGGGGTGGGTCATCGTTGTGGCGGTGGCAATGATTCTGGCTCTGGTAGGTATATTGATGGTGGTGGCCATGCCCAAGTTCAAGAAGATGCAGACGCTGGTGGACCGGCTGAATCTGGTTTCCAGGGAAATTCTGACCGGCGTCCCGGTGATCCGGGCGTTCAGCCGTGAGAAGTTTGAGGAAGAGCGGTTTGACAGGGCGAACCGGGATTTGATGCGGACACAGCTGTTTACCAATCGGGTAATGAATATTATGATGCCTGTGATGATGCTGATTATGAATGGCATCAGTATTATGATCGTCTGGTTCGGCGCGAAAGGAATCGAACTGGGGAATCTGATGGTAGGGGATATGCTGGCCTTTATCACCTACACCATGCAGATCGTCATGTCTTTTTTGATGTTGACAATGATTTCGGTGATGCTGCCCAGAGCCGGAGTGGCTGCCGGGCGTATTGAGGAGGTCATCGGTACTTCGGCCGGCATTACTGATAAGGAGCAGGTGAAGGATGAAAAGCTTAAGGATGTCAAAGGGGTGGTGACTTTTGAGAACGTGTCCTTCCGTTATCCGGGGGCAGACGAGGACGCACTGCAGAATCTGACCTTCACTGCAGGACCGGGAGAGACTACCGCCATCATCGGAAGCACAGGCTGCGGTAAGTCGACACTTTTGAATTTGATTCCCAGGTTTTACGATGTGACAGGGGGAAGTATCACCATAGACGGAGTGGATATCCGGGATCTGTCCCAGCATAAGCTGCGCAGTCTCTTGGGTTATGTGCCTCAGAAGGCGGTGCTTTTTTCAGGGGATATATCATCCAATCTGAAATTCGGCGGCGATGATATCAGCGACAGCCGGATGATGGAGGCTGCAGAGATTGCCCAGGCTACGGAATTCATAGAGGAGAAACAGGAGAAGTATCACAGTGAGATTGCGCAGGGCGGTACAAATGTCTCCGGCGGACAGAAACAGAGGCTGTCCATTGCCAGAGCCATTGCAAAATCACCGAAGGTATTCTTGTTCGATGACAGCTTTTCCGCTTTGGATTACAAGACGGACGTGACACTTCGGAGGGCTCTGCGAAAGAAAACGGGGGATGCCACCGTAATCATTGTGGCGCAGCGTATCAGCACCATTCTCCATGCTGACCGGATTATTGTGTTGGATGAAGGAAAGATTGCAGGTATGGGAACCCATGAGGAGCTTTTGCGGGATTGTGAGGCTTATCGGGAGATTGCAAGGTCGCAGCTTTCCGAGGCGGAACTGAAGGGAGGTGCGGCGGTATGAGTGAAGAACAGAAGAAATCCACAGGCTCCGGGGAGGGAAAAATCGGACAGAACACAAGTTTGGCGGGCGGAAGTAAAGCCGTCCGGCGTCCACACGGCCCTCATGGCGGGATGATGCCGGGGGAGAAAGCGAAGGATTTTAAAGGGACATTTACGAAGTTGATGACATATATAGGCAAATACAAAATTGCACTGATTGCCGTAATGATTTTCGCGGCAGGCAGTACCGTTTTTAATATCATCGGCCCCAAGGTGCTGGCAAAGGCTACCACGGAGTTGTTCAACGGTATGATGGCCAAATTCGCCGGTACCGGCGGGATCAATTTCGGGCGGATCGGGGAGATTCTGCTCTTTCTGCTGGGTTTGTATGCTCTGAGCGCATTGCTGTCCTTTATACAGGGGCTGGTGATGACGGAGATATCGCAGAAGCTCTGCTTCCGGTTCCGCCGGGAGATATCAGAGAAGATTAACCGGCTGCCTATGGCTTATTTTGAGTCCAGAACCGTGGGAGAGGTGCTGTCCAGGATTACCAATGACGTGGATACGCTCGGCCAGAGCCTGGGACAGAGTATTACCACGCTGATTACCTCGGTCGCGACGATTGTGGGTATTTTGATTATGATGCTGTCCATCAGTCCCGTGATGACATTGATCGCACTGGTGATCCTGCCGGTATCAGGAGGGCTTATCAGTGTCGTGATAAAGCATTCACAGAAATATTTCACCGCGCAGCAGACCTATCTGGGCAAGATTAACGGACAGATTGAGGAGGTCTACAGCGGGCAGAATATTATTAAGGCATTTAACAGGGAAGAGGCTTCTCTTGCAGAGTTTGGAGAAACCAATCAAATCCTTTACCAGAGTGCATGGAAGTCCCAGTTCATTTCCGGTATGATGCAGCCTATCATGAGCTTTGTGAGTAATCTGGGATATGTGGCGGTTGCTGTCAGCGGCAGTATGCTGGCTATAAAGGGTGTTATTGAGGTGGGAGAAATCCAGGCATTTATTCAATATGTGAAGAATTTTACGCAGCCCATTACCCAGGTGGCTCAGGTTTCCAATATGTTCCAGTCTACGGCTGCGGCGGCAGAGAGGGTGTTTGAATTCCTGGAGGAGCCGGAGGAGGATGTGACTGTTGCGGGAGCCGTTCAGGCGGACCAGGAGTCTGGCAGACAAATGAAGGGAGCTGTGGAGTTCGATCATGTGCGGTTTGGTTATCAACCGGAAAAGACGATTATCCACGATTTCAGCTGTCAGGTGAAGCCGGGACAGATGGTGGCCATTGTAGGTCCTACCGGCGCGGGCAAGACCACCATGGTCAAGCTTCTCATGCGTTTTTATGATGTGAGCAGCGGCGCCATACGGGTGGACGGAAATGATGTGCGGAATTTCAACCGCAGCCAGCTACGGGAGAATTTCGGTATGGTGCTGCAGGATACCTGGCTCTTCCATGGGACGATCATGGAAAATATCCGCTACGGAAGACTGGATGCCACAGATGAGGAGGTAATCGCCGCAGCGAAAGCGGCTCATGTCCATCGTTTTATCCAGACCCTGCCGGGCGGCTATCAAATGGAGCTTGGAGAAGACGCATCTAATGTGTCCCAGGGACAGAAACAGCTGCTTACCATAGCCAGAGCCATTCTGGCGGATAATCCTATTCTGATACTGGATGAGGCCACCAGCTCCGTGGATACCAGAACGGAAATCCGGATTCAGAAAGCAATGAAGAATCTGATGAAGGGCCGTACCAGCTTCGTCATTGCACACAGGCTCTCTACCATCCGGGATGCAGATGTGATTCTGGTCATGAGAGACGGAGATATCGTGGAGCAGGGCAGCCATGACGAATTGATGGCGAAAGGCGGATTTTACGAGGAATTATATAATTCCCAGTTTGAAGGACAGGATGCTGCAGAAATAGCCTGAGACAGACAATCAGGGCAACAATGAATATTCCAATCTGAATCAAATCAGAGTATGTAACAATCGTCGACAGAGGTATTGGCGATGGTCCAGTGAACGCATGTATTGTAAAAGAGAGTTACATTTTCGTTCCAATAATTGTATAATAAACAAAGATTTGACAGGAAAGGTGGTAAGAAGTATGAAACGATATGAAGTCCTGATGGAGAAGGAATTATTTCATGGAAGCGATATTGTACGTAGCTTCGGTTACAAAGCAACAACTTCAGGGGATAACTATGCCCTTTTTAGGGAAACGGATTGTTTTGTACGCTGCTCACCATTTGACAGGATATTCGGAAGTATGGCAGATTTGTGATAGCTTGGTTTGTTCTACCATGTTTACAATCTAAACCTGCTATATACCGGAGGAAGGTCGAAAACCAGAACCCTGTGCGGACAAAAACAGTCTGTGCAGGGTATTTTTATGCCTGAAAACAGACACTGACACCAGAGAATGTTGCAGATGGCAGACACTGACGCCGGGGACTGTTGCAGATGGTGAAGAAATCAGGTAAAAGGGTGGATGCAGCCATTAACAATGCAGGAATCCGAAAATCCTGCCTGTGTTCGGACAGGTAATCTCCAGGACTGTGGGAGAATGGATGCCGATGCTGCTTTTGTTTTCGCTGCCCATGTTTCTGGCGGCACCGGTTCTGGGGATACAGATTCTGCCTGGGACACTGTGGGTGGTTCCTTCCCTGGCGCTATGACGCGCTTTACCGTCACGATGGACGGCAGGAAACCGGAACTGGAGGGCTGCAGGCTTCTGGGCGGGCAGCACGGAGTGTTTGAATTTGAGGTGGATCTGTCCGGGCAGTCCATCAGGGCATTACTGGGGAGGCTTTCCCAGGCGGAAGGGATTGCCGATGTGGAAATCAGGAAGGAGCCTATCGAGCAGGTGATTGCAGGGCTGTGTCAGGCATGGAAGCAATAATCTTTGATTGATTTATTGACTTTGACTTATATGCAAATTATAATGAAAGTGCTGTTGAAAATGATACATAAAAATATCTAAAGAAATATAGAAAGAATCGGACAGAGATAACCGGGTGCAAATAGGGAAGGATTCAAAAATGGCAGAAAAGTGGAAGATGACAGTCGGAAAGCTTGAAAAAGTTTCTGAAGGATTATTGTTAGTGTTCTGTATTTGCATTTTTTGTACACTTGCATATTACAGTGCGAATTATACGATGACAGAAAGCACTGTGGATACAAGAGACAGTATAGGCATGAATATGCTGGTACTGGCAGCCGTAACAGCGGCAGTTCTTCTGCTGCACGGAATTCTGCGCAGCGGTTATCTTAAGTTCGTCAGGAAGCGTATTCTGGCGTGGAAGCCGTATATCGTCGGTCTGGTATCAGTTTATGTGTATATTATCAGTTTGATATGGGTTTCTTACAGCCATGTGGCGCCCGGTGGAGATGGCGCCCCTCTGTGCAGCGTTGCTCACCGAATGATAACCGGTAATTTTATTGACATGAAGAGTACCGGTTATATGGTGATCTTTCCCCATCAGTTTGGATTGCTTTCCGTAATCCATCTTCTGTTTAACCTGTTTGGGGCAGGAAATTATGGAGTGTTTCAGCACCTGAATGCGTTCTGTATGCCGTTGCTTTTTTATAGTGGATATAAACTGTTACAGCTTGTATGTAAAGAGGCGGAGATTGTAATTTATTATGTTTTCTTCTATTTGGGCTGCCTTCCCCTGTTTTTATATGTGCCTTTTGTATATGGAGAGATTATGTCTATCACCTTCACCATGGTCTTGATGTGGCAGGTGGTCAGATACTGTAAAAGCGGTAAGAAAAGCTGCTTTTTATGGGGAACTGCGGCGATTGTCCTGGCGTGTATAGTGCGCAAGAATTCGCTGATAGTATTGGTTGCGGCAGGAATTGTCCTGATAATTCATTCGATCAGAAACTTAAAACCTTGGGGCGCAGTCTGGACTCTGGCGATGATTCTGGCAGTTTCCGGCTCTGAACAACTGATTTATGCACACTATGAAAATATATCGGGAATCGAAGTGGCAGGCGGAGTTCCCTACATTTCATGGATCCGTATGGGACTTCAGGACACATGGGCAGGCCCGGGCTGGTTTGACAACAGCAGTGTGGAAGAATTCAAGAAAGATGGCTATAATACAGAACAGACCAAGCTGGCAGAGCGTGAACATCTCAGGGAAATCCTGAAGGATATGTGGAGGGATAAGGTCGGCAGCATTGACTTTTTCCGCCGGAAAATACTGTCTCAGTGGAATTCGCCTGAATATTCAAGTATTAATGAGACGAAACAGTTTGACTGTGAACCGGAAGCGCTGCCGGATTTTGTAAAGCGTATTTATTATGATGATACCCCTTCTTACCAGAGATATATGAACAGATATCAGTTTGTGCTCTATTTTTATGGGGCAGTGTCAGCTGTTGCATTGTTTATGGATATTGTGTTTGCAGGCAGAATAAAGGAGCATTCGATGGCAGAATATATACTGTATATTGCAATAGTCGGTGGTTTCCTGTTCAGCGCATTGTGGGAAGCCAGCAGCCGCTATGTGATTCCATATATTATTTATATGATCCCATTGGCGGCGTGGGGAATGTACCGGCTGGCAAAAGTATCCTATCGGGGCGAGGAACAGTGAATCTGTCGGGACCGATGCAGGATACAAAAAAGATACAAGCGCAACACATAATTTACATTAAATCCAAAATAACAATTAACTTTGGGGTGATCAATTATGCTGAAAATACTGATCGCGGAAGACGAAGAACCTATCGCGAATTTGATAAAAATGAACCTGCGCAGGGCCGGATACCAGTGTACCTGGGCGCCGGATGGTGAGAAAGCAGCGGACTATATGGATAATGAGAAATTTGATTTGCTGCTTCTGGATGTGATGCTTCCGGGAATAAACGGATACGAACTGATGGAATATGCCAGGACGCTGGAGCTTCCGGTTATCTTCTTGACGGCACTTGGAAGTACGGAAAATAAAGTGAAAGGGCTTAGAATGGGAGCGGATGATTACCTTACCAAGCCTTTTGAAATCGTGGAATTGTTGGCCCGGGTGGAAGCTGTCTTGCGCAGGTATCACAAGACAGAGACAGTGCTGAATATTTTCGATGTGGTGATCGATACGGCATCCCGCTCCGTGACCCGCAACGGCGAGCAGATCCCTTTGACTATGAAGGAATTTGATTTGTTACTGTTGCTTGCCCGAAATCGCAATATTGCTCTGTATCGTGAGACGATATATGAGACTGTCTGGGGCGGCGAATATATGGGCCAGAGCAGAACGGTAGACCTCCATATCCAGAGATTGAAAAAGAAGCTTAACTGGGACAGTGAGATCACCGCTGTCTACAAGGTAGGGTATCGCCTGGAAGGCGAGGAGAAGATGGCCAGATAGAATATGCGGCGAATGGCAGGACTGATTTACGGCAGGATGATAGATGCAGAATGAACTTGCGACACGGAGGAAAGGATTCCCACAATGAAATTTGCACATAAACTCTTTCTGGCCATGACGATATTGCTGACATTAATGTTTGCTGTTTTCGGAATCTGGATGCTTTACTCGGATTTTTCCATGCTGTTGGACAAGGAAATCGAGCAGGGAGATAATGATAGCCGGATGTTTCATTTCCTTTTTGAGATGGGCTATCAATCCACAGAGGAATTTGGAGAAGATTATGCTGTCAGCCGGACTGTGAACAGTATTTCCCATAATGTGGAGAGGGACGGAAGCCACATGTTTGTGTCAAAAAGCGACGGTACATGGTTTTATGGCAGGGAATATCTGGCGAGCATGGGATTTGAGGAAGAAGTGGAGAAGCTAAAAGATTCGCTGAGCGCTGCAAATACTTATGGTTATTGTATTCGGCAGGTGAACGGCGGCTATTATATGTTCACGGCAGCCGTGAAAGATATTGCTTCCAGCAGAATTTATCTGGGGATGTGCAGGGATCTGACTGTAATCTACAATGACAGGGATGAACTGGTTTCCAGATACCGGATTGCGTTGATCTGCCTTCTTGCAGCAGGCGGTATCTGTATCTTTGTAATGGCTCATTATATTACCAAACCCATCCGCAATCTGGACAAACTGGCGGGAAAAATCGCAGACGGAGCCTACGAACTGCGTTCTCATAACGCCAGCCAGGATGAAATCGGTCAGTTGGCCCGAAATTTTAACAGGATGGCAGACCGGCTGGTAGAGCAGATGCAGAAAAAGGAACTGGAGGCGAAGCAGAAGGAGGATTTTACTGCGGCATTTGCGCACGAATTGAAGACACCGTTAACATCTATTATAGGATATGCTGACATGCTGAATTCGCTGAAGCTGACCGACGAAGAATGTCATGAGGCATATTTTTATATCTACAGTCAGGGAAAACGTCTGGAAAGCCTCTCTCACAAGCTATTGGAATTGGTGAGTATGGACAAGACGCCCATGGTATTCAAGCCTATTCCGACTAAAAATCTGGAACAGAATATCCGTACGACTCTTCGGCCGGTATGGAGACAGCGGGGAATTAAGGGGAAGGTAGATCTGGAAAAAGCCGTATTGAGGGGAGATGACGAGCTTCTGCTGTCTTTGCTTTACAATCTGCTGGACAATGCAGTAAAGGCATTGGATAAGGGGGAGCGGAGCTTTATTCTGATGAAAGGCACCTGTCTGAAAGGTCTTTATGAGATTAAGATCGTGGACAACGGCAGAGGAATTCCCAAGGAGGAGATCAGCCGTATTACAGAAGCTTTTTATATGGTGGATAAATCCCGTTCCAGAAAAGAGGGTGGCGCCGGTATCGGTATGGCTCTTTGCCAGAAAATTATTCAGCTTCACAATGGGAAACTTGATATTGACAGCCGGCTGGGGGAAGGTACTGTAATCAAGGTAGTGTTTCCTATAGAAGGGGATGTGCATAGAAAGAAAGGAGCGGCGGCCAGCAAATGAAGGAGAACAGACCGGATCTGAAAAAGGGCGGGAAGAAAGACGGCAGAGACCGAAAGCACGGGGCTGCCTATACGGCGGAAGCTTTTGTGATCATAGTCGTATTGGCAGCGGCACTTATGATTCCTCAGATTATTTTTCAGGTGCAGGACCGCATATTATGCAGCGATATCAAATTGGGTCAAAGAGAGAGCATGAATGTGGAAGCCCTCGGCACTACCTATGAGCAGTCGCTGCAAAATAGAATGCAAAATTTCGCGGAAGGTTTGGCGAATCTTGAAAGTTTTTATGTGACATCTCAGAATCTCTCTCCAGACGAGACATTAAATTCATTTTTATATTCAGATGTGGGTCTTAACAATCCATTGCTTATGAATTTTGTCTATGGCAATCTGATCCCGATAGAGATCTGGGATGACTATTATACCATTACTCAATGGAAACAGTATGTCATTTATAGCGACAATTATGCAAAAGGAGTGAACTTCATTCTGTGGTATATTGAGATGGAGGATGGCGACGGAGCGAAATTTAAGCTGCTGGCAGATGCGGAAGACGGTACGCTTTATGGAGTGAAAACTGAGGGGAGTTATTTGTCCGGGGTTCCTTTGGGGTATATGAATCTACAGGAAGCATTGCGGTATGGAGGCAGTGCAGTTAATGTGTGGACCTATTATGCTCTGTACTACAGGGCAACAATAGCGGAAATGAAAGATTTCCTTTTTTGGGCGGGAAAAATGGGGATAGACACGACGGGAATTGAGGTAGATGCTTCCTATACAGGTGTTGAAATCAGCAGGAAGGAGGCGGCAGAAGCGGAGAGACAGGTGCAGAGGATGGTCAGATATCAATGTGAGACCAAAGAAAGCGCCAGATTTCTTCTTCCCTACGGAGAGACTGAATTAGATGCCATACTGTCTATAGAAGAACGGTATTTTGATAAAGAGTATTTATTTCCGGATATTACTATAGGAATACGGCAGATTTATGAAATGATACCGGAATTTGCATAAAAATGCCCTCGTACTTATATATTTAAAGAGATAATATAGGGACAAAAGGGGTTCTAGTGAATTTGGCAAAAAGCATTCTTGTACACAGGATGTTGGAAAGTACGGTTCTGGGCGGAACCGTTTTGGAGCAGTTCATTGAGTATCTGGATAATCTGGTCTGGGGGCCGTGGATGCTGGTGCTTCTCCTTGGCACCGGCTGTTACCTGACGCTGCGCCTGGACCTTCTGCCGCTGAAAAACCTGAAATTTGCACTGCGCTGTGCCTTCGGCCTGGAGGAGGAACCGAAAAAGGGCCGGGGAGTTCCGGAGGGCGGGACGGGGGAAGCTTTCCGCAGGCGGGACTGCGGGGGGAGGATTGTGAAACAGAGAGCCTGTGACGCGGCAGGAGAACGGCTGACCGGAAGGAGTACATATGGAACGGCAGGTGAACAGCTGACCGGAAGGAATGCCTATGGAGCAGCAGGTGAACAACTGACCGAAAAAAATACATATGGGGCTGTGGGAAAAGAGAGTAGCAGGGCGCGAAGAAAGGCAGCCGGAGCCAGACACGGCGCAGGCAGAAAATCATCCGGCAGGGTTTCCTCCCTGGCCTCCCTGACTACAGAACTGGCTACCACCCTTGGAATCGGCAATATCGTGGGCGTGGCCACTGCCATGGTACTGGGCGGTCCGGGAGCGCTGTTCTGGATGGTGATGACCAGTATTGTGGGGATGGCCACCAAACTGGTGGAGAGCATGCTGTCAGTAAAGTACAGAGGGGTGAACGACAGGGGCGAAATCGCGGGAGGCCCCATGTACACCTGCCTCCATGCTTTTCCCAACAAAACGGCAGGCCGGGTACTGGGCTTTGCCTTCGCGCTGTTTGCAGTGACGGCTTCCTTCGGCATGGGAAATATGACCCAGTCCAATTCCATTGCGGATGCGGTGTGGGTGGCCTTCGGCGTGCCAAAGGCAAACACCGGGCTGTTGCTGACCATTGTCACGATATTGGTGGTACTGGGAGGCATCGGCGTCATCGGAAAGGTGACCCAGATTCTGGTGCCGTTCATGGGAGTTTTTTATCTGGTGGGGGCAATGGCCGTGATTCTGACCCACTGGAGGGAGCTGCCGGGTGCTGTTGGCGGCATCCTGACGGCGGCTTTCTACCCGGAGGCAGTGTCCGGCGGCCTCTTCGGCAGTGTCACCGTGACGGCATTTCAGTCCCTGCGGTGGGGCGTATCTAGGGGGATTTTCTCCAATGAAGCGGGCCTGGGGGCCTCGGGCATCACCACGGCGGCCGCGGATACGGAGGACTGTGTCCGGCAGGGTTACATCAGTATGACAGGGGTGTTTCTGGACACAGTGGTGGTCTGCACCATCACGGGCCTGGCATTTGCCGCCTCCGGCGTACTGGGCAAAACGGACGGAGCCGGGAATCCTCTGAACGGCACGGCGCTGACCCTGGCGGCATTTCAGACCACCCTGGGAGAATGGGGCGGCAGCTTTGTAAGCGTCTGTATCGTATTGTTCGCCTTTGCCACCATTATCGGTTGGGCGTATCAGGGGGAGCGTGCTTTCGAATTTCTCATGGGCGGGAAGTCCAGATATAATCTCTGGTACCGTTTCGCTTATGGGCTCACCGCGTTCCTGGGCTGTATTTCCTCCCTGGAGGCTGTGTGGAATTTTTCGGATATCTGCAATGCCCTGATGGCGGTACCCAATCTGATCTGCGTACTGGCCCTGTCGGGGAAGGCCTGTCGGGAAATCCGGGCCTACCCGGGGCCTGCGGCCAGGGAACACCGGGCCGGGAAGAGGATGAGAGGGAAGTGGGCGGGCTATTTTTCACGGGGCTGATGTATTTTGAGCGGTGATGCCGGGAAATGGAACGGTAACGTTACGACGGCAGGGAAATCGGCCGGCGGAAAAAAGGCTTTACATGCCGGATATTGATTGTTATAATGAAAAAGCGGATGCCCTGTTGTGTTCGGCGAACTGCCTGAATTGTTGCAGACCGACAAAATTCGCAGCCCGCACATAGAGAAAGCAAAGGGAGCCTGCAGACTGAATCGCGAGTCTGACAGGATATTACATACCGGAAGAAAAGAGAGGAAAAAGCATGTCAAAAACCATCGATAATTTTTTACAGTACATTAAAATCGATACCAGGTCAGAGGATAACACCGGGACTTCCCCCAGTACGCAGAAGCAGCATAATCTGGCAAAGCTTCTGACAGGACAGCTGGAAGCCATGGGCGCGGAGGAGATTACCTACGACAGGGAGCACTGCTATGTGTATGCATCCATTCCTGCCTCCAGAGGCTGTGAAAATGTGCCCGTGCTTGGACTGGTTGCCCATATGGACACGGCTCCCGTGGTGTCGGGCAGGGATGTCAAACCCAGGATTGTGGAAAATTATGACGGAAACGATATTGTATTGAACGAAAAGGAAAACATTATCCTCAAGGCGGCCGACTATCCGGAACTGGCCGGTTACAGGGGACAGGATTTGATTGTAACCGACGGCACCACACTGTTAGGGGGCGACGACAAGGCAGGTGTTGCGGAGATTATGGCCGCCTGTGAATATCTGCTGCAGCACCCGGAGGTGAAGCACGGAAAGCTCCGGATAGGCTTTACGCCGGATGAGGAGATTGGCGAGGGAACAAAACATTTTGATATAAAGCTGTTCGGCGCGGATTTTGCGTATACTGTGGACGGAGACCGGTTCGGCCACATAGAGGACGGGACTTTCAACGCGGCGGGGGCGAAGCTTACCGTGCACGGTGTCAGCGCTCATCCGGGTTCGGCAAAGGACGCCATGGTCAATGCCATGCTGATTGCCTTTGAATTCCAGTCCCTGCTCCCGGTTTTCCAGAATCCCATGTATACGGAGGGAGAGGAGGGGTTCTTCCATCTGGAACATATTGAGGGCGATGTGGAGAAAACAGTATCCGAGTACATCATCAGAGACCATGACCGGACTCTTTTTGAGCAGAAAAAGCAGTTCTTTGGGCAGTGTGCGGATTTCCTGAACCGCAAATACGGCGAAGGCACTGCGGAAACCGAAATTCAGGACAGTTACTACAACATGAAGGAAGTCCTGGAGCCCCACAGGCATCTCATCGAGAACGCCGCCGAAATCATCCGCCAGATGGGCACGGAACCGGAAATCTGCTCTGTACGGGGCGGCACAGATGGCGCAAGGCTTTCCTACATGGGGCTGCCCTGCCCGAACCTCTGTACCGGCGGCGGTAACTTCCACAGCCGCTTTGAATATGTCTGCGTGCAGTCCATGGAAAAGGTCACGGAGCTTCTGGTAAGACTGGCAGAAAAATACGGCGAAGGATTTCCTCACAATTCCTGAGAGGCCGGGAAGCCGCGGATTGTGCGGAGAAAAGGCCGGTTATCCCGGTAAGACAGGAAAAGCTGTAACCTCCGAAAGTATCAGATGGTACCTTCGGAGGTTTTGTGTATAATTTGTTCCATGTTGAGACTGTAGTAATTGACAAATAAAATGATTGATTGATAATTGAAAAGTAGGTATAATATAATTATGCAGGAAATACGCTTTATATGGGATGAAAACAAGAATGAGCTGAATAAGAAAAAACATGGCATATCTTTTGAAGAGGCAAAGGACGTTTTTGGTGATGAAAATGCTATTTTATTTGATGACCCGGACCACTCTTATGAAGAAGAAAGATTTCTTATTATTGGAATGACCGGGGGAAAAGGAATATGTATTGTCAGTCATTGTTATAAAGATGAGGATAGTACGATCCGTATCATTTCTGCCAGAGAAGCAACAAAAAGTGAGAAAAAAACGTATCAGAAAGGATGGTAAGATGATGAGAGAAGAATATGAGATCGAAAAACTGAATCCAAGAAAAAATCCATACTCTAATAGAGTAAAAAAACAGATTACCATCAATATTGATGGAGAAATCATAGACTATTTCAAAAGTCAGTCGGAAAGTCTGGGAATACCTTATCAGACATTGATTAATTTGTATTTATCTGACTGTGTGGCATCAAAAAGGAAATTGCAGATGGAATGGAGATAATACACGGGTTTCCATTATACGGCAGCGTTGAAACACGCTTTGGCAAAGGCGAAAGCGAATTGCTGTACGGTAAAAACCCGCTTCTTTTTATATGCAGGAAAGGGAAAAAGTCAAGAGAAATGTATAATGAAATTGATTTGGATAAAATAGATTTAAATTCAGAACCGCCGGCAGAAGAGCCAATCAGGCAGTACTACTTTATGGCGAAATGCCGGGAATGGGTTCGGAATTTCGAAAGGGAAAAGGGCCGCTTCCCCACCGCCTGCGTCACCACTTTCGGCTGTCCGAACGTGTGAGTAAATAAGATTTAGAAAATTGTCGATAAATACAAGGCTTTTCCCGGAAAGGAAAAGTTCTATGGAAGGGTTAAAAATTGATGTTGTGGGGCGCAATTATCCGTATTCTGAATGTAGCGTTTGCCACAAAGTAGCAAACAAAAAATCAGTTGTTGAAGGGTGCAAATTAAAAACTGGAACCTTGTATCATATCCACATTGGATCATCAACAAATTTTCTTTGTCATAATTGCCTTGAAAAGCTGGCTGGCATGGTGAACGAATTTTCTTGTTCTGGAAATGGGGTGGCACAATGGGGAGCGTAAATTTTCAGATTGAAGGCGAATTTGTTTGTGATCTGGCCCGTGCCTGGTTTTGGGACGAAGGCCGCGAATATGCGAAATGTGAAGAACTTCTTCTTTCGTGCCTTGTGACGGATCAAATTGACCTGGAAGAAAAGAAAAAGATTGTCGTTGAAATCCTGGAAGGCAGAAAGAAACTTGTCGGCGTGAATAGCTTGTCACTTGTGGACGATAACGCCAGGATCCGGCCCCTGACCGATAAAATCGAAGAATACCGGAAGAAGGAAATCATTCGGCAGATCGAAGAAGACATTCAGCGCCGGCCGCTGGCCTATCTGGATCCGTATTCATGCGAACAGAATCCGGCAGATTATAGACCGACAAGCGGCGATCTGAATTATAATGATGAAAGGGACATTCGGGACGTATACGGGAAATATTTGACGCCGTATGAAGAATTGAGATTGTGGGCCTATTCAGTAGACAGCTATTTCTACGGGCGCCGCGTCCTTCCTGGCTTCTGGAACGAATCAGAACGTCCATATTTGGATCAGGGATTCTATTTGATTGAACGGCCGGCCCTGGTTTATAAGTTGATAGGCGGCCCCGTGAAGGACACCGACAAATTATTGTTATTGCTTCGGGACTATCTTCAATCACTTGTCGATAATAAGAAAGTGAAACAGGCCGACGCGCTGGAAATCATTCACCGGAACAAAAAGTATGAAGCGGCCCAGGAAGAAAGACGCCGCCAGGAGCCAGAACCGGAAGAAAAGGAATTGACAGAAGAAGAATTGAACCGAAGAACAGATCCCGACGATTTTATTTCCGAATATGGCTTGATTGATCCTTCCGGGAATTATTACAGTTGCAAGTTCGCCGGTCATCATGTAAAAGCATTTCATATTATAGCCAAAAAAGAAGACAAGAATCCAAACTTCTTCAATCTTAGCTTCGATGAAGCGCTTGACAAACTTTATTCCGAAGGCTGGGTTATTATCAGGAATCCAGATCCGCGCGGTTCCGTCTTCTTTGATTTCAGGGGAGATCGGCGGCCGACAAAGAAGCAGATTGACGCCGCGTTTTCTCACATGATAAAATTCGATGAACCGACGCTTCGGGGAATCGAAAAGTATCTTGAAGATTAGGGGGCGCCGCGTGGAAAAGCTGAATATTTATTTTTCAAAAATAGACGCTATGAGATTTTTTTACCCTGGATTTTGGGCCACGCTTCCAGAAGCCCAAAAGGATAGGTATAAAAAGCAAGTTCGATTTATGGAAAAATACGCCGGAATCAGGAATGAAATAATTAAGATATGCGGAAACGACAAACTGATTCAGATTATCGAAGCAGATTCAGAAGATTATTCCCGGCGCCTGGCGTTCATGGAAACGACACGCGAAGAACTTCTTTCCGGGGCTGATTACTCAAAATGTGAAACCATAGAAGACATATCGAAAGTTTATTCCGCGTCGCTTCTTCGGCGCCTGGGATTTTAGAAGGGAGAAAATACAATGTATTTCAAATATTTAAAAGACGCTATGAAATACGCGGAGAAATACCGCAAAGGAAAGAAAAGTGTTTTTCGGTATGATAACGAAATGAAAATGTTTTATATTAGTCCTGTTTAATATAGTAATGGGCGGCCAGCCGGCCGCCCTGATTATTTCTTCCTATGTTCGCACGTGGCAAGCTGGCCGCCGCATATCGGGCAGACTTCCTTTTCACAATCGGCATGATGAAAGCGGCCGAAGGCCACGCCGCACGACGCGCAAGCCGTGACCTTCTTCCCTTCGTATGGATCCCCAGGATCGCCGACTTTGACACGGCGGAACGTCTTTCCCTTATAACTTATCGTCCTTACCCTACAACTTACCGTTTTTCCGATGGTATAACCGCACACGCGGCACTTCGGCAGATCCGCCGGGCCTGAATATGTGAATTCGTGTTCAAGCCCATTCACGAAGCGTATTTTCTGAACGCGGCCGTCCAGGGCGACGATCTGGTCGATAACTTGATCTATGAAATCTTTTAGAATCTCATTGTCAAGGTCAAGGCACATTTGTATATAATCAATGTGTTTCTTTGAAACGATCCGCTGGGCCACAAGGAAGGCAGACGCTTTTTTGATGAAGGACAGATCCGCCAGTCCGGAGCCTTCGCCGGCGTTCGTGATTTCGTCGATTTGTCCGTCAATGTCGCGAATCTTCTTCGTGAGTTCCTTTTTCTTTTTTGAAAATTCTTCCTTTGTCAAGGCTTCGGGATCATAAAGATATAATTCCGTAAGGCGCGATATAGCGTTCCGGCACTTTTCACGTTCTTTTTCCAGGACAGAACGCCGTTCCATGATAGAAATATCGTCTTCGCCTTCTGGAAGCCCTAAATCCGGCATATAGGCGCCCTTGCCTACATTATAGGCCAGGGCCGAAAAAGTCGCTTGAAGGCTTCTTTCTGAAAGTCTGGCGCCCTGAAATTCATCGCCTTTAAGAAGGGCCGCTTCCAGCTTTTCCAGGGAATCTATTTTTTTACTTTTAAAATCCTTCTGAACACGCGCCAGATTTGCGACATAATTAAAAATAAAAGGCCCGATATATAAATCACTGACAATCTTTTTATTCTGGCAGTCAAGCATTTTCGCCCGGCGGCCGCAACGATAATTTGACGGCCGGAAGCCGCTTTCTCTGATACGATCTTTTGTCGCAACCATGCCGGAGCCGCACAAAGAACAGAACAGCTTTCCGGCGAAAATATGAATGTGTACCGTTTCCCGGATTTCCGAAACGTCGCGCGAAGTCCCGTTTTCGTCCATGATTCTATTACACCGGTCAAATTGTTCCTTGCTGATGATTGCCGGGTGATTGTCTTCTTTGATGATCCATTCGCTTTCAGGCTTCAAGGCGCCGCGGCCGGATTCCCGGAGATTATAACGGTAAGTCCCTATATAGAAAGGGTTCCTGATTATATCGTGGACTAACTTTGAAGACCACATTCCGCCGCGTTTTGATTTCACATGATTGTTATTCAAATAGCGCGTCACTTGCAAGGCCGAACGCGTCCTTTCGTATTCATCAAAGATAAATTGAACGATCTTCACTTCTTCGGGATCTGGTTCAGGATATTTCGTTTCATCATTCCAGCGGAAGCCGATCGGCATACGTGCGCCGTTCCACAATCCATTTTCCGCCCGGTCAAGCATGATCCCGGTCACACGTTCCGACGTCATATTCCTTTCGAGTTCCGCGAAAATCAGAATGATCTTCAACATGGCTTCGCCGATGGCGGTCGAAGTGTCGAATTGTTCGTTCATCGAAATAAAAGTGACGCGGTGATCCTTTAATTCTTCGTACATAGCCGCAAAGTCAAGAAGATTCCTTGAAATCCGGTCAACCTTCCAAACGATAATATGTGAGAATTCCCCCATTCTGACGCGGTTCATCATTTCTTGAAACCGCGGCCGGTCAGTATTCTTCGCGGAATACCCGTCGTCTTCAAAGATTTGAAAATCGTCTATTCCCATAAGTTTACAATATTCTTTTAGCTTCTTCCGCTGGAACGGAAGGCTATCTTTGTCTACCTGGTAGCGTGTAGACACGCGGACGTATAACGCCGCCTTCTTTTTCGTCCATAGCCGAACGGGCTTATTCTTTTTAGTTCTCAATATGTCCCCTTTCCCCAGACAGACCGAAAAAAGGGTACAAAAAAGAAAGCCCGTTGATTTTTACGGCTTTCAATGATATAATAGGATTGCTTATTTCCAATATCAGAAGCCGCTTGTCGGTTGCCTGGTATTATATCCGGTTGGCGTTTGCAGACGTCGGCCGGATTTTTTACTTTATTTTCTGGATATCCATAGCATTAAGACACTATGGAAGCCGCTATTTTGTAGCAATTTGTGTTTTGGCTAGCAGAATAACCGTATTCAACCCCCTTATCCCTGATAAAACCATAAAAACTATTGTCGTTTGCAGAATATCTTTTAAATGAGTTCATAAATTTATTATCATTCAGATAATCGCATGAAATGCTTTTATAGTAGTCAAATTTTTCAAATTGCCATTTCCCTTTTAAATCCTTTTCTACACACAATAGATAAAATGCAAATTTTTCTTCTAATGTAAAATTGTGCCATATACAATTATACAAAGATTTTTCACCAGCATAATATGAAAACTTCACTTTTTGATTGGTTGCAAACGTCATTAAATCCTTGTCTGATTCCCTTTCGTTTCCCATGTACTTTGAAATAAGGAATGATATATCAATCATACATGCCTTTTTGGGTATTTTATTATGATGTTTTTTCATTGCCGCTAGTTGTTCTTCTGACGGCGGATCAAATGGCACTCGATGAATTTGTATTGATTCTTGATTGTATCCATCGGAAACTAATTCGGTAATGGCTTCCGATTCAGAAAACGCTTCAACATGAATTTTTCTTTTCCTTCCGGTTTTAGAATATATCCCTTCACCTTCAAAAATCATATAATTCATATTGTCATTAAATTGCGGCGTCACTTCCGCACTTTTTTTGAACATAGAAAATAATTTCATAGCAAGCCCCCTTCCTTTTTAATCAATCCTTTGTCAAGGGCGATTTTATAAATATGTTTACATGGTTTATGTGTCTTTTTAAATTCTTCACACTGGCACATTCCCAGGTTGCACCAGTACACGGCCGGATCGCTGGCGCCGCGGATCCTTGCAAGGCCCTTTTCTTTGTCCTGGTACTGGATAAAAAACGATTCTTCGGACGCCTGGCGCCGGCGCTCTATTTGTTCCGATTCCCGATGAACACTTTCGGCCCAGCGGTAAAACGGCCGGACATTTTCTTTCTTCTTCCGTTCCCACTTCAAATAAATTCTGATTTTCCATGCCCACACGCCGAAGAAAAGCGCCAGGGCCACAATTAAGATTTTCATTCCTTCCCCCTTTCTGAATAATTCAGGTAAGATTTTCCGGTGACTATATAATATAATTTGCGCCCGGCCCTGGAAAGGTGGCGATTCAATGGAAAAACATTATATTTATTATCACCGAAAGAAAGTCTTTGCGTTGTGCTATGCGGCACATAGAAAAGTGTACTACAATCTGAATTTTAAAGGAAAAACCAAACTATATATTTTAATCTGGTAGATTAGAAAACGCGCGGTCGGGCGTTGTTTTAACGCCTAACCGGTTTTCGTTCCTTCGCTTGGTTTTTCAACCGGCGGAAATTGTTTTTCCAGGTCGCCGGGCGTCCTGGGCGCTTCCGCTATGTAGTCAATGCCTTCTTCCGATTCAATCACACGATAGAAGAAATCACGAACCTTTTCCCGTTGTGCTGTGGCAAGTTTTAAATATTCATGCACCAGGTTAAAACTAAAATCGTCAAGATTGAATTCCTTCTTTAATTGTTCCATCGTATCGAATGGAGTTTTCTTTTTCATTTCCCCGGCGCCGGTTCGGAGCCAGTCTTCATTTATAGGGAATTCACTACATATCAATTTTATATGCTTGTCGGTGACATTTCTTGTCCCACTTTCTATATTAGAAATTCCAGACTTTGAAAGACCGATCTTGTTCCCTAGTTCTTCCTGGCTTAAACCGAAGGCTTTTCGCAATTCCTTAAACCGTTCGTTAATATCCACGTTATCACTTCCTTTCTATCGGTTGTAAACTCAATATATCACAAAATGTTCTGTTTGTAAACAATGAATTAAAATTCTTTTTGAAAACTTTTATTGATTTTCTGGTTGACAAAAGTTTTCTTGTGTAGTATGATGTTTTCAGACAGAACAAAATAAGTTCTGAAAGAAATCGAGAAAGGGGGCCTTTGAATGGCTGACACAATGGTTACAAAGGAAACGAATGTTACAACCGTTCGGGAAGAAGACAGAACTTTCATTCGTTCCTTAATGTCGCTTTCCCCTGAAAAGAAGATTCTTGTCAAGGGAATCTTGATCGGAATGGATCTCCAGGAGAAGCCGGCAACCGTCGCGGCCCGATAGAATGTCGGGCCGGATATTCAACATATAGCCAGAAAGCCGACTGCAATCGGCGGCCGATTGTTGGAAATAAGCAAATAAAGGAAGAAAGGAAAATGAGTAAAAACAGTTATCGGATTTACGACACTACGATCTATTATCGTAACAATACCGTGGAAGCGCCGAATGGCCTTGATTCCTGGCGGTTTAAATATCCGCATTTTGGAACGCTTCATCGGATCTTCAATATGCTTCGGGCCGAAGGATTCTCGATTGAAAACGACGCCGAAGTCGCGAAATGTATCAGGCGCGATTACTACATAGGCCGGCGCGGCGATCTGGAACTTTACGCGCACCGTTACCCGGCCGGGTTTGAAATCATGTTCTTTCAGAATGTTGTTATAGAGAATAAGAGCGGCGGAAGATATGATTTCGATAAATTTCAGAAAATGCCCTATATGATCCGGCTTCGGTTTATGAAGTACCGCGATAAAATTATCGCCCTTCTGAAATCCGTTGAAGACCTGAAAGACGAATCAAAGGCAGATCCGCGGCTGGCGGAAGAATGGATCAAGGCGCGTTATGTGGAAGAATGGCACCACGAACAGAAAGACATGAACTTTCTTCTGTCTGATCTGGACGGCCAGACGCAAGAATCATATAACGGGCGCGATCGGGACGAAAAGACGCTTCATAATGGCGACGTGAAGTATTTCAGGCATTGGGACGGGCGCTTATACCGTGGCCGCGTCTATCACAATATCAATAATATGTGGTGGGTTATCCTTGGCCGCTTCACGGTTCGGAACGTGGCGTCGTTTGAATTGTTCGATCTGACGCCGGAAGACAACCGGCGCCGCCAGGCGAAGCCGCGGATCCCGGAAGCATACCAGAAGCGGCGCCAGGCAATCGAAGACACCAAAACAAGGGAACTTGTCAACGAACTTCGCCGGCGTGGCGTGAAAGTAGGGTGAAGAATGGAAGAATTGAAAAACAGCCAGGCAGAAAACCAGGAACCGGAAGTTGAAAACTTCATCGTCAATTATAGCGATGGCACACAACGGATCATTGACAAGGGCTTCTTCTGCGAAATCAAGGAAGAAGAAAACGGAGAAAGCGTCTTGTCCTTCATCATGGCGAATTGTGCCGGCCGCGATCTGGAAACGATCGTTCTTGGTTGCGTCCAGTTGGGCGTTAAGCTGGGAATGATTTAATGGGGGGGTGACAAATGGATTTAGAACATAGATCAATCGAACGGATCAAAATGGCTAGTGAGATAGCACTTGCACATTACGGAAAACCGATTGTATGTACTTATTCAGGCGGAAAGGATTCTGACGTAATGCTTGAACTATTCAGGCGAAGCGGCGTTCCTTTTGAAGTACATAACAGCCACACGACAGTTGACGCGCCGCATACGGTTTACCATATCCGCGATAGATTCAAAAAATTAGAAAATCAGGGGATAAAATGCGAAATCGAACTTCCACCGGTCAATAAATCGGATCCCAAAAAACGGCGCTTTACTATGTGGAGTTTAATTGTAAAGAAGAAATTTCCGCCGACGCGGTTAAAAAGATATTGTTGTTCAATTTTGAAAGAAGGTTCTTGCCGCGAAAGAATGATTGCAACGGGCGTTAGATGGAAGGAAAGTAACGCCAGGGCTTCGCGCGGCGAATATGAGATTTTAGGAAAGACAAAAGCTGATCGAATTACAATCACCGACGCGGAAATGACCGGAAAGGAAGAAGAAAAAGAATATCAACAAATAGCTATCCCTGGCCTGGAAGAAGAAGTCGGCGAAATAATGCTGATGAATGATAACAGTAAAAGACGGAAATTTATTGAACGTTGTGTATTAAAGGCAAAAACCGTCTGCAATCCCATTATTGAATGGGACGAACGCGAAATATGGGATTTCCTGGAATCCGAAAAGATTCAAACGAATCCCCTTTATAAAATGGGATTTTCCCGTGTGGGTTGTATTGGTTGCCCTATGGCGGACAAAGGGCGGTATTTTGAATTTGAAGTATTCCCGACTTACAAAATAGCGTATATTCACGCCTTCGATAAAATGTTAGAAGCTATGAGGGCAAGCGGAAATAAAAAGCCGCGCTGGAAGAATGGAGAAGAAGTCTTCGCGTGGTGGATGGAAGACGCAACAATCCCAGGTCAAATAGAAATGGAAGATTATATCGCTGGGATCGAATAAAGAGAAAGAAAGGAAATAAGCACATGAAAGAACACAAATTTGTAAAAGAAACGCCGGTC
>CAJUCE010000023.1 GCA_910584865.1 uncultured Acetatifactor sp.
AAATTTATAAAAAAGTCAATAGGGTACGACAGGAAAATTGATGCGTTTATCCTAATAAGCTCGGCCGTTTCATTATCCGCCCTCTTGCCATCTATCCCCCAATATGCTATACTCAAGACCGCCCCAATTTACTGCAGGCCGGCGGCATTGGAATCGTAATTTGCAATGCACCGGCAAATGTTAAATACGCCGCCCTGGTTTGCGGCTGCAGTGAACAGGACGGCGTTGCCCAATAGATTAGAGAAAATATTTTACAAAAAGGACAATACCTCATGCACATAATCATCATAGAAGACGAACCCGACTTCCGCCGGGAATTAAAGGCTTTCCTCGAGAACTCCCTATATCAGGTCACACTCCTCACCGAATTTGACCGGGCCGCCTCCCTGGCCCTCTCTCTCCGGCCGGACCTCATCCTGCTGGATCTGAATCTGCCGGGGAAGTCCGGCTTTACCATCTGCGGCGAGATCCGCGCCCACTCAGACATTCCCATCATCTTCGTCACCGGGCGGACAGATTCCATGGATGAGGTCACTGCCCTGCTCAAAGGCGGCGACGACTATATCACCAAACCCTTCCACCCCTCCGTTCTGCTGGCACATATCACAGCTGTTTTAAAACGGACAAAAAAGTCGCCGGATGCCTCTTTCTTATACTACAAAGATGTCGAACTGGATCTGGCAAAGGGCTGTATCCGATATCAGAATAAGAGTACGGAACTGACCAAAAATGAACTGAAAATCATGAATTGTCTCTTCCGGCAAAACGACAAGATCGTATCCCGGGGAGAATTGATTGAGTATCTGTGGGACAATGCCATCTTTATCGACGACAATTCTCTAAGCGTACATATCGCCCGTATCAGAAGCAAGCTGGAGGAAATCGGTATAACGGATCTGATCCAAACAAAACGCGGAATGGGGTATTCTATATGACTTTTGTTGACTATTTCAAAGATAAATTACTGCTGCTGTTGCTCCACTTATCCTGCATGATGGTGCTGGCATTTTTCTTACATGCGACTGGTTATCCGGCAGCCGACATCTGCATCATTCTCGTCGTCTGGCTTCTGATCCTCTCTATATGGTTCCTTACAGAATATTTCCGCAGGAGACAATATTTTCACAAAACGGCCGAAATTCTGGCCCATGCCGATCACAAATATCTCCTGGGAGAGCTTATGCCCCAGTCTTTCCGCCTGGAGGATACACTGTACCGGAACATGATCCGGCAGTCCAATAAATCCGTTATCGAGAGCATACGGACCGTGGAAGACGCCAGACAGGAATATCGGGAGTATATCGAAAGCTGGGTTCATGAGATCAAGGCTCCCATTGCGAACATAACCCTCCTGTGCGAGAAGCGCAGGTATGAGAACCCCCTCGAAGAAACTGCCCCGGATCTTCCGCTCCGAAATCAGCCGGACGATGCCTCTCAAATTCACGTACAAACCGCCCTGCCCGAAACCCTCCGCCGGATTCTCCATGAAAATCAGAAAACGGAAAACTACGTGGACATGGCTCTCTTCTACGCCCGCTCCGATGAAGTGTACAAAGACTATCTGATCAAAGAATCCTCTCTGCAGCAGACCGCAGAGGATGTACTGCGCAAAAACAAATATTACCTGATCCAAAGTGGGATACAGGCTGAAGTAAACTGCAAAGATACCGTATATACGGATGTAAAATGGATTGCTTTCATCCTGAACCAGCTGGTCCTGAACGCGGTGAAATATCGCCGGGACACAGAACCAAAAATCCGGATCTACACTGAAAAAAGGCCTCACGGCGTCTGCCTGACCGTAGAGGATAACGGACAAGGCATTCCGGAGGAAGATCTTCCCAGAATCTTTGACAAAGGCTTTACCGGCAACAACGGCCGCACCCATGAACGCTCCACCGGCATGGGACTGTACCTGTGCCATGTTCGCCTTCCACTCGCTGATTTTTTCCGACGAAATCCGGCGGATGTCCGAGATGACCACGATTCTTGATGTTATGATCGGCCTTGCCTCTTTCTTTGTAGTCATTATCATTGCATGGCTCATCAACTACATGGTGCGCTTTATATTGGAAAAAAGAAGCCGGGAATTCGGTATTTATATGCTGATCGGTATGAAAAAACGGGAAATCTCCCGGCTGTATATTCGGGAAAGCCTGTTGTTGGGCATCGGCGCCTTCCTGGGCGGTCTGGTTCTGGGTGTGCTGCTGCAGCAGATCCTGATGGCCATCCTGTACAGCATGATCATGATGGATTACCGCATACGGCTGGAGTGGAGCACAGGGTGTCTGCTCACCACTGCTGCCTGTTACGGAGGATGTTACCTGCTGGCGCTGCTTAGGTGCCGGCATCGCTTTCGGAAAATGAACATTCACGCCCTGATGAACAGCCACCGGCAGAATGAAGAAATCCGTGAATCCCACGAGGAACTAAAACGCTGGCTGCTGCCTCTTGCCTGCTTCTTTTTGCTTCTCTTCGCCCTGCTGCTGTTTTTTTACAAAAACTGGGGAATGGAAACCATCCTTATATTCCTCATCGGCCTGGTGCTCACCATCTATCTGTTTTATACCGGTGTCGCGGCCTGGATTATCTGTTATATCCGGAAAAAGGGAAAGGGAATTTTCCATGAACAAAATCTCTTCCTGTTGCGCCAGTTTGCCTCCAAGGTCAAGACTCTGCGCTTTACCCTCGGTACGCTGACCTCCCTGTTTGTGCTGGCTCTGCTGGGCTGTGCCATCGCCATGATGTTCAATGATTTCCAAAATCAGACATTACAGCAAAAATGGCCCTTTGACGTTCTGATCTTCAGCGGCAATACATCCGACGATTTCAGGGAGCAGCTTGAGGTACTGGAGCGGGAAGCCGACATAAAGGATTTCCATGTATATCCCATCTATCAAAACGGGACCGACACGGTCAATTCCTGGCTGTATACCCACCTGAAGACCTTTGGTGACCAGTATCGCAGCCCTGACGGTTCCCTGGACCGTGTAAAGCTGGAGAAAGACGAAAGATGGGCTTACTATGATTATGACACCTATATGGCTCTCTCCGACTATAACCGCCTCCGGGAAATGCTGGGGCTCTCCCCTGTAGAATTGGAAGATTCGCAATATCTGCTACAGCTGAAGGAACGGATTTGGGATGAAACGGGGGACTTTACAGGAGAATTGAAAATCATGGCAACCTCTCCCAAGGCACAAACCCAAAATCAACCCGACAGTTCCGGCGACTTAAGGATATCCGGAAATCCGGAAGCAGCCGGATATCTCCAATGTACCGGCATCTGCACGGATCCCCTCTCCCAGGATGGTCACAACGGCGCGGATTATCTGCTTATCGTTACAGATTCTACGGCAGAGCAAATGTCTCCCTATTACCGGCTTCTTGCCGCCAACCTGACAGACCGGGCTCCGGACAATCTGCTTGGGGAGCTGGACCGTCTTCCCGCCTCTCAGGAAGGCACCTCAGATTTTTTGGGACATAAGGAGAACTGGTTCATGGCCAGCGGCACGGATCAGATCGTGGTATATGTGGTAGAAAATATTGTCAGGGACAATTTAATACCGGAGGTGAAATTCCTGCTGTCCTCCATAATATTTTCCCTGGTCTACATCGGTCTGGTGTTCGTCTGTGTGGCATTGACAGTGCTCTCCGTACAGCAGCTTTCCGACTCCGCCAAGTACCGTTTCCGTTACCAGGTACTGCATCAGATCGGCTTAAGCCAGCGGGCGATAGCGGGCATTATCCTGAAACAGCTGGCCGCCTTCTATCTGTGCCCCATCCTCTTCGCGGCAGCCGTCAGCGGAACCATTGCGATCTATGTAGGGTGGAAATTTAACTTCTACACAGGAACTCATACCGCCGCGGCAGGATATTTCGGGATTGCCTTTCTGCTGTTCATGGCAGTATATATGATTTATTTTACGGTAACCTATGTAGCCTTCAGGCGAAACGTCCTGACCTTGCAGCAGAACTGATTTCCCTTCTGCCGCAAGCAAAACCGTGTTTCCCCTCTTACTTGTAGGTCTCATATAACTGCCGGTAAGCCGCCCTGCGTCCCTGTGTAAAAGCCCTTTCCAGACGCGCCACCACCTCCCGGTCCCGCAGCCTGGCAGTGAGCAACGGCGAAAACCGCCTGCCCTCCAGCGCCGCAGCCGCTTCCACAGCCTCTGCGAAGGTTTTCTCAATCCCGGTATAGAGCCTGGCCGTATCCGTCACATTGTTGATCCAGTCAAATAATCCGATGATATCTACCATCTGTCTGCAGGAACATTCCAGACGATGGTACGATTCCGGATATCCCCGGGAGCAGTCATACCAGCAATGATGTCCCAGGGCTACCGGGGCATAGCAGGCTGTGGACGGTCTCGTGGCAAGCCATGTATATCCCACCATCGTATGCAGGTTTGCCACTTCATATTCCTCTTCAAACCACTGTCTCGCCGTCTGGGTATACAGATTCATAAAGCTGATCTTTCCCACATCATGAAGCATTCCGCCCTCCATGGCAAAATCAAGAACCGCTCTGTGTTTGTCCTCCTGATTTGTCACTTTGCGGATCTCCTCCATATCATCGAAAAATCCCGGCTCTTCCTCCATAATGATCCCGCACATCACCGCCGCGGCTTCCGCAATGACTCTGGAATGCACATAGACCTCCGGCGCAAAATGCATCTGCAGCTTCAGCAGAAATTCCTTATAGGAAATGCCTCCCGCTATCTCCACATAGGTACACGATAACTGCCGCAGATACACAAAAAGTATCTCATTCTCCGACGCCTTGGGAAAAGATTCCACATAGTCTATAATTCTCCGATACAGATTCCCGATGTATTCTTCTCTCCCCGGGATCTTTTCCGGATAGTCTTTCAAAAACTGACAGTAAAAGGCAGGCAGGGAAATAATGCCATACATACTTTCCGCAGAAAAATCAGTCACATCCGCCTCATCCATCAAGGCCTCTATCCTGCCAAGCAATTCCCCCAGACTATACATTCCGCAATAATACTCGATAACGCTATATGAAAACAGCGGTCTCTTCGCAGGTTTTTCTCCTTTCTCCGCGGCCTCCTGCAGACGCCTCTGATACACAATGTAGACCGACTCCATCACATCTTCCACATCCTGTGAAGTCATGCTTTCTTCCCTGCCGTAAGAGATGCTGGCCGCCATCTGCTGATGTGTCATATAGATATATCGCTCCCATGGCAGCCCCGGTTCCTTCTCCTGATACCCTTTGTCCTGCAGGATTTCCAGGGTACGCTTTACCATACGGATCTTTTCGCCTGGCGACGGAAACTGCCCCAGCGCCATGTTTGCCCGCGAACGCAGGATATACCCTCTGGTCTCCACATCATCAATTTCGTCAAAGTATTTCAGATATGCGGCCGCCTCCGTAAAGCACAGCCTCATCTGGGAGATATATTTCTGAATTTCCGAACGCTCCAACCCTACCAGTTTATTACAGACACTATAATACCCCATGCCAAGCCAATATAACTCCCGAATCATACCTCTCCGGTCTTTCTTCAGCCTGGCCAGGTTCAGCAGCGCTTTGTGAATCTGGCAGAATAATCCTACGTCCAGCTCCTCCCTTCCGCAAAGCAGCTTCCCCGCAAACTCCTCCAATTGTACCAGTTCTGCCTCGTCTGCCTCATAAATATGGTCCAGCACAGGAAACAGCTCTTCCCTGAGCAACTTCATATTCTGCTTTGCCCGTTCCTCTGCCTGCTTCTTCTCCTGATCAGCCAATGCCAGACACTCCTCAAACGTAAGGGCTCCCCGTCCTTTTACCGTATATCCCGCACTATCTCTTAAACTGGCAATATACTCTTCCTGATATGACTGCATGCTTCCTCAACTCTCTCTCCGCTGTTTCTCTCCCGTTGCTGTCCCGGGCCCCTTCCAATCATCCGAAACGATCCCTCAGAATCTCCTGAAGGCGCTCCGGATCCACCGGCTTGGAGCAATGCTCATTCATCCCGGCCTCTCTCGATAAACGAATGTCCTCCACAAATGCATTCGCCGTCATCGCCACAATCCAGACTTTCTCCGCATCCGCCCTGGTTAATCTCCGAATCTGCCGTGTCGCCTCATATCCATCCATCACAGGCATCTGAATATCCATAAAGATCAAATCAAAATACCCCTCCGGGGAGGCCGCAAACTTCTCCACGGCCTGGGCTCCGTTATCCGCCACCTCCACTTGTACGCCGAACATGGACAGCATTTCCATGGTGATCTCCTGGTTCAGCGGAATATCCTCCGCCAGCAGTACACGATACCGGCTGTAATCCATCTCTCCATGCGCGGTCTGCCCTTCCTGCTCCCGTCCGTCGCTGACCAGAGACGCCAGCGTCTCCAGCAGCCTGCTCCGAAACAGCGGACAGGGAACAAAAGCATTGACTCCGGCCCGCACTGCCCGGTATTCCATCTGTGCCCAATCCTCCTCCGATATCAGGAGAATCGGAAACTCGCGCCCTGCCAGCTGCCGTACATGAGAAGCCAACTCCAATACCGGCATATCCTCCAGCTCCTGCCCCAAAAACAGGGCACAGGGCATGCGATCCTCATATTTTGCCTCTGTGAGCCATGTTACCGTTTCCAGACCGCTCTTTGTGCAGGCCAGCGTCAGGCCGCCTTCTGCCAGATACTCCTCGATCTGTGCCACCCGTTCTTCCCTGCTCTCCGCCATCAGTACGGTTCCGCCTACCGGAAGAGGCGTCTCCTTCCTGTTTTGCACCGCAATGCTCATGGGAAGCACCACATGAAAACGGCTGCCCTTCCCCTCCTCACTTTCCACGGTAATCTCACCGCCCATGCGGTCCACCAGGCTTTTTACGATAGACATTCCCAGACCGGTCCCCTCAATCTTGCTGATGGTGGTATTATTCACCCGTTCAAACGGAATAAAAATCCGCTCCAGAAATTCCCGGCTCATGCCGATTCCATTATCCTCGCATATAAAATCCAGCACTGCCGTATCCTTTTTCACCGTGCCATGCGCATCGGGCTCCGGTTGATACTGGCTGAACTTTACATGGATATTGCCTTCTTCCTGTGTGTATTTTATCGCATTTCCGATTATATTTACCAAAATCTGTCTCACCCGCAGCGGATCTCCCATCAGGCTTTCCTCATAGATCCGTCCGATTTCGATCTGAAGGCTCTGCTTTTTCTGCTCGGCCTGAGGGCGGAGAATCACGGCGATATCATGGACCATATCCGCCAGAGAAAATATTTCTTCATTCAAAGTCAGACGCCCACTGTCAATCCTGGACATATCCAGCACGTCGTTCACAAGCTCCATCAGATGTGTGGACGCCGTTCTGATCTTCATCAGACAATCCTGGACTCTGGACTTTTCATCAATGTGAGCCAGCCCGATGGATGTCATACCCACGATGGCATTCATCGGTGTCCGGATATCATGGGACATATTGGACAGGAAATTGCTCTTGGCCTGATTTGCCGCCTCCGCTGCCCTCAGGGCATCTTCCAGCGCCGTATTCATATGTTCCAGCTCTGTGGTATGCTGCTGCCTGTTATCCTTACTTTCCACGATCCACAGCTCATGGGTGTCATCCATCCGGACTCTTTCGTTTACCAGGTCCTTCAAGTCCTCTTCCGGATCCCCATCCCGCAGCTTCACTGCCGTCAATCCGGACAGAGCGCACGCCTGACTGTCCGCATACAAAATACGCGCCTGCCCCTCCGGGTCCCGTTCCACCATCAGATATCCTTTGTTTTCCCGCTCATCCCTGCTCTCCATATCATTCACTCCCCAGGCTCTGCCTCTGTATTCCCTTCTTTTCCTGCTCATGAAGTACCTGATTCAAGGTCTGGTACAGCTTATCCACTTCCACCGGCTTGGACAGATGCCCGTTCATCCCGCACTCCACGGATTTCTTCAAATCATCGTCAAAGGCATTGGCTGACATAGCCACAATGGGTATGGTATGACAGTCCTCCCTCTCCATACTGCGGATTCTGCGGGTTGCCTCCAGACCGTCCATCACCGGCATCAGAATATCCATCAATATCACATCATAGGTGCCTGGCGCCGTGGTGCGGATGCGCTCTACTGCCTCCGCACCGTTATGCACACAATCTACCTTGAAATTACGTTCCTCCAGAAGACATTGTGCAATTTCAGCATTGATTTCATTGTCCTCCACCACCAGAATATGATATCCGGCGAAAAATATCTCCTCTTTCTGCTCTTCCTTCTCTACATCCTCGCCGAGCTCCAGCGGGATCAAAAAGCTGAAAGTACTGCCCTTTCCCAACTCACTCTCCAGGCGGATATTGCTCCCCATCATCTGAATCAGGCGGCTGCTGATAGACAGTCCCAGCCCTGTCCCCTGCTGTTTTGCCGGATTCCTGTCGGAAGCCTGCTCAAAGGAACGGAATACCCTCTCCTGATCCTCTCTGGCAATGCCGGTTCCAGTGTCGCTTACGGCAAAGAAGACTTCTCCTGTTTCTGTTCTTTCTTCCACTGTAAGCATGATCTTCCCTCCCACAGGAGTAAATTTCACCGCATTTCCCAACAAATTAATCAGCACCTGGCTGATTCGCATTCTGTCCGCCCTGAAGAATTTGTGCGCCAGACTTACATGTTCCTCAAACTCTATTTCTTTTGCAACGGCCTGCGGACGAATCAGCTCTTCTACCGTATCCAGCATCTTCTGCAGCTGAAAGGAAATCGGCTCCAGCTTCATCTTTCCGCTTTCTATCTTCGACATATCCAGAATATCGTTGATTAAACCCAACAGATAATCCGATGAGGACTGTATCTTCTGCAGGCAGTCCTCGATCCGCTCCCTGCTTTGATCCGGCTGCAGGGCAATGGCTGTCATCCCGATGATGCCATTCATAGGCGTGCGGATCTCATGACTCATTCGGGAGAGAAATTCTGACTTCGCCTTGCTGGCAATATCATGCTGCTTCTGATTCATCTGTCCCTGTATCACTCTTCCAAGTTCTGCCAGATCATGGTAAACCTCCGGATCCTCCAACATATCCGGGCCAATACCCAGAATACAGATATTTCCCATATAGCTTCCGCTATCCTGCATAGGCAGCACTATCCCCTGCTGCCCCGCCTCTATATTCAGAAAGCACTGCAGAATTTTGTTCCCGCTGTCCTCCTGCGAGACATACCTGGCCTCCTCTGTCCCCAGCCAGCCGCAGAAACTACCTTTGTCTTCCTCATTATACCGCCTCACGCCGCCTGATGTCACCGCTTTAGAGCCATGCCATTGATACTGCAGGTAGTTGGAATTAAAATCTGCCTGCAAGACATTAATCAATACGTCGCTGGCCTGATAATACCGGCCGATCTTGCGGGTCATCAACTGCATCTGCGCCGGAAAATCCGCGCCCTTGCCGAACAAATTCAGGGCAACGGATACCAGGCTGACGCCCTCCCCATAATCCAGGCTGTTGATCTCCCTTCCCTGCAGAAGCGGCAGCTCTCCCAACTCCGCCTCCGGTATCTCTTCGTAAAACAGATAGGCCCTGGATCCCCCGGCTTTCACATGACTTCTGGCCTGTCTTGCCATACAGATCAGCTTTCCTGTAGTCTGTTCTCTGTTGTCGCATACCAGACCGGCATATATCTCCACATGGAACAACTCCGCATCAAAAGCAGCTGAAATCCTGCCGAGCAGATCTTCCGTAAATTCTGCCGCCTTCTCCCGCTTTCCGCCCTCAAGCCACAGAACAAAATCATCTCCGTCCAGGCGCAGAGCCACTGCCTGCCGATCTGTATTTTCTATATATTCTTGACAGCTGCCGCGGATCAGACATCCGATTTCCTCCAAAATCATATCTCCGAATACAATACCGTTTTTCTCGTTGCTCTCCTTCAGCCGATTCAGAAACAGATTGATCATCACGCCGTCATAATCTTCTATATTCCCCTGCCTTCTGCATTCCTGCAAACGTTTCATTCCGGCGCTGAAAGCATAAAGCCCCGTAACACCGTCCATGGAATTCTTCCGAAGCTGCTCCGCTTCCCTTTCCTTCTGCTCCTGAATCTCCCGGATGCTTCCCACCAGCTTGCGCCGCTTTCCCTCTGTGTCATAGACCGCGTTGCCTGACAGCTGTACCCATACAAATTCTTCATTCTCCTGCCATCTTATCCGAAATTCCGCAAATACTCTGTCCGTCTTCTTCCGAAGGGCCTCCTTTGCCGCTTCCCTGTCCTCTTCATAAATATAGTTAGGGTTAATAAAGCTGCCCTCAAACTCTCCGCAGGGCCATTGCCCGTTCATCGTCTTGTGATTCACGATATTCAGCAAATGCGTTTCGTAGTCATAGGAATAAAACACATCTTTTGTAGACTCCACTGCCACCCGATAGCGCTCTTTTTCTTCCAGAAGTACCTCTTCGGCTTCTTTCTGCCGATCTGTCAAATCCTTCACTACATCATACAATGCGTCTACTTCCAGGATATTCGAAGGCTTAAAATGCTGAAGTCCCTCTCTTCCCTCACTGATGCATTCCATCAGGCGCTGTACCGGCCGGGTCAGATACCTTACCAGCAGATAAATACCGAGCACGCCAAACAACAGCCCAATCAGAATGGCTACCACCATCCAGAAATAAAGCTTGCGGCTGATCCCGAAAAGATCTTCTTCCGTATCCAGCCCCATAAGGACCCATTCCGTATTTTCATAGGGCACATTATTGCTGTAAAGCTTCAGCGGGCAGACCACCGCATAGACTCCCTGCTTCTCCAAAAGGATCTCCTCCACCCTTAAAAGGTCCTCGTATTCCGTCTCCCGCAGCGCAAATCCCTCTCCGCCGGCACGAATCAGATTGTAGAGCATCCCCTTTCCTACCAACGGAAGATATCGGCCGTCCGCCTGCCTGACAGCCAGCATATATCCCGATTGCTGAGATTCGTTCAATTCCGCTACCAGGAAGTAGTCGTTCAGCTTCCTTGCGGAAATCTCTATCCCAAGCACTCCATATACGGTTCCGTCATAACGAAGCGGCAGCGAATAGGTAATCATTTCATAGGAATCCTCTGCTCCCTTTCCCAGAGAAAAAGGCATGGACCAATAGCCAAGATCCTCCGTATCCGCTTCCCCATATGCTTCTCCCGCCCTCCACGGTTCATAAAAGTAGGAATCTGCCGCATTCTTTCCCTGACCTTCCATATGAAAGCGGGTAGTCCATCCGGTGTCCAGCGGAATACTCCACTTTCTGGACAAATGCTTGCTTCCCCGCTCCAACAGCAGATCCGTATTGTTCTCGGGTCTGGTATCCGGATCGGAATCCCTGATAAAAAATCCGCTGAAGTCCGCCCTTTCGTCTCTGTCCCCTCCTGTCAGGATAAGGAAAATACCGGTGGCCGAACTTCCCTGGAGCTGATCCACAGCCTCCGGAAAAAGCTGCTCCAAAAGCCGGTCTTTCAGCTCTTCCGACTCCAGCACCTCCGCTATTCCGACTCCCTCATCATTTAAAAACAGTTCCAGCGTTCTATTCATAGACGTCTCCCGGTCCCGGACAGACGCCCATCTCTGATTCATGTCATTCTGCAGAATTACCCGCCGATTTTCCACCAGCCGGTTCATCATACTGCCGGAATACTCCTCCAGTATCCCTGTAGTCCTTCTCATCACCAAAGTACCGATGGTAATCATACTCTGTATCAGCATAATAACGATCAAAGGAATCAGAAAAATAATGAATATCGATGTTTTTTTCTTACTTTGTCGTTTTCCCTCCATTTTATCATACACATCCTTACTTGCTTACCGCAGATTTTAGTGCGTCACAAAAAGAACTGTACCACTCCTTAAAAGCTTCCTCCGTCACATAGGGTGCAGACGCTTCCTCCAGGCTCAGACCCTGCGCCAGTGCTGCCTCCACAGCCATCCGATCCTCCGCAGCCCTGTCCGCAAGATGATATTCCAACACCTTCCTCGCCGCAGAACCGTTTTTAAAGCTTTTATTTGTATAAAGTGTCATCCCCTCCATCTCCCGGAAAATGGTAGTCAGACATTCATAAGTCTTCGGGGCCACCTCCAGAGACTGTTCCTCAATTACCTGATCCAGCTTTTCCGCACTGTTTGCCGCCTTCTGCACCGGCAGATAACCGGACACACAGCCAAACTGCAGATTATTCTCCGCCTCGGTAAACCACTTCAGGAACTCCACAGCAGCATATTCATGTCTTTCATCCGATTTGCTCACTACCATGCCGGCTCCCTGCTGAACGGCATAATGCTGCCCATCCCGGAATACCGGCGCCGTCATCACAATATAATCGATTGGGTACCCTGTATCGTCCAGCTCCACCTGATCGGGAAAGTACATGGCGGAGGACGTAGAGCCTGTATAAGCCAGCAAATCTCCTGTTTTTACATCATCGGAACGAAAGGAACCGTATGCGCCGAAATATCCCTTGACCATGGGCACATAATAATTCTCCCAGAGCCGGTGCAGCTCCTCTTCCGGCAAATTCAAGGTCACTTCGCCGTTTTCCACCTGAAAGATCTCCACGCCCAGCTGTCTCATCCCAATGATAAAATAATTCGCCGCGGCGTCTCTCCCATAAAATGCCCTGCCGTCTCCCGGTATATCCGGCGTCTGCCCGTCGGTCCACTCATAGTATGTCTTTGCCGCAGCCGCCACATCCTCTATTGTCTTCAAGTCCTCTAAAGTAACGCCGGTGGCGGCAGCAAAAGTCTCCCAATCGGTCTTATTGATCATCATGATCTCTGTGGACTTTGCCGTGGGAAAGATTCGAAGCGTACCGTCCTTCGCAATCCGTCCCTCCTCTATATAGGAATCCACGTATTTCCCCAACTCTTCTTCATCCAAATATTCCGACAGATTCGCCAGCGCGCCCGCCTGTTCTACCTCATATGCAGTGTCCGCATAGGATGAAAATACGTCCGGCATTGCCTCCGCCCCTACCTTTCCGTTGATGGAGTCCCGCACCGCTGTCTCCAGATCCGAAACAGAGCCCTGACTGTAGCCCTGCACAAAAATCCCCTCTTCCCTGCCTACCGTATCGTTAAACTCCTCTACCAATGTATCAAACGCAACCTGCTGTGCGCCGTTATAATAATGCCATACGGTCAGAGACACCGGATTGCCCGGATCCAGAGGACTCTTCTTTCCGCATCCTGTCAGGCTGAAGGCACATCCCGCGGCCAACAGGCATGCATACATTCCGAAAGCATTTCTCCCTTTCATACTCTGCTCCCTCCCTGTTTTTAGTTATTTTTCATTCTAGCATACCCTCTCTGTATTTTCAAGGAAAGCGGCCTGAAACTTTCTTATACAATATAAAACAAGGGGCGGCAGCCTATATTGCTTCCACCCCCACATGAATAATACTGCTTAAAATACCTTTATTGAAACGGTTTCAGGTTTTACTGGGGGATACGGAAGTACATTCCAGGTGAAAAATGCTCCGGGGAAGAGACGGATTTAATTCACAAAAAGAAGTCTGCGGAAACACGGTTTCCAGAGAGAAAGACGCTTTCCAGAGAAGAACTGCCTTCCAGAGAAAAAACGGCTTTCCAGAGAAGAACTGCCTTCCAGAGAAAAAACGGCTTTCCAGAGAAGGACTGCCTTCCGCGGAAAACACGAGCGGCAGGAACACTGACCGCTTCCGGGAAAAGATCACCCTTGACAAGGTTTCTTTCGGATACAGAGAAGGACAGGAAGTCCTCCACGAACTTTCGTTTTGTTTCCAGGCAGGAAAGCATTATGCCGTAGTGGGACGGAGCGGCTGCGGAAAAAGCACCCTTCTCTCCCTGCTGTTGGGATATTATCCGGATTACAGCGGGAGCATCTCCTATGACAGTGTCGAACTGCGGGAACTGCCGCGGGAATGTCTGGGAAATATTGTGGCATATGTGTCCCAGGATACCTTTCTGTTCCAGGACACAATTCTGAATAACATCACCCTGTTTGACGAAAAATACACCCTGTCGGAAGTCGAATCCGCAGTGGAACAGGCGGGCCTGGCAGAGCTTGTGGCTTCTCTTCCGGAGGTTCTTTCCACCACGGCAGGCGAAAACGGCAGAAACTTTTCAGGCGGTGAAAGGCAGCGCCTCAGTCTCGCCCGGGCATTGCTTCGAAAGAGCAGGGTACTGCTGTTAGATGAGTTTACCGCCAACCTGGACAGAGAAACGGCAAGGAAAATTGAAGAACGGATAATGCGTCCGGATGACTGCCTGACCATCACAGTCACCCACCGCCTGGAACCGGATATGCGCCCGCGATACGATGGGATACTGAACCTGGAGCAGGCCTGAAACAGCTGAACCATAAGCTTGCCTGAAACGCCTCACCTAAAACGAACCTGATGCAGCTAAATCTAAAAGAACCTGATACAGCTAAACCTAAAAGAACCTGATACGGCTAAACCTAAAAGAACCTGATACGGCTAAACCTAAAAGAACCTGATACGGCTGAACCTAAAAGAACCTGATACAGCTGAACCTAAAAGAACCTGATACAGCTAAACCTAAAACAGGTCTGAATCAGCACAGTCTGCCCACAGCCTGCCGCCCGGGCGGCAAGATTTGCCGCCCGGGCTAGCGCTTTGTCAAACAAAACCGAGGCATGCGCCTGTCATTATGAAGCCTTCTTTAGCATATCATGAATATAGGACTGCAGACCGTCCTCTTTATCAATGCCATACCTTTTATTCACAGCAATATAATACCTCATGATACGCTCTTTCTGCAGGAGTTCACTGGAAGGAATACTGTCGCCATACCCTTTCCTGGCCGCTTTCCAGGGCTCCTCATTATGTGTAATCCGTTCCAGTACCTTTCCTCCATACATCCCAAAAGTATTTACCACAAGATCAATCACTTTTTTCTCATCGTCAGTCAGGACATCCTCCGTTCCTTCCAAAAGTGCAAATCGCGCATCATCAATCGGATTGTACTTAAAATCCCGGAACAGCTCATACACCTCGGGATAAACCGGACCGTGAACCCATGCCCTGCAATCCTCCGCAAAAATCGGCCTGCCATATAGCGCAGAGAAAATACCCTGGGTAAAATAAAGCAGCTTCTGCAGCATAAGCGGCGTTACCTCTTCCAACTTTTCAAATATACGGACTATTACCCGGAGCATTTTTCCCGACACCGAAAACAGGCTCATGATGCTGTCCGCTGCGGCCACTGCCTTCCTATATGCCGCGTCAGTCAGCTTATCCCGATTTTCCGTAAGTCTACGCTTCATATAAGCCGGAGAGGCCAGAGCCGCCTTCACTATGTCTGAATACTCTTTAGACGGTACCTGTCCTTCCAGATATCTCGGTATTGTCACCTCGCCAAAACCAAGCGCCAAAGACAACGGCGCCTTCCCTATCTTATATATCTTCATCAGTTTCTCAATATCATCAACCGTTACAAGCCCTTCCGCTGCCCTGTACTGTTCATCAATTTCCCGAACATTCTTATCAATCAACCCCGGAATGCTCATTTCTCCGCCGCACTCCACACATATCGCTGCCGTGATTCCAAACGTATATTCTTTGTCCCTTATGGTTTTTACGATGTTCTTTTTCCGCAAAAGGTACCCGGTCTCCTTCCTGCACTCGATGCAGAAGTCCATTCTTCCCTTTTCTCTCATAATAGCCACCTCCGATTTGTCCCCATTTATTTAAAGCAGTATGTAAGCGGATGTTTCTGCTCATGAAATGAAACTACAATCACAAAACAGTCCTTCAACTTGTTGAACTTAATATATAAAGGAACTGCTTTCGCTTTCGTACCGTTTCGCTCTAAAAGATTCACGTCCTTACCAAATACATACAGTCTTTCATGCTCATACCCCACATGTACATTCTGCAGGACTTTCGAAAAATCCATTACCGTAAGGTTCAATATGATCTCCTTCGCTTTTGCCTCGTCTATAATATAATCAAGGAAAAGATTAATGTTACCCTGCCGTCTGGCATTCCGGTCTATCCGATATCTGTCCTTTCCAACAGCTTCCTTCAACTCGAAAAGATACTGCTCAATATCCTTTTTGTCTATGCCCAATCCATTATCCTCCGCAGAGCAAATGATTCTTTTTTTCATTTTTTATATCATCATTATAGCCTTTTGATAGGATTTTGTCAATATGCAATCATCGATTTTTCTTATCCCCCTATTCCCTTCTCCCAAAATACCTCTTCATATATGCCAGAAGCGCAATTCCCAAAACCGGGAAAATCGCCGCCATCAGCATGCCCGCCTTAAATCCCACCTGTTCCGGCGTCAGGGACAGAGAAGCACCAAACGTCCCTGCCCACTCCGTAAGCGAAATCTTATCCACTGCGATGCCCAGGGCCTGGGGAGCAACCGAAGCGCCGAGATCTCCTCCTGCCGCCATGAGCGCGTAGGCGGCAACCCCGGCCGACGGTATTTTTTCTTCCATTAAAATCAGCGTTCCCGGCCAGAGCATGGCGGTAGAGATCCCCACGGCGACGCAGGCCGCCAGGGACAGGAACGCATTGGAGGAAAGCCCAACTGTCAGGTAACATACCACAGCGGCTGCCATGCTCACTGTCAGAACCCTGAAAATATTTTTCCCGTATTTCGCATAAGCCGTCCTTGTAAGGGCGAGCACTCCCGCGAACAGGGACATGCCAAAAATGTCCCCCCATATTTTGGGTATCCGCAATGCCTTTTCCGCATATACGGAAATCCAGTTCGTCATGGTATTCTCGGCACAGGCGCCTAAAAAAATGCAGGCCATGCATAAGAGGAGCCCCTTTGTCCTGTGCTTCGAGCCCGCAGGCCTTGAACCGCTCTGCTCCATATTCACGTCCGGCAGCGGCGAGATCATAAACAGAACGGATGCAATCACCGGCAGCAGCGCCCAGAAGAAGGTCAGATACATCCAATATTCGTTTCCCACAAACCGGAGAAACAAAGTGCTGACAAGGACCACCCCCACAACCCCGTAGCCGTACAGGGCATGAAGCATGCTCATATCCTTATCGGGGGTATCCGAGGGCAGCGCCGCTATCGTGGGGCTTACCAGTACTTCACCCAGACCCGCCGCCACGGAGAAGAGGAAGGTACCGGCCACAAGGCCCGTATAGGCGTGCTCCGGAAACAGCAGGGGAATCAGCGCATACACGCACAGGCCTGCCGCCGTTACAAGGGGCATAAGGCGGATGGTCTTGTGAATGTTAAAATATCTGCTGAAAAAGCTGAAGATCAAATCGATCCCAAGCTGTGTGCAGAAATTCACCAGGACAAGCGTTCCCAACAGTGTATAGGAGATTCCGTACTGCTCCCGGAATGTGGCAAACAGCAGGGGTGGAAGGCTGAACACGGAGGACATTGCCACGTTTGCAAAATAGCAGGTTCGTTTTGTGCGTCTGTAGTCTGTTTTTTCATAGTGATTATTTCCTTTTCAAATTCTTTGCTCCTGCAGCCATTCATACGGCCGCAGGGATTCCCTGTCATTCCTCCGCCAGTCTGTCCTCCCAGGTTAAAAACAGGCTCCATCCATACTCTTCCAGTTTTAATACATAGCCATCTTCGTATTTCACATAGGGCGTTCCCATCGGAGCATAATTGGATTCCCCGTCCTTTTCCGGGTAAGTACCCAGAGAAACCTCTGAGCCGGTATACGACGCCTGGTCAGAATTTACTTCCTTGTCCGGTATGGGATATCCCTGTGAGAGATAGTAAATCGTCCCCTCTATCATAACCGCCGGTATGAGAGCGCCGGGCACTTCACCGCCCTCACCGAATTCTGCTGATATTTCACCGGAACTGCGGGGATTATTTTCCTCAAAACCGCTTTCCTCCGTATTGCTGTCTTCCGAACTGCTTCTGTTATGGGTCTCCGGCTTAGGGGCAAATGCCCCTGCTGTTTCTACGGAGGAAGGATGTGAGATTGCTCCGGAGGCGTTTTCGTCTGCAGATGACGCTTCTTCCCCTGGGGACTGCGCGGCAGGGGCGGCGGGGGCATTTTCGTCTGCGGATGACGCTTCTTCCCCCGGGGACTGCGTGGCAGAGGCGGCGGGGGTGTTTCCGTCTGCGGATGACGCTTCTCCCCCCGAGGACTGCGCGGCAGGGGCGGAGGTGTTTCCATCTGCGGATGACGCTTCTTCCCCTGGGGACTGCGCGGCAGGGGCGGCGGGGGCATTTCCCTGGACGGAGGTACCGGGGACACCTGCTGCATCTGCGTTGTCTGCACATCCTGTGAGGGCAAAAAGCATTATAGTGCCTATCATCGCTATTGTAATTTCGTTTTTCATACTATCTCCTAACCCGGATAAACCGAAACCAATATTTTGCCGTATTGCACAATATTTCGTTGTAATACATCTGGAATGTTGATATTTTTCAACTAGGCAGGAATGATTTTCTACCTACTCGCCCACACGGCCTGCATGCTGTGTCAACAGCAAATTCCCATATGCGGGCCTGCGTATATAACTCGTGAGCGCATTCATTCTTGGCAATGCTCCTGACAATAGAAGCGTTGCTTTGCTTCTATTTTAGAAGCGTTGCTTTGCTTCTATTTTAGAAGCGTTGCTTTGCTTCTATTGCAGAAGAGTCACTTTGCTTATATTGTATGCCTCTTTCCTGTTCAAGGCTGCAGCGCGCCCACTCGTTATCCCTTAAGATCGGCAAATATTTGGGGCCGTGAGTATAATAATAGAGCACCGCAATCGCTGTGCCCTATTATATCAGTTCGTCCTATGAACTTCAAGTTCTTCCATTCATTATACTCGCAGGCGCGGCCATTTTCCCTGCAATGTAATGCAGAAGCGCCCGCTCGTCATACCTTTTGTCCGGCAGATGTTTCAGGCCGTCTCTTCCAGAATCAGCTCCGCCAGGCGGCAGTTTTCCTCCTCCAGAAGCAGCGCCTTTTCGAGCAGGGCGGTCTGCTCCCTGCGCATCTCGCCCAGTTTTGAAACTGCGACTTTGAACTCCACATCCGTGTTGTAGGTCAGGGAACAGGCATCGGCGGCCGCACTGCTTTTGTCCCGGAAAGCGGTCAGCATCCCTGAGAGACTCCGGCAGTTTGCCCCGATCTTTTCCAGATGCTCACGGCTGCCTTCCTGCAGCAGGGCAGCCGATTCCTCCAGATAACATGCAGCCGACTCTCTGGCATCAATCAGGCTGACAAGCATACTGTCGTTGACGCAGAGCCTCCGCAGCACATTCTCCCTGTCAGAATCCAGCCGGAAATCCGCCTCCCGTGCAAGCCCCCTTATCCACGCCTCATAGGCTCCTTTTCCCTGATAATAGCCCCTGGTCTCCTCCCCCCGGAAGGATGCGGCAAGCATGGAAAGGGACGTTCTCAAGGTTTCCAATGGAGAGGGCGCGGCCTCCCTGTCCCCGAAATGAATCAGCAGGAATGGCCAGGAATCAGTAAACAGATAGCCCTGGTTTTCCTCAAACACTAACCTTTTGTCTTCCTTTTCCACAGGAGATTCCGCCTGTTCCAGTTTCTCGAAGGTCTCCCTGTCAAAATAGGTGCGGCACAGGAAGCGGGCGCCTTCTTCGGTATATCCCGTTATCACCCCCCACTCGGGAGCAACCCGCAGGTTGATGCCCAGAACCGGTTTTCCGCTGCGGATATCCTCCATCACTGCCAGGCGCTCCGCCTTCCGTTCCTGCTTTTCCACCCTGTCCGCCATCCGGAAGGAATACCCCAGGCTCCGGAACAGAGGCGTGGCATAGTCAAAGGCCACCAGTGCGTCCGTACAGCTGTAGTCCCATACCTCCGTAAAGCAGGTCCGCCAACAGGCGCCGCTCATTCCCATAATCTGATGGTAGGAACGGTTTTCTCCCATGTATTGCAGCGCCGCCCAAAGCGCCCCGGCCCAGGGGCAGTCCATCCCTTCTCCCCAGGACAGCATCTTAATTCCCTTTAGAATACATGCCCCGCGGTCTTCCATGCAGAGGGCAGTGCGGTGACTGCCGTAATAAACCGTCTCGTTTTCCGGACAGCTGATGACATGGATTCCTTCTTTGTTCAGATAAACCAGTGTCAGATATTCCGTATCGTCGCTTGCCGTATCACTGGGAAAGGTCTCCTGGTTCACCGGAATCTTATCCCAGTTAAAGTATTCATAGTGCATCATCTTCCGCATGACGGAGGAAAAGGCCTTCTCGTTTCCGTACCAGGCGCCGATGATCTGAAACGACTGTCCGTCCCCATAGCAGACGCTTTCCCCATCCGGAACAGCTGCGTCTTGTGACAGCACAGGCGTTCTGTTATCCAGGGTGAGCATGTTGTTCTGCAGGGCATAGGAAAAAAAGATTCCCTCCGGCGTCTGGTATTTTATGGTCAGCACCTTCAGCCTGTCCCCGGGGATGGAAGCGCCCAGGAATGTCTCATTCACTGGAATGCTGATGTCCTTATTCCGCACCAGTCCGTTTAAAAACCGGGTAATCGGAACCTGTGTCTGCCCGTCCGTATAGACTGCTTCCAGAATCAAAATTTCCCTGGGACACAGCAGATTATCAATGCTGCAGCCAAGCGCTTCGGCCAGGGCAGACAGCACGCTGGTCTCCGGCAGGCATTTGGCGTTTTCCCATTTGGATACGGCCTGGGGGCTTACCTGCAGCCGTTCCGCCAGAGCCTCCCCTGTATAGCCCCGTTCCTTCCGCAGGAACGCAATTCTTTTTCCGATTTTTTCCATATCTGGTCTGTTCATTTTCGTTGATCCTCCTCACTGAATCGCCTTCGCGTCTGCCTTTCCTATTTTAATCGTTGCACGATGGCTCTAAAGCGTAAAGTCACCTCGGCGCACTCCTCATGAGAGGAACATTCATGCGATAGAACACTCATGAATGTTCCTCTCGTGCGCCTTCGCGTCTTTCCTAATTAAAATAGTCTTCCGGAATCTTTCGCGAATGCTGTTATCTACAATGCCGCGCTGCAATGTGCTTTTTATTATAAGGGAGAATCATATCACTGACCATACTGATTGCGTTAATCCAGAAAAGAAAAAATCAACCCAGGGTTTATTTTCCGGCAGTTCCTAAGGAAACGTTACGAAATAAATTTACAGGATTCCGCCTGGGAAGATGCATATATACTGATGTTTCCTTCCTGAAAGTGCAAATTTATTTCTTCGCAGTTCCTAAGTACATGAAACAGCGCAGGACCAATTATTCCCATCATATCATTTTTTGCGAAACAATGGAAATCCATGCCGGCAGCGCCGCCATGGGATTATGCTTCCAATTATTGATATCGGCGATTTTTTCTCCGCTCTGCTTTATGTACTCCTGATAGGAGAACCAAAACGAAGCATTTACGGCCTGCAGCTCTTCCACTTCCTTTATGGAAAGCCCTGCCCCTGTCATGGCATTCAGCAAATCCTGCACGCGCCAGTGACAATACGGCATGGTTTCTTCATATGGCTTTATAATCTGGGGCTCTTTCCACGGCTCGCCCGTGAAGGGGCGGTTAAACGGGTGGATATCAAACATAATGGAAAATCCTGCCGGCTTTAGCACCCTGTACACGTTTTGATACATCGTCTCTAAATCTGTAATCCAGGTATGGGTGCCGTTGGACGTATAAACCAGGTCAAAACTGCTGTCTTCCATCTGTAAAAGATGTGTGGTATCATCGCAGACGAAACGGATTCCAAGGTTTAATCTGTCTGCTATTTCCCGTGCATGCTCCAACTGCCTCTCGCTGATATCAGCAGACGTAACCGCCGCCCCCGACAGTGCAAAGGCAAAGGCGGCATGGTTGTCTCCGCTCGACGGCAACAGCACTTTCTTCCCGCGCAAATCCGGCAGATACTTGTTTATCAGCTGATATACAGAAGGGTGGAAGGCGCCGGGCGGATTCGCGGCCAGTTCCCCGATTTTTTCCTCTGTCCTGAGGGACTGGTACCAGTCCGAATCTGCGGTTTCATTCCAACTGTCTATGACCTGCTTCAGGTGTTTATTCATTTCAAGGCCTCCTCGTCTATTACACTTTCTGAAGTCCTGCAAGATGCTCTACTTCCGAGATGCTGAGTCCGGTATCTTCCGCAATCTCCTCTATCGTCATTTTTCCCCTTTTCAGCATTCTAAGTGCAGTTTCTCTTTGATTTTGATTGATTCCCTGGTCTATTCCCAGACTTATTCCCTGACTTATTCCCTGGTTTAAAATGGTTCTTGCGCTTGTCTCAATCAATGCTCCGCCCATCATATCACCTACGCCTTTCCGCACATTCTCGTACTTCTGTGCAATCTCTTTCAACACATCACCGGAGAGCTCTATAATCGTACGTTTGTCAAACGCCCCGATCACTTCCTGCTGCTCCAGTTCATCAAGCCTTTCCAGAATGTCTCGATACTCTGCCTTCAATTCTGCCAGTTTCCGCTCATTACTATTATACTCCGGAAAACCTTTCTCATGTGAAAAAATATAAAACGGAATCAGCATCAGCAGGCCTTTTTTAAAAATATCTTCCCGAAAACTGTAAAATTCGTGTCCGTAATCCGTTCTTTATCTGCCTCATCCTGTTGGTCTAAAAAGTGTTCGTTCGGGAAAAAACGGATTTCTTCCTCTCCTGTATATGTTTCCCCAAAAATCTCATTGATTACAGGGATAATCAGCTTCCGGCAGTCATTCAGGATTGTCCGGAATGCGCCGTCATATATATTTGCCATAGCTCAATCCTTTCTGGGTCTATAGCTTAATCATACCATTTTTGTTTCTATTTCAAGAATGATACGGCAATGGCAGCAGTACGGATATCATTTTTGTCTCTATTTCAAGAATGACATGGCAATGGCGGCACGGCGCGTATAGTCTTGAATTTACACGCAAATGGCTTTACATTTTCAGCCACATAATTTTAACATCCGCTCACCAAAATCCTGATATTTCTGCCGCCGGTCTTTTCGGCAAATCTGCCGCAGTCCGCATACCACTGCATGGCATTTGTCAGGAACTCCGTCCTGTCCCTTCTGTCCATTCCCTTTGCCCATATCAGCAGGGGTGTCTGGGGAATGTAGGCTTCGTTCTGCAGTCCGCCGGGGCTTCCTGACGTTTCACTCCTGTCCGGACTGTTCACGTTGGATTCTTTCATATCCGGTTCTTTCATATCTGATTCGCCCGCTCCGCTTCCATCAGTTTCTAAGCCGCCCGCCCCAGTTCCATCCATATCCGCTTCGCCCGTTCCGAACTCGTCCCCATACGCCTCATCCTCAAAATCAGCGTCGGTCTTTTCCCAAAACTCCTGCAGTTCGGCGTTCTCCTCCTCTTCATGGAAGCCGGTAAATGTCAGGGCCCCGCCCTTCTCCCAGTCAATTCCCACCACAACCATATTTACCCAGGAGGGCAGTCCGGGATTCAGCAGCTCATCCATCCACCGGACGAATTCCTTCCACATCCCGTAACCGCCAAACAGGGTAAATTTGTCGGCCGGGGTATCCTCAGGGTTTTGCATGGACCGGTTCATGTCCTCCTCTGTATAGCAGTATTCCAGTCTGTGGTCAAGCCGGGATACGGTGAGACAGCCCTCGTAAGCCTCCACCTCCGTCATGCCTTCCCATTCCGTCCGGAAAAAATCCGCGAGCAGCAATTCCAGGCTGTCAGCCCTGTGCATCCGAATGGAGCCGTAGGCGTAGAATGTTCCGCTCTCTCCCCGATAGACATACATGGGGCCGTAATCGGAACGAGGCGCATACTTGAACCCCCATCCGAAACGTCCTGCCAGAGCCTTGGGCTCCTTTATCTTCGTATTGGAAGAGGACATCAGATAATCCCTGCTTCTCACATATACCGGAGACTGAAACTTCAGGTCAAAGCCGAAGGGCGCGCGGGCGCCGTAAAATACCCTGTCATGGCGTCTTTCCTTTTTCGGTCCGTACCGAAGCACACAGAAGCCTTCCCAATTTTGGGCAAAGTCCATTGCCTCCAGGATTTTTGCAGCCTTTTGCGCCATGTCCATACCTTCCAGGGAGAAGGAGGCGCGCAGCCTGGGCCTGGGCTGCCTCAGACTATGCAGTATGTTCAGGGCGGCAGCTATTCTGCCCTGGGGCGTATCCGTGCTGTCTTCCGAAAACTGCCCGTAGCTTCCTCTGACGGTCAGAATATTGCTTTCCGAGGCATTGCCAGACAGGATAACGCTCTTCGGATAATTTGTTTTTAGTGTATTTTCTATCGTAACATCGTTTTCTTGAGCAATGTTCTTTAATACACCGTCTGCCGGAATGTTGCTCTCACAGGCCTTGTATTCATAGGCATTCCCCTCTGCCAGCTTCTGCATTTCACCTGAAAAGCCATATCCCTTCCAGGTATCCTCCTGCCACTTCCTCCAGCCCAGGTCCGAACTGCGGAATATGATATCCTGCCATCCGTAATCCATCTGCCGCCAGATGCTGAATCTTTCTTCCGAAACCACCGCCCGAAAGCAGAACCGTTCCTGTTCGCTGTACAGAACGGCTTCCACCTTTCCTTCCGCCCTGTTTTCCGTTGCTTTTCTGTTTGCAGTTTCCCTTTCTATTGCTTCGATTTCTGCCGTCTCCTTTTCTGTTGTTTCCTTTTCTGCTGCTTCGTTTTCTGCCGTTTCCCTTTCTGTCGTCTCGTTTTCCGCCGTTTTGTTTTCTGTTATTCCGTTTTCTACCGTTTTATTTTCTGCCGTTTTGTTCTCTCCTATTTCGTTTTCTGCCATTTCAGCATCCGAAAAAGTCCGGTATTTCGTTTTTTCAAAATCGCTATTGCGTTCTCCATCTCCCGAAACAATCCTCTGCTCCCTGCACCGCATTTCTCCCAAGCACCGCATTTCCCCCGAATACGGCACCGCGCCGGGAATACGGTCATTGTCGGCGGCAAGCATCCTCGCCACTGTGGGAACCAGAAAAGAATGCAGGGGAATCCGCCGCAGCCAGGTTTCAATCAGCCTCCGGGCAGCGTTTCTGTCCGAAGCCTCAATGGCAGTCACCGCCAGAAGGAAGAAAAATTCTTCGGGCTTTTTCAGGCCCTCCGCATATTCCTGAAGCTGCCAAAATGCCAGAACAGGAGCCGTAACCGGCATTTCACCCGCGGATCCCTTCACAAAATACAGGCAGTAATAATAATGGAATTCCACCCGGAGGCTCCCGCCTCCCGGCATGGGACAGACGATGGACACCGGCTCCCGTATCTCCTCCTTCTCCTGGTCAAAACCGGTAAACTGTCTCTGCCACGCCCGGGACGGCGCATAAATATAATTGATATAGGCAGGCAGATAACACTGGCCGTCCATCACATATATGAAGTCTTCCTCCCAGTTTCCCCTGACCTTCGCATGACGGAAACCGAAGCCCCTCATGAGAAAATACTGCCAGAAATCCGGACTGTCACCTATGTCCCCAGGCTGTGTGGAGCCTAATGTGATTTCATAGCGGTAATCCAGTTCCCGGCACATCCTTTCCGTGGAAAGAGAGCGCAGAAGGCTTTCGATCAATTCTGTCCGCTCCGGCTCCGGAAAGTCCCCCTCCGTCAGGTGACTGACCAAGATTTCCGTCACGGTTTTGGGCATCACAATCCGTTTGGATGTGCCGTATATCCGTTCAAACAGCTCCTTATCTCCCTTTAGCCGCTCCCACTCCGGCATGGCGAAAAAGGCTCTGGCCCTGTCCCTGATTTCCGGTGTCTCTTCATAGATAAATTTGTCGTAATTGGTCTGATTGGCATTGATAATGGAAGCATAGGTTTTGTAAAGTTTTACTATCTGCTGCTCCTTGCCGTCCTCTCCGAAAAGTATCTCCTCCGCCTGAGGACACTGGATCAGCACCTGGGCCTTCAGCGCACTGTATAGCCCCCTGGTGCTGCTGCGCTCCAACTCCTTGAAGGCCAGTTTTTTATAGAAAAACAGCAAAACTTCCCTGGGCAGCTGCTCGTCCTTCAGCCACTGGACATAGAGCTTTACCACGGATTCACTGCGGGACTCATAGTCCGCTCCTCCCGCATTTTTGCCGTTGCGCTCATACAGATAATAGGGCTGACAGGCTCCCACAACATGCTGCCAGACCTCTTTCTCCCCGTCGGTCAGGCGCCCGTCCCTGCTCATCTCCTTCATGGTCAAGTAATCGGAAAAGGCATTGTGGCGCACCTTATTTCCGGGCTGCCGGAGAATGTGGTTGGTCATGGATTTCAGGTCACATTCCCGCCCCTGCATATTGAATATTTCGGCGGCATATCTTCTGGCAGGAAAGGTATTTTCCACGGAAACCTTGTACCATTCCTTGGGATATTTCAGGCCTTCAAAGTATTCTTCCCCGGCAAAATGGGGAATAAAAGCATACGCGATGGCCAGTTCCTGTAAAAAATACATGGGCAGGTTGTCCCTGGGGCAGAGTGTCTGCTCCGACAGATAGAAAAGCAGCCCTTTTGCAAATTCCTCCGAAAACTGCTCCCCCAGAAAGCTTTCTGACAGGAAAAATCGTTTCCAGGTGTCGGCCTGTTTTGCCTGTTTCGGATTTTCAAAAAGGACAATGAATTCACGGAGCGCTCCCGTTTCCATGCTTTGCTTTATGGCTTGCTGTGATGCCTGGTCAAGACGTTCCAGCAAAGAGATTTCGTTGTTAGAGGCATGACCGCCATTACCGTCTTCCGTTTTTTCATGTTCCTTTTCCTGTAATGTCTCTTTTCCCTCCTTCCCTGTCTTTCCACCTGATTCGAAAGAGACAAACGCTGCATTTTCTTTCTTCTCTTCCGTTCCGCCTGGCTCGAGAGGGGCAAACGCTGCATTTTCTTCCCTCTCTCCCTTTCTTCCTGGCTCGAAAGGGTCAAACGCCGCATTTTCTTTCCTCTTTTCCTTTCCGTCTGGCTCGAAAGGGGCAAACGCTGCATTTTCCTCCCTCTCTCCCTTTCTTCCTGGCTCGAAAGGAACAAATGCAGCACTTCCTTCTCCGGAAGATGTTCTATCGGAATCCATTCTGTCGGAAGCAGATTTACCCGTGGAATCAGCTGTCTTTTCCGCGCCCGCGGCATAGTCAAGAGCCGCCTTATAAGCCTGGTTCAACGTCGCAAAGTACTCCGGCTCCTCCTCCGGATGATGCAGTTTTGACTGTGCTGCATAGGCTTTCCGGATTGCTTTTTTATCATCCGTCGGCTCTATTTTCAATATGCTCCATACATCGTTCATTCGTCTCATTCCTTCCTGCATTCCTCATATCATTTAACTTTTAACTTTATGCCTTGCATATGATTTTACCAGTTTACAGATTCTTTTTCAACTGTTCTTCACATTGCTAATGTAAACCGACGAGAGAATCGGGCAATTCTCCTGCCATTCGGTTGCTTTTTAGATGGTTTTGAGTGACAATAAGTTTAGGAATTATGCAGGCATTTTCTTAGGAAAGCCATCAACACACAGGAGGACAGACCATTGTACAGCATTGACAGACAAAAATTCGGCACGTTTGTAGCCACCCTTCGCAAAGAAAAAGGAATTACCCAAAAGGAACTGGCGGAACAGCTTTTTATATCCGACAAGGCAGTAAGCAAGTGGGAAACCGCATCCAGTGTTCCCAGTATAGACTTACTGATACCGCTGGCCGACATATTAGGCATCACCGTAACGGAACTGCTGATGTGCCGGCGCATGGAGCAGGACAAGCCCCTGGATGCCGCCCAGGTGGAACAGGTTGTAAAAACAGCCATTTCCTACTCGGAAAAAGAGGAAAGGGCCTATCAGGGCAAAAGCAAATGGGGACCTGTGTATATTTTCGCCTTTTTTATTGCCTGTGCTGAAATGTGGTTCGTCTGCAGAAGCGGACATGCAACCATAGGAATGACAGTGGAAGTCATCCTGGCGGCAATCTTCGGAATCTACTTCTGCTTCCTTGCAAAGACAAAATTGCCACACTATTATGACGAAAACCGCATCTGCTTATATACGGACGGGCTGTTTGAAATGAATTTGCCCGGCCTCTCCCTCAGCAACGGCAACTGGACAAAAATACTAAATGTAGGCCGCATCTGGTCCATAACCCTGATGCTGTCCTACCCGCTCATCAGCTATGTGGAAACCTTACTGCTCGCCGGTATCCGGCTCCAGATTACGGACCTGGTTCTCGCCCTGGTTTTGATGTTGGGAGGTTTCTTTCTTCCGATCTATATTGTAGCGAAAAAATGAGCAGGTTGATTTCCGGCGGGATAAATCCCGCCTTTTTTGTCTTCAGTTCTCCATGTTCTCATAATGCCCCTTACAGGATACAATCTCTATCACATCACCGCGAATCCGATATACCAACCGGTTTACCTCATCAATCCTACGGCTCCAAAACCCACTCATATCTCCCTTTAAGGGTTATGGTTTCCCTATACCTTCAAAATATCCTCTTTCTATATCTTTCAGCAAATTATTAACACGTTTTAATGTTTTCTTATCCTGTGTCTGCCAATAGATATAATCCTGCCACTCCTCATCAAACCAAACCTTTTTCATTCATCTGCCTCGATTAGTTCGTGCTCAATACCTTTGCCGGCATTCAGAGCTTCTACACCTCTGCGCAAATGTGCCTGATTGCTTTCAGTGTAAAACGGGTCAACCGATACTTCAAATGGAATCCTTTTTTCTCTTGTCATCTTCTTCGCAAATATTGTTATTGCTGTAGTCATATTCATGCCAAGCTCCTGGCATATTTTTTCCATACTTTTTTTCAGTTCCTCGTCCATACGGATATTCACTAATGTCTGCGCCATAACCACACTCCTCCTTCTTACGCTTAGATTATGTCTTATCGGAAGCAATCCCTATGCTTCCGATAAAAGGCGCGTCCCTTTGCGCCGCATTCGATTATAGGAAGCCGTTTTTGCTTCCTATATATTATCACACAGTAAATACAAAGCCAATACAGCATCTTTACATTTTCAGTTCCCTTTGCCACAGTTCAAAAGCCGCCTTCCATGTGGAGGCGGCAAACGGCCTCCTGGCATCTCCGATTTCCATGGCATACTTTTCCGCAAATTCCAGGAAAAAGAACAGATGCTCCCTGGAAGTCCGCAGTTCTTCTATGATAATCCGGCTCCAGATATTTACTTCCTCATACTGCCTGCTTTGCATCAGAGACACAATATATTCTTCTTTCTGAAAATCCACGCGCCTTTCATCAACAGCAATGCCCTCCTTCCCTGATACATCCAGAATGGTATAGGGTATACCGTCTTTTATGCAGTCTAGCGGAAGTCCGCAGGAGCCGGGATTTATCAATAATTTTTATTCCCGGACCGATAGGTCCACTGAATATGAGAGTGTCCGAAGATATACATACCGTCCTCCAGGCACGACAGGGCATCCTGAAAACGTCTGTCATTCTCAAAATAGGCATGAATGTCTATCCGGAATCTTTCCCGGGTTATAATCCGTCCTTATATCTTGCCGCAACCTTTGCAACCGCCCATTCCCTATGTTCGCAGTCTCCTATGAATTCTTCCGACGAATGTGCCGCATGAAGAGCCGCATGACCGCATTTCAGCCGCAGCCTGGCAGGCAAAGCCGCCAGGTATTCCAGGTTATCGGCCTTTATACTCCGGAAACACCAGTAGGAAATCTGCATCTGACCATCCGCCCATGTACTCTGGTCTTTTCCTGTAAAACTTTCCAGATACCTCTCTTCATTCCCCCTGATTACATATTTCCTGCCCAGATTCCGGATTCTCGTAATACATTCATCGGGATATGGATTACTAATGCAATAATCGCCCGCAAATATGTATGCATCCACATTTTGTTTCTCCGCATCTTCAATTACGGCGTCCAATGCCGGAAGGTTTCCATGAATATCTGATATAACCGCAAGCTTCATGCTCTGTCTCCTCTTTTTTTGTTTTTTCCGCTGACATACATTATACCATAATTACATGCGCCCCAGCGCATATGGAATCAAAAGTTGACTCAATGTCCTTCTAAGTCAACATTATACCATAATTTCATGCGCCCCAGCGCATTGGGAATCAAAAGTTGACTTGATGCTCTTTCAAGTCAATATTGTATCATCCGGTAATTTCCTCCACAATCCCTCTTTTCCGGAATCACGAAAAATCTGTTTCCCGAAAAAACAAACTGTAGTATAATCGAGATATGCTGGGAGATATATTCTAAACAGTCTCCACTGCTTTTTTGTGATTTATACTCGTGAATGCATAAATTGCTGCTTACACACCGGCATTGTAGAAGCGTTCACTCGTTATACATTTAGATTGGCAATTGTTTTCGCTCGTGAGTATATATTCTTTCAAACATATACTGTAGGAAGCAAGAGCTGTTCCCATAAAAAAATTGTCGAAAAGAGAAAGGAGCCTCATTATGAGCATTCTGGCAGGCTTTATGCTCCCCCACCCGCCCCTTATCATACCGGACATCGGCAGGGGGAAAGAACAGGAAATTCAAAATACAATTGACGCATACCATAAGGCGGCACAGGAGCTTGCCGCTCTCCGGCCGGAGACTATCCTGCTCCTGTCGCCCCATCAGACCATGTATGCGGATTATTTTCATATCTCCCCGGGCAGAAGCGCCAGGGGGGATTTCGGGCAGTTCGGCGCAAAAGAGGTATGCATGGAGGTCTCCTACGATACGGAATTCGTAACATATCTGGGCGGAATTGCCGGTTCACACAATCTCCATGCCGGGACACTGGGGGAACGCGAGAAAAAACTGGACCACGGAACCATGGTGCCTCTTTGGTTTGTAAATCAGTACTACACGGAATACCGTCTGGTACGAATTGGCCTGTCCGGCTTTCCCCTCACCGCACATTACCGCCTGGGACAATGCATCCGGGAGGTTGCAGAAATGCTTGGCAGAAAAGCAGTAATCATCGCCAGCGGGGACCTCTCCCATCGCCTGAAGGAGGACGGGCCTTACGGGTACCGGAAAGAAGGCCCGCAGTACGATGCCAGAATCATGGATGTCATGGAACGAGGCGCTTTCGGGGAACTGTTTTCCTTTTCGGAGAGCTTCTGTGAAACGGCGGCGGAATGCGGACACCGCTCCTTCACCATCATGGCGGGAGCCTTTGACCGGACCAGTCTGGACGTGGAGCGGCTCTCCTATGAAGGGCCCTTCGGCGTGGGATACGGCATCTGTACTTTCCATGTCCGGGGGATGGAAAGAGGACGTTCCATGGAGGAAGCGACTTCCATGGAGGAAACGCATTCCACGCAAGAAAAGCATTCCATGGATAACATGCATTCCATGGATAACGCCCCCTCCACAGATGAAACCCGAAACTTCCTGGAACAGTTCGAAGCCTGGGAGAAAAAGCGGCTCTGTGCACAGCAGGCAAAAGAGGACCCCTATGTGAAACTTGCCCGGCACACCATCGAAACCTGGCTGCGCACCGGAGAGCTGCCCCGGGTGCCGAAAGAACTGCCCGGGGAACTGTACAGCCGCCGGGCAGGCGCCTTCGTATCCCTGAAAGAAGATGGAAGGCTCCGGGGCTGCATCGGTACCACCCGGGCAGTACAGGGTTCCCTTGCGGAGGAAATCATGCACAATGCCGTCAGCGCCTGCTCCCAGGATCCCAGATTTTCTCCCGTGGAGCTGTGGGAAGCGGAACGTCTCACCATCACCGTGGACGTACTGGGAGATACTGAGCGGATATCCTCCCCTGACGAACTGGACGTGAAACGCTACGGGGTCATCGTGACAAAGGGCGGCCGGCGGGGACTGCTGCTGCCGAACCTGGAGGGCGTGGACACCGTGGAACAGCAGATAGCCATCGCGAAGCAGAAAGCCGGGATTTCAGAACAGGAAAAGGTGGCTCTGGAGCGATTTGAGGTGGTCCGGCATTATTAGGAATGAACCACACAGTTCCTTGGAAAGGAAAATTTATGAAAACCACATGTCAGGTATGCATGCACCACTGCGCTCTGTCTCCCGGCCAGACCGGGCTCTGCGGCGCCAGAAAAAATGAAGACGGAAAGATTCTATGTACCAGTTACGGCCAGATTACCTCCCTTGCCCTGGACCCCATTGAAAAGAAGCCGCTGAAGCACTTCCGCCCGGGAAGCACGATTTTGTCCGTGGGAAGCTACGGCTGCAACCTGCGCTGCCCCTTCTGCCAGAACCATGAGATTTCCATGGCGAAGGAAGCGGAGGCAGACAGTCTGTATGTGTCCCCCGGCCGCCTGGCGGATCTGGCTCTGGAATGGAAGGAGCGCGACAATACCGGAAACATCGGCATCGCCTTCACCTACAACGAACCCCTTGTGGGATGGGAATATGTCCGGGATACAGCCCGGCTTGTGAAGGCAAACGGCATGGCCAACGTACTGGTGACCAACGGCACGGCCTCGCCGGAAATACTGGAGGAACTGCTTCCCCTGATGGATGCCATGAATATTGACCTGAAAGGCTTCCGGGCCGACTACTACCGCATGCTCGGAGGCGATTTCGACACGGTGAAAGCCTTCATTGCAAAGGCGGCAAGCGGCTGCCATGTGGAGCTCACCACCCTCATTGTGCCCGGCGAGAACGACAGCCTGGAGGAGATGGCGGAGGAAGCACGGTGGATTGCGGGTGTAAATCCGGAAATCCCGCTTCATATTACACGTTTTTTTCCACAGTATCATATGCTTGACCGCAAACCCACGGATATCCGGCGGCTGTACCAACTGGCGGAAACCGCAGGACAGTATCTGGCGAATGTTTATGTGGGGAATGTAAGTTAGTAAACCGCTGCACCATGGTTCCGGTTTATTTGGATTAGGGGAAATGTAATCAGGTTAGTACAACCCGTCTGAAGGGAGCAACCAGATATGATCAGAGAAACACACAATGCCACCCATACCAATACCGTAGAAACCCGAACCCCCCAGAACCCGAAATCACTTTGGGGTTGGATGACGGTTGTCTTCCTGACGCTGCTGCTGACGGCCTGCGGCAAAAACGCCGCCCCTGCCGACAGCGGCAGGCAGGTCTGGGTTCCGGAATTTCTGCCCCTTGAAATGGAGGAAGATTCTTACAACAGCATAGCGTTTCTCGGGGATGCTTTCTACTACATCTCCTATGAACAGCAGGCCCAGGGCTTCCGTTACCGGCTCAGCGGTTATTCCCTGGCCGACGGCCCCCTGCCCTCTGTTCCCCTGAACTGGCCGGATGACAGGGACAGGTTTGTCACCAGTTTATTTGCCATGGACGGGGAGGGCTGCTTCTATCTCCTTGCCTTTGTCACGGAGGAAGAGGGCTCCGCAACCCATCTGTGCAAGTTCGACGCAGAGGGAAATCCTGTCTACGACACGGACATTTCCGGGGAAACAGACAACGCGGATCTGCTGACAGTGGACAGCCAGGGGAGGGCCTGCCTCTCAGGCAGCGTATCCGGCGCTCCCTGTGTCTGGCTATATGCATCGGACGGAACCTTCAGCGGAACCTTCTCCCCCGATGTGCCCAACGGAAAAATCAGCGCCATGGGCCTGGGACGGGATGGGGCGGTGTACGCCTGCTGCCATGGCAACAGCGGCGGCGGGGACAATTATTTTCTCATGGAAATTGATATTGACGCAGGAAAAGCGGGGGCTTCCTGTCCTGATTTTCCCAAAGGAGACAACACGGTCTTAGTTCCCGGTATGGAAAATACACTGCTTTCCTATGACAGAACCGCCCTGTCCTCTTATGATTTGACATCCCGGACAGGCCAGGTTCTCTTTGACTGGCTTGACTACGGTATCAACGGTTCCCGTGTAGAGGCCGTCCATGTCCAGGAGGACGGCAGGCTCCTAGTTGTTATCCGGGATCTGGCAGAAGGAAGCGGCGAGCTTGCGCTGTTGAAGAAAGCGGACAGCCCGGATGCAGCCCGGAAGGAAACCATCCTCCTGGGCACGATTTACAGCAACAGCCTCCTGCGGAATGCCGTGATGGAATTCAACCGGGAAAACCAGAACTACCAGGTGAAAATCAAAGAGTATCTGGATCCCGTAACACATGACCAGGCAGATGCCGCCCTCCGCCTGAACAGCGATATCCTCTCCGACAACTGCCCGGATATCCTGGACATTTCGGAGCTTGACCTGAAGGCCCTGGCGTCAAAAGGGCTTTTTGCGGATTTAAATTCCTTCCTGGAAAACAGCTCCCTGCTGAACGCCTCGGACTTCCCGGACAATCTGTTGGGTGCGTATACGGTAGACAACAAATTAATTACCATTCCGTCGTGTTTCTCTCTGAAAACAGTGTTCGGATGGAGCGAGGCCACAGGCGGAACCTGGGGATGGACCCTGGAAGAGCTGATTTCCTACGCGGATGCCCATCCCCAGGCGGAGATTTTCGCCAATGCCACCCGGGGCGAAATCATGCAGTATCTCATGAGCTACAATGAAGATGCCTTTATCGACTGGTCTTCCGGGGAATGCCGTTTTGATTCCGATGCCTTCCGGGAACTGCTCGCCTTCGTTTCCCGCTTTCCCGGGGAAGCGGCCCCAAACCCCGAGCAGGCTTCCACCCCTGTCAGGATCCGGAACGGGGAAGTGCTTCTCCTGGCTGAGAACATCACGGAATTCAATTCCATACAGCTGCCCCTGGCCATATACGGCAGTGAGGGTGCCTGCGTCGGTTTTCCCTCTGCGGACGGCAGCGCGGGCTGCATGCTCATCCCCTATGGAGCCTGTGCCATTACCGAAAAATCAGCTCGGAAAGACGGCGCCTGGGCTTTTATAGAAAAACTCCTGACCTCCGGAGACAGGGATTCCGTCTTCTTTCCCTCGCAGAAGTCCCGACTGGCGGAGAAGGCCGCCGATGCCGTAAACACGGAGGATCCCGACGGTGAAAATGGGGAAATGTGGGCCGTCTCCTATTCCGACTGGGAGTATACTTACCATATTCCCTCCCGGGAAGAAGTTGATATGACACTGAAATTAATCGAGGCTGCAAAGCCGGTATCCTTCAGCGACGCAGATGAAGTGACGGCCATTATCAACGAGGAAGCGGAAGACTATTACCTGGGGCAGAAGACCCTGGACGAGGTTGTGGAAATCATCCAGAGCCGGGTTTTCCTTTATGTAAATGAGGATTGACAGGGAAAGGCGGACAGCCCGGCCTGAGGCTGATTCTGGATGCCTTTGGAAATAGCCTGCCTGCAAAGCTGTACCGTCGCGCTGAGCTAAAACATATCAAAACGGAATGCATAATTAGCGTATCGAAAACGAACTGTAAAACAGATAACTTCCCGGCTCCACCGTCCTGGACTCTCCGCCGATTACAATCTCCGCTTCCACCGGAACCGTGATTTCATACCGCCAGCAACCTTCCGCCTGCTGCCATCTGGACCGGATCCTCCCGTGTCGGGTATCCAGAACCGCCTCCAGCCATTCCAGGCGCCTGTCCGGAATCGGTGCGATCCTGACCTTCTCATATCCCGGATACTCCTCCCTGATCCGGATTCCTGCCGCCACGGTATAGACCCAATCCGTCACGGATCCATAGGCATAATGATTAAAGGAATTCATCTCCGCACTCCAGAAGTCTCCATTCTCCATGATACCGTCCCAATGCTCCCATACCGTGGTAGCCCCTTTGGTCACCGGATACAGCCAGGACGGATAGTCCCTTCTAAGGAACAATGTATACGCCAGCTCCGTATAACCGTAATAGCTCAGCACATGAAGAAGGTAAGGTGTGCCCACAAATCCGGTCTTCAGCTGTGTCCCGCCGCTTACAATCATTTCTGCCAGTTGATCTGCCGCCGCCTGGCAGTCTTCGGCTAATCCGAAGAAAGCAGCCAATACACATTCTGTCTGTGTAAGATACGCTGTATAAGTCCTGCGGAAAGTATGGAGGATCTTCTCATATAAAGCTTCATAGGCAGAAATGTCCCTGCTCAGCACGCGTCCCGCTCTGATCACCAAAGACGCAGAATAGGCATAGAATGCCGAAGCGATAAAGTCCTCCCTGGAAGAACCTCGGTAGCTGCCTGCAGGTGCATCCAGTCCAAGCCAGTCTCCGCAATGCTCCCCGCCCGTCCATAGATAAGGATCCTTTGTTACCGACGTAATATAATCTACCCATTTGCACATACAGGAAAACTGCCGTTCCAGAATCTCGGCATTCCCGTATGCCAGGTACACTTGCCACGGACAAATCACGGCTGCATCCCCCCATGCCGCACTGGGGTTCACGCTCCACAGCACGTCAGGAATAATCATGCCCACGCTTCCGTCTTCTTTTTGTTCTGCCTCCATATCAGCAAGCCATTTAGTAAAAAACTTTTCCACATCGTAATTCAGACATGCTGTCCTGACAAATACCTGGGCATCTCCGGTCCATCCCAGCCGCTCATCTCTTTGGGGACAGTCTGTGGGCACATCGATAAAGTTTCCCTTCTGCCCCCAGATCACATTCTCAAAAAGCCGGTTCAGCAGCGGATCCGAGCAGCTTAAGTACCCGGTCCGCCGCATCTGTGAATGCACTACCACCGCAGTAAAACAGGACAGGTCTATTCCGTCGGCCCCTCCGGGAAATTGGTTCACCCGAATATAGCGAAAGCCCCAGAAAGTCAAACGGGGTTCATAAGTCTGAATTCCTTCCCTGCAAATGTAGTGATATTGACATTTTGCGGTACGATAATTTTCCGTATAAAAATTCCCTTCTCTGTCCAAAATCTCCGCAAAGGACAGATCGACTGTCTCCCCCTTCCGGGCCGCCACGGTCACCGTAACATAGCCTGCGATTTCCTGTCCGAAATCGATGACAATCTCTCCCTTCGGTGTCCGCAGCAGTCTTGCCGGCGAAATTCTCTCCTGTCTGCGGATTTCTTCTCCCTCCTGAGGTATCAGCGTTCCGAAAGGTCCGGCAAAGGTCTCTGCAGCAGTACCGTTTTCCGGAGTACACGCTGTTACATTCGCATCATATATTTCTCCGTCATACAGCTCGGAAAACCGCACCGGCCCCTCGCTGACCCGCCAGCTAATGTCCGTTGCCAGGATTTCCTGCCTGCCATCCGTATAGGTAATGACAAGCTGCGCCAACAATCCCGGCGGCTCCTTCATCAGCTCCAGCTGCCGCTCCCTGTCAATGCTGGTGAGACGGCTGCGGTACCATCCCTTCCCCACTGTAACGCGCAGCTCATTATGTTCTTCCAGCATCCTTGTCACATCATATTCCTGATACTGTAAACGTTTCCGATAGGCCGTCCATCCGGGCGCCAGAATAAACTCTCCCACTCTCCTGCCATTCAGCTCCGCCTCATAGACACCCAGCGCAGTCAGGTATAGGGCTGCCTTTTCCACAGTGCCGGCCAAATCAAAATGTTTATAATAAACCGGGGGAACCTCCCCGAAATCGGCTGTCGGTTTCAGCCACTTTGCGATCCATTCCATTATCTCTAAAATCCTCCTCTTCCTTCCGCCGTGCTGCTTTCCCGTCTGTCCGGAAATTTTCCGCCGGTTATTCCGGTTCCGTAATTGCCTGTTCTTCTCTTAGCCCCCATCTTTAATACAGTCTCTTTCGTCCACCTCGTCAGAGACGGATACGCAGGGCGTCGAATTCCAGTCTTCCGCTCTTTAAGACGACCGAAAAGGTATGAATACCCCCGTACAGCTCCCCGCTGCTAAATACTGCAGTGCGCGTCTTACGGGTCTCGGAACAGGTACTGACCGTTGCAACACACATGTCGTCGATCAACACATCGATCTCCCCTCCCACAGGATCCGTCGCAACAATCAGCTCAATTTCACTCCCTTCAAACCAAGTATCAAAACGTGCCCCCGGAACCTCGCTCCGCCGGATATCCGCCTCATAGCAGCCGATGTACTCCGTCTCCTCCCTGCCGTCGGGTCTGGTAGACAAAGCGTGGTATGTCCAATCCTCCGGAACCTTGAACCGGATTCGCTTATCGCTGTCATTGATCCAAATCCATTGTGCCGCCTCCGGACGGTTTTCCCTCTTAAAACGGACTACCGTATCGATCTCCCCAAAAGTTCCGTTTACCCGAAACTGCACACCTCTGTCATCCTGACAGAAATCGGAGACCGTAACGCCCGGTGTCAGAGCTGTGGGAAATGCGATCCGCGCGCCGTCTTCACTGGCCGGAAGCCGTACGATCCCATCCTCCGGTATCCTCAGAATATGAATGTATTCGTACCTGCGGTCCGGGGAGGAACAGGCTGCAATATATCTTTTTGCCTTCATGTTATCACCGGCTATTGTGGGCCAGCTTGTACTGGGAACAATGTTCCGGAGAGATTCTCCCAGCGGAGCAATCCATGTGCCGATCTGCTGCATATATTCCAGATTCCCCACATCCCATCCGCCGCCGCAATAAGGTCCCGCAGCCAGGCAGGTGCCACCCGCACTTGCACATGTAGCCTGCAGAATGATATATCTGGCCATGCCTGCACAGTCGATTTTAATCTCCGTCCGGCCATACCGCCCGGAAGCCTCCCATCCTGAATCAGAGAAGACAAATGCCATGGCTCTGTCGCATACAGGCCAGTCACCGGTGTCCTTATGACTGAACTCAAAATCAAAAAAGCTCTCGGACATAATGAAATCATTTGAAAAATGATAGCCGAAAGCATTTTGAATCAGCGCAATATCCGGATTCACTCTTTTCATAATCCGGCGGATTGACATATAATTTACGATAGGATGTTCATAGGGGTACGCGCGCTGGATCCCGAAGATAAAACGTCCCGGCCCCATGCCGTCGGTCCAGATTCCGTCGATCCTGCTGCCGTAACGATCTGCAAGCTCCTCATACAGCTCCAGGGTATACCGGTTCCATTTTTCATAATCAAAGGTATCCGGGTTCGGAGTATCCTTCATATCCTGATAATATCCCTCCCCCCATCCGCAATCCGTGCGTTCTTCTCCCGTAAAATCATGTCCGTCCCGGGGATGGGTGTACAGGATGATCCGAACCCCTCTCCGGCGAAGTCCGTCAATGATCTCCCCTACAAGATCTCTCCGAATATACCGATCAGGACGCCACCTCCGGGTTACCTCACTGGGATATAAAGGAATCGCCAGATAGTGCCATGCCGTAAAAATCAGATACTCCGCTCCTGTGGATGCGATCTCCTCCACAAACCGGGGCACGTCAAACCCGTCGGCGGCCTCGTTGATATCCGCCGGAGCACTTCCGTCAGTATAGGGCGCCTGGGACGCAATATAGTGTACGAAGATCCCATACCGCATTTTCTCATATGCATATACTGGTTTCATGATACATTCTCTCCTTTTCCTGTAGATTTTGTACTCTGATTGTAGCAAAGCCGGTAATGCCTTTCAAGAATTCTATCCTGCCGTTTGGGAACAAATCCTGCTGATTTTCCACCTCGATAATACTGCAATAACAGCCTGACCACCCTGCTGTAGCTGATCTTCCCATCCGCAATGCCGTGTACCTTCAGATTAGTATCAATAAGTACATCCGCCGCCTTATCCACGATCTCCGTGTCAATCAGCGCCTTGCCGTTGATCCGCTCCCATTCTTCCTCTGTGACGAAGAGATTGTCCTCCCACACCCGATTATCCACCGTCACCGGCCGGATCTCTTCCACGGCCTCCTCATAAGCGGCGCGCTCCTCCTCCCACGCCTTATACAAATCGTTGTTCAGATAGACAAGCACACTCAGATAGCCCGCATACTGAAAGAAGACATCCTCCGACTGCACACATGCCAGATAGCTGATGAAATTGGCCTCATCCTCATATATATACCCCCGCAGATGGGCCAGCTCATGGCACATTGTAGCCGGTTTATTCAGGATATGCATGACATCATTATAATTCGCCTCCATCGAAAAAGGAAAATAGTATCCCTGCATATGCTGCTGGCACATAAAGTCCGAAGACCACAATGCTTTAGGGCGGGGATAATAGCCGTCCAGCTGGGGATAGGAGCTGCCCAGCCGCCTCATCAGCTCCCTGGCCTTATCCTCCATATCCAGCAGCAAGCCTTTCTCTTCTTCCGGGCCGTAATCTCCGGCCCTGCTTTCATTTCCGGCCTTCCCTTCATCTCCGGCCCTGCCGTCATGTCTCACGCCTCCCGTTTCTGAATAGCTGCCGGTATACACTGCCATCCCGCTCTCATCCCGCTCTATCACCCCTGCCAGCCTGTTACAGTTCTCTGCCACCAGATTATAGACCCGGATCAATTCTGCCAGCGTATAATCCCCCTCATCCTCCCCGAAATACTGCTCTGAAAAAGTCGAAGCATGATATAAAACGAAACAATTCAGCGTCATAACGAGACAGACAATCAGGAATGTCCATGCGAAAAAAATTCCAAATCCTCTGCTAAACCGCCGAAATCTGCGGATTTCTCTCCTTTTTTCTCCTCCTGCGGCCCTTGCCCCCTCTGCTATGCCGCGCACTCTTGCCTCTGCCCCAAACGATTCTGCGGCATCCTTGGGACGCCTCCCTGGCCAATCTGATTTGCGCAACCTGCCTGCGGAATACAGCATTCGGGCAAGTTTCATGATCCAAATTATGATCCACAGCACCCCAAAAACAGCCGCACATATTATCAGCACAGCACCTGCACCAAGCAATCCCTCCCCCACGGAAAAAGGAAAAATTCCTGTCACTCTCCCATATGTGTTCACCCATAGAGGAAAAATATGGGCAATGTACCAGTCAGAGAAGGCTGTACTGTTCCACGCCGCAGCATTCAGCAAAATCACCAGAACTACAGTCCCCAAATATATCCTCCGCCTGTTGCGAACCAGTCTCCTCTTCTCCATTCCGCTCCCCCTTCTCCTCTGCTCTGTCCGCCTCCGCTCATAGAAAAACCTCTGTTCCTGACAAAATCCTGCAAATCCCTGCGAAAATATATGTCTCCCAGCCCCCTCAATCGGACAGGAGCATGCTCCTTTACCCGCCGCGCGACCCGACAACCGTGTTCGCGGATATTTCCATATGCAGGCATGTGCATACAAGAAAAAGATGAACATGCCGGCATGTCCATCTTTTCAATATAATCCTATCGATTTACTTCATAATAATGCTGTCCCATGTATCCGACGGCACAACTCCAATATAGGTTTTTCCTGTGTTAAGCTTGATCTCTTCCCCTGTACGCTTATTATAGTAAACTGTGGGCTGCGTATCCGACGCTTTATACCAAGTTACCTCCACGGCTTTTCCATTTGTAATATAATATCCGTCGTTCCCGTTATCATCAATAATATTATATACCAGATATCCCTCTCCAAGATCGGAAAAGCTGCAGCTCTGAAGCAGCACATTCTTAAAGGTCAGCTGCGCATTGTCATGCTGTGGATCAAGATGAGGCTTTCCGTACTCAGAGTAATCATATGTACCTGTCTGCTCATTATATTCCAGAGTGGATCCATTATGCTTAAAGGGAATGAGCTGGATTTCCGTACAGCTGACCGCACCGTCTGCATCGGACAGGTCATATTCCTTGTTGGAGAAAGTATAATGCGGCCCTGGGTAATGCTCATTGTACTCTGTGTCGTAGTTCTTTTTGCCTATTTCCCTATCCAGATCACCGGGCAAAATATACTCCGTGAACTCCCTGGCCTTGCCATTATCTACGCGGCCGAAGACACCGCTTAAATTGTCACAGTAATCTTTCTCCTTCACCAGATCAAGGGCAAAGTAAGGACCGCCGTCATGGCAGAGTATGGCATTCCACTCTCCTACCAGATATACATTCGTGGATCTGGTGCTTCGGATGCTGCCGAATTGCTCGATCTTTCCCCAATCCTTCACCAAAGCCATAAAACGTGTAATTCTGTCATTTTTCGTACTGTTCATAATCTCATAGACGATATCGGCTTCTGTCAATCCGTAATGAGGAAGAGCCGTCTTCTCATTATCCACCATAACTGCGATGGGTCTCTGGCTCTTCAATGCCTCGTCGATCCATTCGTTGGTGAGCTCGCTGCGATACATTCCTTCCCGGGTTTCCTCCGGCTCGGGCTCCGCCTCCGATTCTTCAGGCTCCTCGGCAGACCCCTCCTCCGGCGCAGGCGTGGACAAATCCACCGGCTCCAGGCTCTGGATCGGCGAGGAAGAATCCTCCTCTTCCTTTCCTCCGCATCCGGCCAGAACCATCATCGCTATCAATACTGCTGCTATTACTTTCTTTTTCATCGGATATTCCTTTCTTTTTTCTTTTATTTTATCCCCAAAGGATAGGTTTTGTCCATTATTCTGCAAAGTATTACAGAAAAATTAAGAATTTTACCATTTTCTGGCTATCTCAGGCAGAAAACTCTGGCAATGGGCGCACGCTTGCTCCTTCTCTCCTCCAGCGTCACCCGATACCCGCCCTCCTCTTTCTTAAAGGATGTAACAGCCGCATCTCCTGCTCCCAGCGCAGAAACCTCTCTCACTTCTCCCGTGTAGGGAATCCACACAGTATTCTCCGCTGCATCGTTTTCGTCGGCAAAGGATTGGATTGCGTATACGGTTCCCCCTTTTTGGGTAAATCCCATATTCCCCTCTTTGTAAGGTGCACATACCCGGGTTCCGTAGATGGCCTCTCCATACACACTCAACCATTCTCCCATTCCCTTCAGCGTCCGGATCGCGCCTGCCGGAAGCCTCCCGTCCGGCTGCGGCCCAACGTTGATGGCCAGGTTTCCGCCTTTTACCACAATGTCGATCAGTAGATTGATAACCTGTCTGGGCGATTTATATTCGTCTTCATATTTAAAAGAAAAGGAAGTACCCAAAGTAATACAGCTCTCCCAGGGAATCGACAGAGGCCGCTCCGGCACACATTGCTCCGGCGTCACATAATTTTCATACGGTCCCCCGATTGTCCGGTCCGCACAGAGCATACCTGGCTGGATCTTGCGGACTTCCTCAATGATCTCGCCCAGACGGATATCCTGTCCCGCCCTCTCGCATACCCAGCCGGCGTCAAACCACATGGCGTCCAGGCGGCCGTACCCCGTAGCCAGCTCCCTGATCTGGTTGTGGGTAAATGTTACGAACCTCTCCCATTCCTCCGGATGCTCTGCAGGACGGTAAGAGGGCCCCCGGTTTTTGAACTTGCCTCTCTGCGTATCATCTTTCCAGTAACTGTCCACATGCCAGTCCGCTTTCGAAAAATATGCCGCAATCCCGATACCCCTCTTGCGGAATGACTCAAACAGATGCGCGCAAATATCCGCGTACTTATGCGTATGGAAGGGGCAGTCCGGCGCCGTAATCTTATAATCGGAATATTGTGTATCCCACATACAGAAGCCGTCGTGATGCTTCGTCGTAAACAACAGATATTTCATACCCGCTTCTTTGGCCAGATCAGCCCACTTCTCCGGCTCGAAACGCACCGGATTGAATGTCCTGTTCAGCCCAAAGTATTGCTTCTTGAATTCCTCCCCGGTAACCTCCCAGTCAATACCGTCTCTGGACCAGTCCGCATCGGCATCGCTCAATGCCCAGGATTCCACGATACCTAACTGGGAATAGGGCCCCCAATGCATCATCAGCCCCAGCTTCTGATCTTGAAACCACTCCAGCTTCTTCAGCACCCTGGGATCGGTTGGTTTTACATAGGATTCCTCCCTGCTGTAATTGTGGACGCCGGCCACCACCACTTCTTTTTCTTTTGCGGCTTCCGTTCCCTTTGCTGTATTTTGGTCCTGCAATATTTCTTCGCTCATTTCCTGCCTCTCTCCTTTTCAGTTCACCGGCCGGCTTAACCGTCCATAATGTGCTCTCCTATATCTCCATACCGCACAGTCCGCCGAAAATCTGCAATCCTTACAGCCTTATTCCACATTGGGCTCGGTATCTCTGATAATCGGCACAATCTGTGACAGCATATTGTCCACATCCTCAAACATGGCGCTCTTCGTGGTTCCCAGATTGTTAGCTCTCTCAATGTGTTTTACCACATCCTGATAACGCAGCTTGATTCCCTCAAAAAACTGGCAGATCACCTGCAGCGCCTGCTGCGAATTTTCAATGACACCGGAAATCTCCGTCTGCACAGCCGCAGCACCTTCCGCTGCCTCCGTGATCTGCAGAAAAGATTCGGACGTACTATTGACGATCCCAAAGCCCTGCCCCAAGGTCTCTTGTGACGCCTGAATGCTGTCGCTGAGCTGAGACGCACCGGACTCCACATTGCGCACCCCCGTATCCACATCGTCCGTCAGCTCCTTAATCTCTTTAGCCAGCTCCCTGACCTTTTCCGCTACTACGGCAAAGCCCTTCCCCTGCTCCCCGGCCCTTGCCGCTTCAATGGAGGCATTGATTGCAAGAATGTTTGTTTCATCCGCGATGGAGCTGATCTTATCCATACAATGCTGGATCCCCTTCACCGCTGCCTGCAGCTGCTCAAAAGTACTTTCCATGGCGCTGTAAGACTCCTGTACCTTCGCGGAAGTATCCTTCAGTTCTTCTACCATTTCCTGTGCCCCGGTCACTGTCTGGGTAATATCCTCCCGAACTTGCGCAAACTGTCCTGCTGCCTCATTGATGCTGGCAAAGGATTGTCCGAACTCCTCCAGCTGTGCCTGGAATTGATCCGTCTCACTCAGTACACCCGAAAAAGAGCTGCTGACCAGGCTCAGCTCGGACAGCGATTCCACTTCCTTCCGGGCCAATTCTATTTGATACTCCTTCAAGCTCTCCGTCACATGTATGATCGGAGAGAGACTTTTTTCGTTATGCCAAATCTGTCCCGGCTTTTTCCTTCCTTTATTTGAAAATAGCATTCCACGCCCTCCCGCATCTAGTTTTATTCTTTATTCAAATACGACGCAGGTCATGGATTGATTGACGAAACGGTTATTATAATGTTCGCCGTATCCCACAAATCCTGCATGATTCCCCAACGCGCACATTTCCTGCAGATAACTTTGCATATAATTATGCTCACTGAACAATTTGTACCGGAACAGACAATTCACCGAGAAAACTGCGGAACGTTTCGGGAAATCCCGGCAGATATTCTGTATAGTATTCTTTACTATAGCTCTGTAGTCATCCAGTTCCAGCATAATCAATACATCCGAATCATTCACCTGGCGGAAGCAGGCCAGAGAATTGCCGTTGACCTCTTTTATGGAAATAATACAGGTATCATCTCCATTGATCTTGCCAAAGGGGTTCTTGAATGTCTGCGTCAATATCTGCTGGTCCGTCACATGCAGAATATCTTTATACACCTTTTTTGCCGGCGTGCCGTTCAGCGCTCCGATTATGTATCTCACCCGGTCCGTGTTTGAAGCGATAAAGCGGTAGTTCCCCATCTGACGGTAAATATTCTCTTTATAGGTTTTGACGCGCCCTGTCTGGTTACGGATCAGAGCATATGCCGCCGCATCCTCATAGACCCTGCCGTTTGCGGATACTTTACCGGCATCGCCGGTCCCGCCTACCAGCTGGATTCCGTTTTTCTTTAAAACGGAATAAATGGTGGTCAGCACACAGGCATCGTTTCCGCTGCAAAAGTCGATGCACACCGTATCATGCCGCGTTCCTCCCACCTTTACTACATCCTTCTCCAGCCGGTCAATATATTTCACCGGCATGGTGGAAACCTGCTGCAGTACATTTGCCGCTGCAGTGACACCGTCAGTAAATGCAATGACACCCACGCCGGACTCCACAACCCCGGTGTCATAGCTCATCCCGATACATCCAATGCTGGGGATCTTAGGATACAGTGATTCAAGCGTCTTGACATGCGCTTCAAACTGCGGATTGTTCGAGAACAGCATAATAAACTGGGGATTGCTCAGTCCGCGGACCGCCTCCGCCAAATCTCCCCTACGGCTCATACCAAAAAACTGTCTCATGTAACTGCCTTCCTTTCCTATATCTTAAAATCTCATGACAGCATGATTATACCTTATAATAGAGGAAATCGTCAACACTTATCCTACTGTCGTTTTTATCCTGTGTTTTTGAGATATGATACGATTTCTAATTGTCAAACTATAGTTCCCGGATTATAATGATAGAAAAGTGCATGTTTCGGAGTACCATTTTTACGGCTGTATGCAGGACGGCTATAAAATGGCCTATGTGGACTGGGTCTATGTGCTGAAGGCGTACAGACACAGAGGGATTGCCAGGAAACTGTTTGTAGAGATGGAGAAGGACTGCGTAAAAAACGATATAAACCAGTACTATCTGATTCGTGCCAGAAACGAAGATGCAGATAGATTTTATCAAAGTTTTGAGAATGTGGAGCGGAATGAAATCCCTGTTTTGCGGAGGTATCTGAAGGATTAGGCAGGAATAAGGTCCGTGGATAAAAGCGGTCATACTTCGTAAAGAAGGGATAGCAGTAATAAGAAAAAAGATTTGGACAATCTATGTTATCGTTAGACTGGAAGGGCTGCGGTCAGAATACGAATGGAATCAGTGACAGTCATCAGCCAAAGCCGGATATACGGCTGTTTAAAATCTGCGTCGCACAAAGTATCTTATTTTAGAAAACAGATCATACTATATATCGTCCTATATATCGAAGCAAAAACTTACATTGACAATATAATCTTATTCTTGTATAATAGCCTTGGTTAGCTGTAACTAACCAAAGAAACAGGTAACGGAGGATTTTCGATGTCAACAGAAATAATACAGGGTATTTTACTTCCCTTTATAGGAACCGTTTCCGGCGCCGCATGCGTATTCATCATGCGCAGCACACTTCCGGCGGCAATACAACGGGCCTTGACCGGCTTTGCAGCAGGCGTTATGGTGGCAGCCTCGGTATGGAGCCTTCTGATTCCCGCTATGGAACAAGCAGAGCACATGGGACAATGGGCATTTTTTCCTGCAGTGGCGGGATTCTGGCTGGGGATTTTGTTTCTGCTGACGCTGGACAAGACAGTGCCCCATCTGCATAGAAGCTCTGACGCCCCGGAAGGCCCCCATACCAGGCTGAGACGTACCACCATGCTGGTCCTGGCAGTAACACTCCACAATATTCCCGAAGGCATGGCGGTAGGCGTAGTCCTGGCCGGCTGGATGGCAGGAGATGATACCATCACCCTGACCGGGGCATTGGCTCTTTCCATCGGTATTGCCCTGCAGAATTTCCCTGAGGGAGCCATCATCTCTCTGCCTCTCCGGTCCGAGGGTGTAGGAAAAGGAAGGGCGTTCCTGTACGGCGTTCTCTCCGGTATCGTGGAACCTCTGGCCGCCCTTGTGACCCTCTGGGCCGCGGGCTTCATTCTTCCTGCTCTCCCCTATCTGCTCAGCTTTGCGGCAGGAGCCATGATTTATGTGGTAGTAGAGGAATTGATTCCCGAGGCATCCGCCGGCGAACATTCCAACCTGGGCACATTGTTTTTTGCAACCGGCTTTACACTTATGCTGGCCCTGGATGTCGCTCTTGCATGAGAAATGCAGCCGGATAGAACGCTTTGAACCAAAACCGGCAGGGAATATCGTGTAGACGAAATCTCTCAGTGAAGGCAGTACTAGCCCTTAATTGCCCCGGCAGTCATTCCTTCCACAATATATTTCTGTGCAAACAGATACACAACCACAATGGGCAGCGCCGTTATCATCATATCGGCAAACACATAATTCCAGTTGCTGTAATACTGGCCGTAAAAATTGTAAACCGTCAGAGGAAGTGTCCATTTCTTCGGCGTATTCAGCAGATACAGAGGCATCTGAAAATCGTTCCAGACACTCATGGCGAAGATAATAAAGCTTGTTGCATAAATAGGTTTCAGCAAAGGCAGTACCACTCCGAAAAAAACCTGCCCCAGGCTTCCTCCATTCAGAAAAGCCGCCTCATCCAGTTCCACAGGCACATTGCGGATAAAACTACTGAACATCAGAATATTAAAAGGCAGATTAGCGCCGATATACACCATGATCAGTCCCGCGAAGGTTCCCTTCAGTCCCAGGAAATCCAATAGCACATATGTGGTAATAATCTGTACAGGCGCCACCATACCGATCAGAAAGTAATTATACAGCCTCTCCGCACCGCCTGTCTTCCTTCTGGCGATTATATACGCCGCCATAGATGCGAAAAGCACGCCCAGTCCGGCGGAAAATCCGGTGAGAATTACACTGTTTACAAAGGAACGCAAAACATTTCCCGTCTTTATCACAAAGCCGAAATTATCAAAATGCCAGGAGGACGGCGGCCGAAAGCTGAACATGGCCGCCTCCGCAGGATCCTTGAAGGCGCCAAAGACCATAATCATCAGCGGCAGAAAAAAGAGTACCGTCACGACAAGCATAACGCCTTCGGCCGCTATCATGGAAAGCTTCTTTTTCATCACATATCCACCTCTCTCCCTTTCAGATTCCTGTTAATCAGCAAAGTTACCGAGCTGACCAGGATAGTTAATGCCAGACTCATGGCGCTGGATTTTCCCAGAAATCCGGCCGAAAAGGACTTATACACATAAGTTCCCAGCACCTGCGTAGCATAGCCCGGTCCCCCGTTGGTCAACACATAAACCTTGTCGAAGACCTTCAATCCTCCGATCAGGTTGGTCAATACTGTCATGGTAAAGGAAGGGGCCAGCAGGGGCAGCGTAATGCTTCGAAATTTCTGCCATTTTCCCGCGCCGTCCATCAATGCCGCTTCATAATAAGTCTGATCGATTCCCTGCAGACCAGCAATGAACAACATCATGGAAAAGCCCGACCACTGCCATACCTCCACGGCAATCACACATCCCAGCGCCGTCCGGGCATCCCCCAGCCATATGGGTGGGCAAATCCGTGCTTGAAGCAGTTTTCCGCAATGGGCTGCAGGATCATTTTCGGCATGGCTGTCCTGTCCGGCTCTCCTCGCACTGTAATCCGATATTCCAGTTTCTCCTCATACCTTGCCTTCATCAGCCTGCAATAGCATTCCGTATGCGCAATTTCGTCCTTCAATGTAACGAAACAATTGCCATCGGAAGTAGAATACCGCAGCAGCCTAGCCAGCTCTCCGCACAGAAAGCTGACCTTATCCGGCTTCTCCTCTATGCTGGCTGCAGAGATAACCGACAGCATATTATAGATAAAATGCGGATTCATCTGGGCCTGCATCGCTTTCAGATTCGCCCTGATTTCATTCTCCATCAGGATGCCCAGCTCGGTAAACATTTCTTCAAATCCGAGATTCAGCCTGTGAATGATATCAATATCAGAGTCCTCCGGAAGATGTACCGTCATATGGTTCAGACGTACTTTTTTCAACGAAGAGTACAATTCTGTCAGCGGCGCCGTCAATCTGTCTGCTATCCGGTACAAAACGGCAATGCTGGCCCCGCAGATGCAAAGCAGCAACACAATAAAGATTTTGACAAAGCTGCCGATTACCTGAAACATCCTGCTATATTCTTCCACATAGACCACCTGAAAACCATATTTTTCACCGATAGCCAGCGAAACCAGCTCTTTCCCTCCGTTTTTCCGAGTTCTAACCTGTGTCCGTCTGGATCCCCCTTCTCCGGCATTATCAAAATAGGAATCCCCGTCTCCTTCATCCGAAGCATACATCAGAGTTCCGTCATCGGTATAGATATAAAGTCTGGCTGTCCCATCCATTCCGGGCACTATGCTTTTCAGCAATTCTTCCACCCGCAGCTGGGTCTCTGCAACTGCTACCACCCTGCCGTTTACCACATTTTTTACAAATCGTACCAGCGTCACCATCTCCCTTTTGCCGTCCCCAAAGAGCTCCGCATCCATAAATACCCTTTTCCCGCTGAGTACTTCCCGCAGCGCCTCTTCCATCAGCCTGTATCGTTCCAGAAGAACATCCCGGTAATCTGCACCCATTTTCTCATAATATTTCCCATAGCTTAAATACGCTCCTCCACGGCTATATACACATACCTTTCCCACTGACAAATCCGGCCCCACAATTCCCAGCAATTCTTCCTGCAGCTTCTTTTTCAGATAACTGTCCGCTTCAAAAGAATGTTCCGTCCCATCCTTATCAATCTCCTCAAAGGCTTCATAAACAGCCTTATTCAGGCATACCTGGAGGCAGATTCTGTTCATATTGACAAGGTTGGTTTCCAGCTGATTGGATATTCCGACGGTCACGTTTTCCATGTTACGCAGGTAAATCTCCTCTTCTCTTCGAAGCAGGTAAATGGAAATGCCTGTGATAAACAGGATAAAAACTGCCATAATCACCAGGTAGGAATAAAATATTTTCTTCTGAAGGTTGGATGTAAACATGGCTGCACTTCCCTTAGGTTTTCTTTATTGTTGCGCGCTTTCTTTCTTTTGTCAAACCGTTTCAGACAGATGCGGCCGTTTTTCCATCAGAAAGTACAGATCGTCCATTCCCCGGCGGCGGTGGGAAGCCTATAATGAGGCTGCAGAATAACTTCGTGAACGAAACGAGAATTCCATACTTATAAAGAGGAGGTTTTCCAAAATGAGCTCTCAAACTATATTTTCCAAAAACAGCCTGCCTGATTCACGCCTCTATGAAACGCCTTACCGATACGGCAGGCCGGTGCTGACAGGTTCCGGTTTGCCCTCTTCGCCGGATGAGCCGGCTTCTTTTGACAGTCTGGGCGTGGACATTCCTTTTGTATTCTATCATCAGGAACAATTTTATATGCTGTATACGGGATTTGACGGAATCGGATATCAGTCCGGGCTGGCCGTAAGCAATGATTTGCTCCATTGGAGCAAACTGGGTGCAATCCTGAAAAGGGAACCGGAGAGACAGTGTTGGGACAAAATAGGCGCCGCAGGTACATGGATTATCAGAAAAAGCAATGCGCTGGACGCTCTGCCGAAACTTCAGAAAATAGATGGAAAATACTGGATGGTTTATCATTCTTATCCTCAGGAAGGATATGAAGCCGGACCCGCTCAGATCGGGCTGGCCTGGTGTGATTCCGAAGACCTGATGAAGTGGCACAGACTGCCGGAACCTGTATTCTCTTGGCAGGACGGTGCAGCCTGGGAGGCAGGCGGTCTGTATAAAGCCTGTATTATAGAGGAATGCGGAACTTATTATATGTTCTACAATGCAAAAACTACCGATGAACGGTGGATTGAGCAGACCGGCCTGGCCACATCTGCGGATCTGTTTCATTGGAAACGATATCCCGGTAATCCTGTGCTTCCCGTCTCTCCCTCCGGCAAATGGGACCACAAATTTGTATCCGATCCTTTCGTTGTGAAAGACGGCAGGCAATGGCTGAATTTCTTCTTCGGCTATGATTATCAGCATGCCCGGGAGGGCCTGGCCGTATCCGAAGATTTGCTGCACTGGACGAAACTCCCCAATCCGCTGCTTTCCAACGGAGAACCCGGCTCTCTGGACGAAACACATGCCCATAAAGCCTCTGTCTTAAAATATCAGGGGCGGCTCTACCACTTTTACTGCGCGGTTCGCCCATGGCATCCCGGAGACCCTGCCAATATGAACGGAGATTCCCGCACAATCACAGTGGCATCCGATTGTCCCTTTGATAATGATTAAACTCCTTTCATTTTCTCCTACGCCCGTTGCACCGCCGCTGTCAGGAAATGTACCGCCACGTACACGCCTCCAATACATGCCTGGACCTGGTATTCCGCTGTACAGCAAGGCCAGCATTGCTGCAAGGCTCAGGACGTTGATGCCGCATTGCAGGATGCGTATGGGCGTGTATCTTCCCCGGAACAGATTTTTATACCAGTTCAGGTTGCAGGCCTGATGGGCAATGAACAGAATTATCATTCCTGCCCCGCTCCATTCATGTGCTCCCCAGAATTGATAGCCCATCAGGAAAAGCAGCGCACGCCCAAAGCTATGGTGGCAAGCTGAGCGCCTATCCTGCTCTTGATATGCTGTGCCGCCCAACGTCCGAATGCCGCAGATCCCCCGGCCTGGTTCATCAGGCACACCATAGCTCCCAGAATCACCAGGAATATCAGAATTCCGATATTGTACCCGTCGAAAAGCACGCTCACAATACCATCCTGGAAGGGAAATCATTAATCATACAGGAAAAACAAGCCGATAAGGTATACAAAGGGTATTAAAGACCCGCGGATAAACGGAACTGTCAAAACATGAGGTATCTCAAATGAACAAAAAGATTTGCTATATAACCGTTGCCGGCATCCTTTTTCCGGTTATTTTCTTAAGGCTTTTTCATATTTCTACGCTTCCTCTGGGAATGCACATTGACGAAGCAGGACTTGGTCTGAATGCCTGGTCCCTGGCCAACTATGGAACTGATCGCTACGGAAATTTCATGCCTGTGTGCCCCTCGAATTTCTACGGCGAGCAAAGTGCTTTTTACACCTACTTCTGTGCCCTGCTGGTAAAGCTTTGGGGACTAAATATATATACGCTGCGTATCCCCGGTGTGGTGCTGGGATTGCTGGCAGTATTGTTCGGCGCTCTGCTCATAAAGGAAAAATGGGGGGCGCGGGGATTTTTCGCCGGCCTGATTTTGATGGGGATTTTTCCGTATTTTATCATGAACAGCCGTTTTGCCCTGGACTGTAACGCAATGCTCGGCGCCCTGACCGTCTCTTTTTACGCCCTTGTCAGGCTTCTCAAAAAAGCCGAACTTCATCCCGATCAGAGGCTCTACGGACATTTCGCACTGACAGGCCTCCTGTTCGGCATCACCCTGTATACCTATATCGTAGCTGCCCTTGTGATTTCCGTCTTCTGTATCCTCTTTGGACTGCATTATCTTTTCTATCAGAAAAACGGCCGCTGCCTTCGTTTCAGACAGCTCCTCTTTCTGGCGCTGCCCCTGTGTGTCCTGGCTGTTCCGCTGATTTTGGTCGTATGCGTAAATTATTTCGATCTGGATCCGATTGTGACTCCCTTTTTCTCCATACCCAAAATGGCCCAAAACCGTACCGCCGAGGTCTCCCTATCCCTCTCCGGAATAGCCAGTAAGCTGAAAAACCTGACTTACCCCCTGACCTCAGACGGAAAATACGGCTCATCGGATCGATACTGGACCATGTATCCCTGGAGTGTAGCCTTTGTCGCGGCGGGCGGAATCGCAAGTTTAGACCGGGCCTGGAAGGAACTGCGCAGCAAAACGCTGAGCCAGGATTTCCTGATCCTGTCTCTTACCTTTGCAGAAATCATTATGTTTTTATTATGCGGTTATTATAATTATCATATCAATGGAATCTTTGTTGCGCTTGCCTGGTTCTGTGTCAACGGTATTTTCTTCATCGGCAGGCTTTTCAGGAAGCACGCTGCCAGGCTTGCTTATATCGTGCTCCTCGTTAGTCTTTACGGAACTTCATTTGCCGGCTTTGTCCGGGAATACTATTTTTCCGACACAAGCGCGGCTTTCCAGATCTATGGCGGCGTATACGAAGCGATTTCTCTGCTGACACCCGCACAGCGGAAGCAGGAGATCTATGTTTTGGATGAAGTGGGCGAATTCTATTTTCTCTCCGCGCCTATTTCCCCCGAAGCTTTTGCCGACAACTGTAATGAACTGGGCTATCTGCAGGATTATGAAAATCTGCATTTCCGTGAACCGGCCCAATATGAGGGAAGCCATATCTATATCTGCAACAGGCATTCCGGCTGGTACGGAATCCTTTCCGCAAAGGACTGGAACGGTTATACATGCGATGTGAAACAAACCCCACATTACGTTGTTTTCTGCTTTACTCCCACGTCTCCAACCGGCTCCTGACGGGCTCATTTACTGTTCACGGCTTCACCGTTCACCGCAGCATGATGCACATTATACAATAATCCTATTGTCAAATTGGGCAAACTGCGCCTCGCGTCCCCTGCCCCCACCATGCTCTCCGATCTCACTGACACCAAGGCTGCCCATGTTACCGTGCCTAATCCGCTTCCCCGTCTCCGCCTACTTCTGCGTCACTACAAAGAAGGCGTCATAAAAAGAGCATATTTCATACCGATCCGCCGAAAACAGCTCCACCTGAGGAGCCCGCACAATATACACCACGTCTTTCCCTGTCTGTTCATTCTCCGCCACCATCTCTTCCGTGGCATCTTGGAAACAATATCGCTGCTCATAGGGCACAACCTCCCGCCCGTCCTGCACATTACTGATTCCCTGATAGTAATGTGCATCTATTTCATGACAATACATGGTCAGGATCTGTCCTACCATGCTTACTCCCTCTCCCTGTGGATCCGGCGTAATGCAGTAATAGTCCCCTGCTTGTTCCTTTGCGTAATTCAATGCATTTATATACGGTTCATAATAATAATCACGGCTGATATCCGCCCAACCGCCGAAATAATTCACCGCGAACAGCAATGCCAACACCATATAAGCCCCCGCAATGGGAATGACAGCCAGCCTGCATTTTCGGATACACCACACAATTCCCATCCCGGCCGCAGCCAATACCGGATAAAATATGATATTGATCCTGTTTATCGTCACTTCCTTTGTAACGGCTCCCACCCAGATTCCCATGATAAGCCATGCCAGCAGTATTACAAAGGGAGCCTTTTTCTCTTTCTCCTCTTTTCTGATCTTTCGGATCAAATCCAGAAAACCAATGACAAAAAACAGAGTGGTCAAGTAATAAATCGGCCCGAACCTTACGATAGTATTGGTTATGCTCTTATCCCCGTTTCCCCAGACAGCGGAAAAGGCCCATGCCAGATTCTTCCACAACTGCTCCCAGGAAAACTGCAAAAACAAAATATCTTTGGAACGCATACTTTGGGGAAAATATGGGATTGTAAAAAAAGGCGTCTCAATGGACTCCACACCCAGAACATTGATCAGCATGGTCAGAAATTCCGGAAGCGCCACCAGGACATACAGAATCACACAAACCGCCAGCTCTCTTCCCTTTACCAGCCCGGTCGCAGCCAGATATATGGCCATTGCCAGCAGAAACAGCGGTACGGAATAATTGGCAATCCCATAACAATAGGAACATAGCCCGAAAAAGATCATGGAGCCATACAGACATCCCCGTCTCCTTAACCCGGCAAGCAGCAGACACACTCCGAATAAAAAAACATGAGGAAACATATTACAGTCAAATGACCACCGGCTCTGCATATAATGCCATGGACAAATGATTCCCAACAGCAAAGTCCCTATTGCAAACCATTTCCCGGTAAGGTGCCTGGCAAATAGATAGAGCGCCAATAACCCTGCGCAGCTGACAATCAGCATGGGGAGCCGGATAGAAACGGTACTGAACCCCAAAATCTTGATAAACGGCACCATGCAGTAGGACAGCAATACGCTCATCTGTCCGCCGATCCATGCTGTAAAATGCACCGGATAACGCATTCCGAATCTGTCTGTTCCGTAGTCTGCCAATGCTTTGGCATCCACTGCCGCCATAGCCTCATCCTGATGTACTCCAATCGGTATCATTCCAAAATGATAGGCCCGGATGAATATCCCCCCTAATAAAAGTAATGCCACCAGAGCGATCTCCACTTTTGGATCCTTCCAAAACTCCTTTTTCCCTTCCATCTGCTTCTCTCCATGTATCTTTTTCACATGCCCCGCTGCCATATTCGGGACTTTTGCTGTAATCCATAGTTATTCTAGCAGACTGGCTGTCCAAAGTCAATGAATGGCCCATATTACGCCTATTACTATGCGACGTATTTACGCTATGCGACGTATTTACGCTATGCGACGCATTTACGCTATGCGACGCATTTACGCTATGCGACGCATTATACGCCATGCGGTGCATTGTCCGCCACATTTATGCGCCTTTCCAGGCTCATATACGATTGGTATATTATTACAAATCCCAGCGGGCCCCCAATAATCCCCCACAGTCCAAAGAGTTTCACTCCCGCATAAATGGACAGCAATATGGCAATGGGGGAAACCCCCACCTTCTTTCCGATCAATTTAGGCTCCAGCATTTCCCGGATAAAAATGCAGACCACATATACGATCAAACATACTGCCCCACTGATATAGTTTTCGTAGAAGATCTGTTGTATCCCGACAGGTACCAGCACAATCCCTGTCCCGATAAAAGGCAGCGCGTCCAGCAGACCGGCCAGCAGTCCCCAGAGAATCCCATGCCGTATTCCGGCAAACCCCAGCGCCGTTGCCGCCACTGTGCCTATAATGGTCATGATGATCACCTGCGCCTTTACATAAGTGGCAATATAGCGTATGATCCCGCAGATAATCTCCAGATAAACATGGCATTCCTCTCTGTCCAGCATCCGGTTCATGATATCGTCGTAATCCTTTGCCAGCAGCACAGTGGCAATTAGAAACGTCACCAGAAATCCTCCCACCGAGCCCAATACCTTTACATAGGTCAGCGACTGAGATAGCATATCCGGCAGAAACTGCAGCTGAAAATAATCTATCCCCTCCTGAATTCTGGCATAGAGAAGCTGTTCCAGATATAAATTATCCACTCCCAGCGCCTTTCCCACCACATTGCATAATTCATGTACAAACAATGCCAGATCTGTTTCCAGCAGATCCAGCCTACGTACCAGCCCCGGCAGACTTCCCACAATCCACGAGAACAGCACCCATATCAACACCACCAGAAAACAACAGCCAAGCAGCAGAAGAAACAATGCGCCGATCTGTCTGTGGACCTTCAGCCTTCTCTGCATTCTCTGAAGCAGTGGACCAAAAATGGTCACAAATAATATAGCAGCCAGCACCGGCGCCGTCAGCGGAGCCAACACCTTCAGGAAAAAATAAACTGCCCCTGATATCAGGAGCAGCAATACCATTTTGTTGTCTTTTATCTTCTCTGCCATACCAACCCCCATGCATCACATTCTCCTATTAGTATGGCATTTTTTCCTCATTTCATAACTGCGAAAAAAAGGAAAAGACTCTCCCTCGCGGTTTTATTCGATATTTCATCACTTTTTTACTGCCAGGATGTATAAATTCCAAATAATACGCGCAAAGTGCTACATATTGCACCTGCAGATCTCTGGCCAGCGCGCAGCAGGCTTCCCCGCCATACTTCCGGTCTCCCAAAATCGGCGTTCCCGCATGGGCCATCTGAACCCGAATCTGATGAAACCGGCCTGTGTCGATCTGTATATCCGCAAGCGTAATCTTCCGCTCCTCCAGACTCTGCAGTACCGAATAATGCAGAACTGCCTCCCGGGTGTCTGCCTTTTGACCGGCTCGGGCTACTTCCCCCATCCTGCCTGCACCGTCCCTGCAAAGCGCATCCGTCAGCTGCCCCTTCTCAGCCTCCGGCCGGCCGCAAAGCACCGCATAATACCGCTTGCAAAACGCTCCGTCCCGCAGCTGCCTGCTCAATGCTGCCGCCGCATTCTGCCTTTTCGCAAATACCAGCAGCCCTTCCACAGGCTGATCTAATCGGTGTATTACGCCGAGATAGGGTTCCTGTCTCTCTTTCCCGGCTGCTTTTGGGGTTCTGCTCAGATAGTTTTTCAATTCGCTGACCACATCTTCCTGCCCCACATCCGCAGTCTGTGCGGCAATTCCTGCCGGCTTATAAACTACAATGATATCTTCGTCTTCGTCCAGAATCTCTACCCGCATCCCTTTTTCTCTCCGTCTCCCTGCTTCCGCCCAATGCGGCAGCCGCACTGTCCCGGCCTCCGTATTCCTCTCCGTTTCCCATATCTTACGGCGCAGCCCTTGCAGCACCATTACACATCGGCCTCTGTGTCCCGTTTCCTATCCTGTACGGTACTTCTGCTACATTCCCGCCGGAAAAAGCACACTTCCATAGATCAACAGCACTGCCAGATGTATCAGCAGAGCTGTCCCATAAGAAATCCTATGTCGGTATGCCGCCATTCCGCTGACCATGGCAGCACCGTATCCCAGCAGATTCCCCATCTGAATTCCCCATGCGAGAGGGTCCGCATAAACGGTTCCCTGATAAGGCTCCCTGCTCATCCATCCCGTCAGGGAGCGCAGTCCCTCCATCCAGGAGCGTCCTGACAGCAAGCCTGCCATCCCCTGCAGCAGACAACATCCTGCAAATAATATCCCCAGGTAGAGATAGTCCTCTCTCTGAAAGCTTTCCCTCCGAAAAAAAATCCAGCAAAACACCATCACAAGAAGCGGCGGGTACAATGCAATCCCTGCCATGGCCAGCAGAATGCCCGGGATTTTCTGTCCCTTCCCCCACACAATATAGGCTCCCAGCAGCAGCGCAAATGCCGCGGAATCCACCTGTGCCCAGCAGCTTCCGCGCAGATATGCCACCGGAGAAAGAATACATCCCGTAAAATAAAAAGAACTTTTCAGCTTCTCTCCCTCTCTGTGCCCGCCTACGGCAATCACTGCAAGCACCGCCACCGCATAATCTGCCGCCGCTGCCAGCCACTTCACCGTATGCAGCGGAAGCATGGGAAGATACTGGACCAGACGCACCAGCAAATGATAACATCCCGATTGAATATTCCCCTCGTGCCCGTCGAAATAGTATCCGGCGTCCGGACTGCTCCACCAGACAGCACCGCGTCTGAGATACAGTCCCATGACGGCAGCCAGCACCGCTAACAGCACAAACATATGCTTCTCTACCCACAAAAGCACCTTTCGTTCGATCTTCAGCATGATTTTACCCCCCTGCATTCCCTGTAACTCTTATATAACCCATAAAAACACCGCCGGGTCAGATAAAAATAAATTGCCAGATTCCCTGCTGCCAGAGAATAATGGGATACCTTTTCCCACCCCAGATAGCTCTGCCCGTTGCACTGCAGCGAAAACAGATTCAGGAAAACGGCTGGAATCCAGAGACGCCGATCAAAAAGAGCACATACCGGAAGCATCAGCTCCGCAATATAGTTATACCTTTCATGCATACAGGGCAGCAGCATGGCGCAGGTCATGGTAGTCCATACAATATATTCCAGATACTCCCGCATTGCCGGTTTCCGTCCCGACTGTACAAGCAGTACCGCAAACAGCAAAAGCGCCGTAAACGCGATGATAATGGCTGCTTTTCCGAACTGATAATACGGAGCTTCTTTGAAAAAGGTCCAGATATTCGGATAATAGTAATACAGGAAAGGATACTTTCCCAGCATATGCGAAAACAGCTTATAGGCTATGTCGAAGCTGCAGCCTCCCAGGATAGCCGGAATGCAGAGAGCCTGAATCGCAATGGGAATCCAGAGAAGATGCAGGATGGAAAACCTTTTCTTATAAAAATAAAGAATTAAAACCATGGGCAGGATAAATACGCTCTGCAGCTTCATGGCAATGGCACAGCCCATGGCCCACATACCCTTCACCGGCTTATCCTGCTGTATATACCAGAAGCTGAGCAATGCCAGATAAGCCCAGATTCCCTCGCTCTGAGCCAGATATCCGCTGTTTATCACTGCCAGCGGGTTGCAGAGTACCAGGCCAAAGGCGATGATCCCGTATAAATCCCTCTTTTCCTCCTCCGACGCCATCCTGACCATTTTCATGACCAAAACCGCCTCCAGATAATCGAAAAGAATGGATACCATTTTAATACTGATAACCGGTTCCACCGGTACAAAAGTCAGAAAATAAAGCACCGTGGCATAGGGGAGGTTGTAGTCCCCCTGGTAATCCGCCAGCGCCGCCAAAGTCCCTCCCTCTTTTAACTGCAGATACCAGGTCAGGAGGCTGTTCTCATAATCCACCCCCGCATATCGGATTCCCGTCCAGCGCAGCAGCATGCCCAGGACAGAAAGAATTCCGATCCAAATTATAAGTGTTCTCCGGCTCATCTTCTGCATGCCATTTCCCTTCTTCCATCACTCATTTCCGTTTCCCTTAACACTTCCGCCTCAAACCTATGGGATAGTGATTCTTCATCACTCCGCCGGCCAGCTTCCCCCAGCCCAGGCCAAAGCCCTCCACACAAATCAGATACCATCCCTTTTCTCCCCCTGCGGGGAAAGTCTCTCCTCTTAAATACGCAGCCGTCTCCCGGCTTCCGGCCTCCAGATTCCACACATGGGCCGCGTATCCGGGCGCCAATGCCAGCGCTAAAGCGTGAGACGGCTCAAATCGTTTCTTCTTAAACGTCCCCAGCTGCAGCCCCGGCCGAAGTACCTTCAATCCTTTCAAAGTCGGCAGATCCGCTGCAACCAGATACAGATTCTCTCCAAACCAGGCAGCCCTTACTGTTTCTTCCATTCCGACAGCCATGCCAATCCCGGCATAGATCCCCTCTCCACCATGAGAGCTCACCGGCAGGCGCAGCTGGCTCCTGCAAAATTCTGTCAGCTCCTCCGCCGCCCTCTCCCGGATGCCTCCCGGTGCTTCCCCGCCGTTCCTGTCTCCCGGCAGATTCCCTTTCCTCCAAAGCACTGCCGCGAAATGTCCCTCTCCGTCTATTTTGTGAGGCCAGATTCTCACGGTCTCCTCCAGGCCGGCCGCCGGCTCTGCCGCAAACCCGGGACGGCCGTCACATCCCTTCAGCCCCAGGCGCTCCTTATCCACAGGCAGCAGCGCAAAGTCTTCATGCCGCTTCAGAAATCTGCAGATACTGCCCTCATTCTCCTCCGGTGCAAAAGTACAGGTGGAATACACCAGCCGTCCTCCCGGACGAAGCATCCGTGCCCCGCAATCCAGGATCGCATCCTGTCTCTGTGCGCACAGCTTTATATTTTCCAGACTCCATTCCCCGCAGGCTGCTTCATTTTTGCGGAACATCCCTTCTCCCGAGCAGGGCGCGTCTACCAGAATCCTGTCAAAAAATCCTTCAAACCGTTCCGCCAGACGCTCCGGTGTCTCATTAGTGACACAGGCATTGCCGATTCCCATCCGCTCTATATTCTCCGACAGAATCCTGGCCCTGGCAGGGTGGATTTCATTGCAGAAAAGGAGCCCTCTTCCCCCCAGCCCGGCTGCAATCTGCGTACTCTTTCCGCCGGGAGCGGCACACAGATCCAGCACTCTCTCCCCCGGCTGCACCCCAAGCAGCTCCGCGGGCACCATGGCGCTGGGTTCCTGAATATAGTACAACCCCGCCTCGTGAAACGGATGCTTCCCCGGCTGATCTGTCGCCTCATAATAATACCCGTCCGCCGCCCAGGGTACCTTCGTAAGATGGGCAAATACTGCTGCCCGCCCTGTGTCGGCCCCTCCGAACCGTCTGGCCGCACTGATTCCCTCCGCTCCGATCTTCAGCGGATTCAGCCGCAAAGCCTGATGCCGCTCTTTCTCCATAGCCTCCACAAAGGCAGCATATTCTGTCCCCAACAATTCCTGCATCCGCTTAAGGAACTGCTCCGGCAACATCCGTACTCCTTCCAATGCTTCCATCCCCTGTCCTGCCTTCCCTATGGTCTCTCCCGGTTTTACCTATTTGCCTTTACTTTCCGCTTACGGAACCAGAAAATACTTAACAGCAGAGCCGCGGCGAAAATAACCAGTCCCGCTTCCATCCCGGGAGCCGCATAGACCAACGAAACAGAATGTTTTCCCGGTTCTGCCTCCACCATAATGAAAGTATCCGCATAAGTCTCCACAGGAACCTTCTTCCCGTCTATTTTCACCTTCCACCCGGCATCATAGGGAATCGATGTCAAAATGCTGCTCCCTTCCGCAACCTCTATCGTTCCTTCCAGCCTTCCGCCTCCGTGACTGTCAATCTGCATATTGCCGCTTTGCAGCTTCCGAAGGGTATCCTCCAGCAGCCCCTCCTGCAGTCTGTAAATCTCCTCTCCTGTCATCTGGACCGCTCTGGACGGGATCACATCCACTCTCACCTGCTGCCCCGGCTCAAAGCTTCCCAGATAGAGAATACATCTGCTCTCCGACGTGAAATATTGCCCTGCCTTCTCTCCGTTTACAAGTACGTCCGCATGGGAATAACCGGTGGTATGCATATAGAGATATACCGGTTCCTCCGTCTCTGCCCGGAACATGTAGGACCAGCCGCCCTCGTCCCCTTCTTTTGTATATTCCACCGCCGTAAAATATTCCTCTGCCGTCCCTGCGATTTTGTTGAGCATTGTATTTTGATTTTCAAAAGGACTATCTTCCTCTATCACAAGCTCTCTGTCCGGAAAGGGTGCGCTATATACAATTGCCAAAGCATTTTCATTATAATAGGAAGTCTTTCCCTGTTCTGTCTCTTTCAATCTGGTATAAAAATCCGGAACCCCCCCGTCCTCCAGAATATACTTCACGGCAAGAAGACTGTCCGTAAGGGGCGTGGAGCCATACCCGGTATTATAAAACCAGTCCTGTGCCATTCCCAGGCGCAGCGTCAGCTCATTCACAGCTGCATTGAAGGTAGAGGAATAATGGGACATACCGTTATACCCAAGCAGCATGGCGTCATTTTTCGAATATTCATATCCCTGATTCACTCTGTAAAAGCCCCTGTCCCGTTCTCTGATATCCTCTGTCAGAGGCTGTGTTCCGGAAAGATACTCCGTGTACTCGCTTACATCGTCATAGCTGAATTCATCCTGCAATGCGTAAAACAGCGCACGTCCGTTCAGGCCCATGTCCAGGGCAATCACGCCCATCATAAGGACTGCCACACATTCGAATACAGGCCGCCTCTGCCACAGAGTAGGAATCTTCCCCAAGGGCATGGCACAAAGTGCCCGCACCGCCAGATACAGCAGATAAAAGCTCAACACAAAAGAGTATCGATACAGATAACTGTTCGGATATGCCATTCCATGCCAGACCAGATTCATCGGCACAAAGTAGAAACTGCCCAACAGCACCAGAAACAATCCCCCTGCTGCCAGCTTCTCCCGAAGAGAGATTTTCCGGAGCAGGAAGAAAATCACCGCCAGCGCCAGCGCGGCATATCCGCAATAGATATTGGGCATATTCACCGCGTCGTCATAGATGGGAAGGATCCCGCTGTAGGCCCCGTTTTTAAACTGGCCAAACAAGGTAAAGAAATGAAAATTGATATACTTCTCCGCAAAATTCTGTTCTGTCACGAATTTTCCGGAAGACAGATCCAGAATAGTAGGAACCAGCAGCGGCGCCGCCAGACCCGCCGCCAGAAAAGTCGCCGCGGCAAACCGGACTGCCGCAGTCAAACAGGCCTTCCAGGTCTTGCCGGATATCAGTACAGCCACTCGGAATACAAAGTACAAAGCTGCAAACAGTCCTGCCATATAAGCGGTATAATAATTAAACACGCAGGCTGCCGCAAAGGATATAAGATACCATCCCCCTTTCCTGCCTTCCAGAATCTTCTCAACCCCCAATAGAATCAGAGGAAGCATGATGACTCCGTCGATCCACATCAGGCAGGAAGAAAATATAATATTATAGGAAATCAATGCATAGCTTACTGCAAAGGGAACCAGGAGAAAACGATACCACATACTCCCGCCGTATCCGGAGGTCTCTTCCGCACCTTGAAAATGCCGCTTCCACAGATAAGAAGCAAATACGGAAAAGGTCAGGCCGCAGCATCCTATTTTCAGCAAGGTCAGCGTAAGAATCGCCGCATGAAACTTCTCCAGCGGAAACAGCACCGTGATCCATGACAGGGGATTCGCCAGATAATAGGCATACAGTCCGATATAGCTTCCACCAAGAGACCTGGCCCAGGAATAGAAGACAGAATTATCCCCTCCCAAAATATAACGGAGGGAAGCATAAAACTCCATAAACTGGTCATGCATATCCAGTACAAAAAGCGTATCTTCTTTAAAAGGATAAAATCCGCGGGATTTTAAGATTAACAGCATGCCCGCTACCGGAATGCAAAAGGAAAGTACATAGTATAAAATATCCGCATAGCAGCCTGATTTATTCTTACACAGGTCTTTCTTCATGAAAACCTCCTGTCGGGAAAAATGATTCAGGAACTATGGACATTATACAGTAGTATTTTCGGAAATGCAAGACAGACATCAATTGATAACCCTGAACAAGACAGACGCAGCGCCCTCTTCTGCCGGACGGCCTCCATTCCCCGCCGGAAATGAAAGCCGCCTGAAAACGCTGCCTAACATGGTGCAAAAGGGTACGCTTCACAAACTTCCGGACCCGCACACTATATATTAAGAATTATCTCACACCTTAAACCGGTACCCCACTCCCCATATCGTCTCAATATACTGGGGCTTGGCGGTATCCTTCTCTATTTTCTCGCGGATCTTCTTAATATGCACCGTCACCGTTGCGATATCTCCGATAGAGTCCATATCCCAGATCTCCCGAAACAGCTCCTCCTTGGTATAGACATGGTTCGGATTCTCCGCCAGAAAAGTCAGCAGGTCAAATTCCTTTGTGGTAAAAGTCCTCTCTTCGCCGTTGATATAGACACGGCGTGCCGTCTTATCGATGCGGATGCCCCTGATCTCCACAATATCATTCTGAGGCTTTTGATTCGTTCCTACCAGACGCTCGTATCTCGCCATATGAGCTTTCACCCGGGCCACCAACTCACTGGGGCTGAAGGGCTTCGTCATATAGTCGTCTGCGCCCAGACCCAACCCCCTGATCTTGTCGATATCGTCCTTCTTGGCAGAAACCATCAGGATGGGAATATTCTTCTCCTCCCGAATCTTCCGACATACTTCGAACCCGTCCATTCCCGGCAGCATCAAGTCCAGTATCACCAGATTGTATTCGCCGCTCAATGCCATATTCAGCCCTTCATCGCCGGTATTGCAGATATCCACCTGAAAATCGCTCAATTCCAGATAATCTTTCTCCAGATCCGCAATAGCCACCTCATCTTCAATAATCAGAATCCTGCTCATACAAATTACCCCGCCTTTCTTTCCTGCGCTCTCTTCCCTTATTTTAATTCATTTCCCCGCCTGTTATGTGCCACTGCCCGCTTTTCATCTTTTGCCTGTCACTCCGCATCCTGAAGCTCAATATATTTTCTCAGCACAAAATGCATACAGGTACCTTCCCCTTCTTTGCTGGTAGCCCAGATATAACCGCCGTGATCCTCAATAATCTTCCTTACGATAGACAAGCCGATGCCGCTGCCGCCCTGTGCGGAATTCCGGGAAGCGTCGGTACGGTAAAAACGTTCAAATACCTTGGGCAGATCTTTCTGGGCGATGCCCTTTCCGTTGTCTCCAATCTCAATACGGATGGAATCCGTCTCATCCAGAATGCGTATATCGATTACGCCATGGGGCTTATCCATATATTTTACACTGTTGCTGATAATATTGTTAATCACCTTTTTCATCTGCTCTGGATCGGCAATGACAACCGTATCCGGACTGGCCAGATTGGAATAATTCAGTTCGATGTTCTTCTGTTCCAGATCCAGGCCCACTTCTTCAATACAGTCCCCAAAATAATCCGCCACATTAATACGGTGAAAATTATACGGTATCCTGTTATTGTCAATACCGGAATAATATGTCAGCTCATTGATCAGCCGCTCCATGTCGTTGGCTTTGTTATAGATTGTCTTAATATATTTATCCATCTTCTCCGGCGTGTCTGCCACACCGTCCATGATCCCTTCCACATACCCCTTAATAGCGGTAATGGGCGTCTTCAGATCGTGGGATATATTGCTGACAAGCTCACGGTTTTGTTTCTCTGACTCCCGATTCTCCTCTGTGCTTTCCTTCAGCCGAAGACGCATGTCCTCATAATTTCGGTACAGATCTCCGATCTCTCCCTTCGCATCCGTCTGCAGGACATACTCAAAATTCCCTTCTTTAATCTTGCGCATGGCTACATTCAGCTCGTTGATGGGATCGAACACCCCCTTATGAATCCACCTTGTCAGCATCAGCCCCGTGAAAATCAAGATCAGGAAAATTGCCACAAACATATCCACCAGCAGCTTCCTGGAAATCAGAGAATTCATCTTGGTCACCACAAAGGCGCTTCCTTCGCTGCCATCCGGAAATCGGAAATCCAGCTGCTTGACAAATTTGTCCAGGTTGTCATAATAAATACCGGAGTCTTCCCCCATATCCAGCTCCCCATACTCGGGAAGTTTGGGAAAAATCGCCTCCGCCGCTTCTCTGTTCCCAGTATAATAGAGCTCGTCGTCTTTTCGCACAATAATATACGTAGTTTTCTCTCTGATCTGTGAATTAACCTTGTCCAGATATGCTGTGTCCGCCAGCATGGAAGGATCCTTCTCGATCTGCGCCTTCAGACGCAGATAGGCTCCGTTTGTAGCTCCCACCACTTCCCGCATATTCTCGCTCATGGCAGTATAGTCCAGCTCCACAATGGGAAAGCCTTTCTGGATGTTCAGCAGATACAGCCCAATCCCGCAAAAGGCCATCGCCGTCAGCACCAATGGCAAAGCAATCACGATCACAAAGGTAACACGCAGTCTCGTTCTGAATTTCATTCCCTGTCCCTCCGGCCATTTCTACATTTCTCTCCAGGAATCAGTTCTTCTGTGGCCGTTTCCTGCCGCGAATAAAAATATTATACCACATTCCATGCGCCCCTGCGCACATGGAATCAGAAGTTGACACAATGCCCTTCTGTGTCAACATTATACCATATCCTCCCCCTGAATGTGTAAAATAAGGCGAAAATATCATAAAAAATCTCTTAAATATAGGCTTTTCTTAAGGAAAAATTTACCTTCCTGCTCTTTACTTTTTGTCCCTTTAGTTGTAGGATAAAAGGGCGAAAAGAAATGCAGGAAAGGAATTTTATTAATTATGAAAAAATGGAATGTTGCGGTTTTCTTCGGAGGCTGTTCTCCCGAATATAGTGTATCATTATCTTCTGCGTCCGGCGTCATCCTGAATCTGGACCGGGAGAAATACAATCCCATTCTCATCGGTATCACCGCGAAAGGCGCCTGGTACCATTACGCCGGACCGGTGGACAAGCTGCTCAATGACAGCTGGTGTAATCCCGCGGACTGCACCCCGGCAGTGCTCTCCCCCAACCGCGGAGACCACAGGCTCCTTCTGCTGAAAGAGAGCGGCATCGACTATATCCCCATAGACATTGCATTCCCGGTACTTCACGGAGGCAATGGGGAGGACGGTACCCTGCAGGGGCTGCTGGAACTGACGGGAATCCCCATCGCCGGCTGCGGTACCCTCTCCTCCGCCCTTGGTATGGACAAAGACCGGGCCCACAGGCTGGTAAGCCTGGAAGGAATCCGTGTCCCCAGACATATGGTTCTTGAAAAAGGCTATGAGCCTGCCTCTGCCAAAGCTTTCGCAGAGAAATTAGGCTACCCCCTTTATGTCAAGCCGGTAAAGGCAGGTTCCTCCTATGGCGTCACCAAAGTGCCTCAGCCGGAGTATTTGTCCGAAGCGCTCTCTCTTGCCTTCCAATATGATTCTCAGGTTCTCCTGGAGGAAAATATCGAGGGCTTTGAAGTCGGCTGTGCCGTGCTGGGCAATCGGGAACCCATCACCGGAGAAGTGGATGAAATCGAACTTTCCGGCGGTTTCTTTGACTTTACGGAAAAATATACCCTGAAGACCTCCTCCATCCATGTACCTGCCAGAATCGACGGGGCCAAAGCGGAAGAAATCAAGGAAACTGCAAAGCGGATCTATCTCGCCCTGGACTGCCGCTGCTTTGCCCGTGTAGATATGTTCCTCACCCCAGAGGGCGATATTGTATTCAATGAGGTCAATACCATACCGGGATTCACAGAACACAGCCGTTATCCCGGTATGATGAAAGCCGCCGGGCATTCCTTCTCCTGGGTCCTCACCAGGATTCTGGAATTGGCTCTTGAGGAGCGGTAGCAGCAAAACAGTCCAGCTAAGAAATGTCAAGAGCTAAATGAAAGCAACGTCTGTCCCGCACGGCACCCCAGAGGATTTGCGGACGCATTCTTTTCACGGTCGGAAATTCTCTGCCCATGTCCGGGTGCTGGGCGGGACAGATACGGAACTATAATAGGAGGAAAACAGATGCATACCAGACAAAATTACGGTGGCCTTGACCGATTTCGTATCATTGCTGCGCTTCTTGTAGTTGCAATCCATACTTCACCCCTCGCTTCCGTCAGCGAGGGGGCTGATTTTTTTCTGACCAGGATACTTGCAAGGACCGCCGTTCCCTTCTTCTTTATGGTTACCGGACAGTTTGTGGCGGCCGGTTTTTTGACCCCATCGGTCAAATCCACTGCCCGATTTCATAAATATTTATTGAAAACAATACTGCTCTATCTGTTTTGCATTATCCTGTATCTGCCTGTCGGGATCTATGCGGGACATTATAAAGCTCTGAATGCCGGGCTGGTATTCCGTATGCTTTTATTTGACGGCACCTTTTATCATCTGTGGTATTTCCCGGCATGTATTCTGGGAATACTGTTGGTACGGCTGATGAGCCTGCGCCTGAAGCTGCGCGGTATGACGGTTGCCTGCGCCGTTCTGTATCTCATCGGCCTGTTCGGTGACAGTTATTTCGCCCTGATCCGGAATATTCCCGCGTTGAACGCAGTATATGAATTTGGATTCCGTTTCTTCTCCTATACACGCAACGGCCTGTTTCTGGCGCCGTTGTTTCTGGTACTGGGGATATGGGCGTCCAAAACTGCAGACTCCGAACAGGCAGACTCCGGTGTTTTGGTGTCCGATATTGTTTCCCTGGCCTGTTTCTTTATCATCCTTGTAGGAGAAGCTTTTATATTGCGCCATTTTGAACTGCAGCGCCACGACAGCATGTACCTTGCCCTGGTTCCTGTCATGTTCTTTCTCTACCGCTGTCTTCTCCTTCCCCGGAGCGGTTCCCGCAAAGAGCTGCGGACCGCGTCCGCCTGGATTTATATACTGCATCCCGCCGTTATCGTAGCCGTCCGCGGGATCGCCAAACCGCTGAAACTGACTGCTCTTCTGGTGGAAAACAGTATAGTTCATTACCTCGCCGTGGCAATTCTGTCTGTTGCAGCCGGGTTTTTGATCACTTTTATCCAAAAGAAGCTTTCTCTCTCTTCGCGGCTTCACCACGGAGCGGAAGCCGGGCAAATCACCGGAAAACGGAAAAAGCCGAAAAAGCCCTCCCCCTTACCCGAAGACGTCTATATGGAAGAGGATCCGGAATATGATTTATCTCAGAAAGCAGAAATGCAGGAGGTTGAAGCTATGCAAGATTTGGAACATCAAGATTCTTATGAAAACTGGGGCGAAGAAAGTGCTCTGATTCCGGATGCGGCCTTGGTCCGTGATAAACTGACATTTCCGGAAAACCCGGACTCCTCCCGGGCCTGGATTGAAATCGATGCAGATGCGCTGGCACATAATGTTGCGTTTTTCCGTTCACGTCTGCCCGGGTATTGCCGTCTGATGCCCGCGGTAAAAGCAGAAGCTTATGGCCATGGCGCAGTCATCACCTCCCGGCTACTCAATGATCTGGGAGTGGATGCATTCTGTGTAGCCTGTGCCTGTGAGGGAGTCGCACTGCGGGAAGCCGGCATAGAAGGGGAGATCCTCATACTGGGCTATACGCCTCCGGCAGATTTTCCGAGACTGCGCCGCTATCGGCTGACCCAGACCGTCATCGATTATCCCTATGCCCAGGAGCTGAATCAGTTCGAGGAAGAAATCCATGTGCATATCGGTCTCGATACCGGCATGCACCGCGTGGGAATCCGTTGTGAAAATATAGAAGAAATCATCCGTGTGTACCAGATGGAAAATCTAAAGGTAGACGGCCTCTTCACCCATCTGTGTGCCAGTGATTCTCCCCATCCGGATCATAAGGCTTTTACATACAGCCAGATCCGTGCTTTTTATCAGGTAGTGGATATTTTGAAGGCACAGGGATATCCCTGCCATGGTCTTCACCTGCTGGCAAGCTATGGGATATTAAATCTGCTGCAAGACAACATCGATCCGAACGTCCCGGAAGCCTGCGCCGCTGACAGTGAGCCCAGGCCTGATCCCCGCAGCCTTGCCGCCGAATATGTGCGTCCCGGCATCGCTCTCTATGGAGTCCTGAGCAACCAGAATGACCAGAATGTCTGGAAAGATTACCTGTGGCCCGTACTCTCGCTGAAGGCAAGAATAACCTCGATCCGTCCTCTGTATGCAGGGGAATCCGTGGGGTACGGAATTACCTATACCGCCGAACGGGATATGCGGATTGCCGCTGTCTCCATCGGTTATGCGGACGGACTGCCCCGGGAGCTTTCCAACGGGAAAGGCGCCATGCTGCTCAATGGCCGTCCGGCGCCGATCATCGGCAGGATCTGCATGGATCAGACGATTATCGATATCAGCGATATTCCCGATGTGCGCCGGGGCGATGCCGCCGTTATCATCGGCAGGTCAGGAACTGTCGAAATAACCGCCTGTCAAATTGCCGACAGGTGCGGCACCATCACCCATGAAATCCTGACCGGACTGACCGGAAGATTAGACCGGATTATTGTGTAAAAAATTTTTGATACCTGTTGACAAATTAAAAAGAATCGTTATAATAAAACAGTAATCATTCTTAATTTGCAAAGAGGTGTCACATGGCTGCACGAAAGTTTAGTAAGCAGCGAGAAGCGATAAAGGAATTCCTGATGACCAGAAAGGATCATCCCACTGCGGATGTCATTTACAGGAATGTTCGGAGCCAGAATCCGAATATCAGTCTGGGTACTGTGTATCGCAATCTGACGCTTCTTGCCGGTGAGGGAGAGATCAATCGGCTCAATGTGGGAGACGGCATAGATCATTTTGATGCCGATACTTCTCCTCATTATCATTTTGTCTGTATGGAATGCGGCAGCGTGATCGATCTGGAAATGGACAGCATCGAATCTATTACCTCCGCGGCGGCAGCCAATTTTGAGGGACAGATCATCGGCCACAGAACCTATTTTTACGGTATGTGCGGCAAATGTATTAAGTCCCGTTCCTGACTTGGGTTATCCAAAAATTTATATAAAAAGGAGACAAGATTATGAAGTACGTATGTCAAGTATGCGGTTATGTTCACGAAGGAGATGCAGCACCGGCTGAATGCCCTATCTGCCATGCCCCTGCTGAGAAATTTACCGTTCAGGCCGGAGAGAAAACCTGGGCTGCGGAGCATGTTGTAGGCGTTGCACAGGGTGTTTCCGAGGATATTATCAAGGATCTTCGTGCCAACTTTGAAGGAGAGTGCTCCGAGGTAGGTATGTATCTGGCAATGGCTAGAGTAGCTCACAGAGAAGGCTATCCTGAGATCGGCCTGTACTGGGAGAAGGCTGCTTACGAAGAGGCTGAGCATGCTGCAAAATTCGCAGAGCTTTTGGGTGAGGTTGTTACCGATTCCACCAAGAAGAACCTGGAGATGAGAGTCGCTGCAGAGAACGGTGCTACCGCCGGCAAATTTGATCTTGCCAAGAGGGCAAAGGCCGCCAACCTGGATGCCATTCATGATACTGTACACGAGATGGCGAGAGACGAGGCCAGACACGGAAAGGCATTCGAAGGTCTGTTAAAGAGATATTTCGGTTAATGCGAATGCCTCGGCATTCGAAGGTCTGTTAAAGAGATACTTCGGTTAAACTACAAATTTGTTAAAGAGATATAAATTGTTCAGAATGTAATCAGAAAGGAGATTATTTATCATGCAGAAATATTTTTGTAATCCTTGCGGCTATACCTATGATCCTGAGAAAGGTGATCCCGAGCACGGTATTGCTCCCGGCACTGCATTTGAGGATCTTCCCGATGACTGGTGCTGCCCTCTCTGCGGCGTGAACAAGAGCATGTTCCAGCCTTGCATTGATAACTACAATTAAGCAACAGGTTTAGAAACATGCGCCGCCAGGCGCACGACGATAAAAGGACTGATATCGTTTTCAGCGGTTTTCTGAAAGGGTGTCAGTCCTTTTTATTCCTCAGAATCTGTTTATCGCAGCCCACAATTTAAAAATTTCCCTGTCCCTCCTATATTCACCTTAAACCAGGAACTCCCCTTCATGCTTTTTAAAAAAATCAAAATAGGTTCTTATGCCAGGCAGCTGCGTCCACCTTTTCACATCCACCGGCTCCTCGTCCATGTCGTAAATTCTGGTGCCTCGCATAGCCAGCAGAAACGGCGAATGCGTGGATATGATAAACTGGCATCCAAAAAACCTTGCGGAATCCTCCAGAAACTTTGTCAGCTCCTGCTGCCGTAGCGGCGACAGGCTGTTCTCAGGCTCGTCCAGCAGATACAGCCCGTTTTCCTGAATCTTCTCGGAGAAATACAGAAACGCGCTTTCGCCGTTGGAATGCTCCCTCACATTATCCATCACATTGTTCCTGACATATTTTGACTGCGTCTTTGTATGAGCCATATAGCTTTTCTTCAGCTGCTCATAGTCATCCAGGGACTTCATCTGGAAATGGGAGTATTTGCTCTCCAGATATTCCTCAAACAACTCTTCACGCTTATTGCTGATGCCGTCATTCAGGCACCTTAAATTTAAGACAAAATCAAACACATCATCGCTGGTAATGATGCGGCTTTTTGCCGGAATCGGCATCTGCGTCTCATAATGGCACATTGACGTATAGTCTTCAAAAAAATTCGACCTGTTATAGACGCTTTCCCGTTTCAAGTTAATCTTTTCAGCAATTATATTCAGTGCAGTAGTTTTTCCTGAACCATTCCCGCCGTACAGAATGGTAATCGGTTCAAAATCCAGCATCCTGAGGCCATGTTTAGACAATACCTGAAAAGGGTAAAACGTATCATAGCATGTCCTTTTGATCCCCATCAGAAAGCTGTATTCCAATTCGATATCAGGGAAAGAAAAATTGGATAAATATATCATACTAAAATCTCCCGTTCCGGTTTTGTCTCTTCCTTCCGCCCCCACAAATGCCCTTGTCTTCTGTATAGGACACTATTGGAAAGTCTTCGCGCAACACCAGGTAAATCGAATCTTCCTCAAAACCATCGCAATCTCTGCCGCAGCAGCGTCGTCATCCGATGACAAAAGCAGGAAAAACTCCCGGCGGCACAGGGAATAATGATAACCATATAGGGAAATACATACCGGCTTTTTGCCTCCCACAGGATGCTGAAAAAGAACTCCCCAATCAAAATCAGGCCGATCAGATAATCCTGCGGAGCAGTCTCCCTCCCCCGCCTTCCGGCTCTGAAAAGATGCCAAAACCACGTTGCCAGCGAAAAATAACAAAATGTCTGAATGCAATCCAGCAATGCATAGACAAATTCATGCAGATCATTATAATATAAGTCCTCCACCCATGCGTCAGGATCTTCCATCTTACATGTCATGGTAAATGCACCGTATGCCGGCTCTGTCCACTGGTTCAGAACTTTCTCAAAAATATGCGTGCACATAACGGACGGATGATGTATCCACTGATAAAGCGTTCTCTTCATATCCTGCAGAGCTCTCCTGACGGATTCCTCCTGATCCCAGCCTGTTTCGGCAAATGTGTTCCATCCATATCCATTATAAGATCCTGCGCCATAGCCGAAAGGATCATAATCCTGCATGCCCATGGCCGTGGACAGAAACGCCAGCGGTATCGCATTGTCCACCACAACTCCTGCCGTCTTTCCTACATTTCCCAATACCGCTTTCTGTCCCCCAACTCCTGCTGTCAGCATAAGTACAATACCAAGCATGGGTAACAGCTTTTTATTACGCAGGCACCAGGCTGCCTGAATCAATGCCATTGCAATCCATGCTACAACCAAAGCCGGACGCAGAAGATAGGCAATTCCAAACGCGATAATCGCCAGGCCCCAATACAAAATCCTTAGGAATTGTGCAGAAATAACTTGTGATTTGCAATTGCCGAAATTTGAATTCGGTACAGAACTCCCTGCTAAATCCTCACAAGTTATTTCGGAACACCCCCTTACATGCCGTCTGCCTAGATCCTGTCTGTTCCCCAGCAGATAAAACCAGATACTTCCCAACACCATACTCACGCCGATACTCTCTCCATAAAGGAACTGGGTGTATAAGGCCAGGGGCACAAAAGCCCCGCAGCATAGCAGACAAATGCACTCCGCTCTCACACTCTTAAATCGTTCTCTGGTAATAAGAAACAGAAAAAACACACTAAAACCTGCACAGAAAGCCTGCACAAACCGCAGTATCTCATAGCTGATGCTTCCCACCGTCCATGCTATTGTAGCATACAGCTTCGCCAGCCCCAGCTGATGCGGAAACACCATATAATATACATAATTCTGCAGATTCGTATAATCTTTCCGGAACAGCCCCTCCGCCGCCACATAAACATACCACTGGTCTGCATCCGGTTCACTCCGGGCTCCCCATGTGAGCGCGATACAAAATACAGTCACCATACAGGATACCAGAATTGCCGCCAGAAACATTCGCCTGTCTGTAAGCCAGGACTCTGCCTTGCCGATCAACAGCCAGAGCATAATCAGAACGCCCCCGAACAGAAGTTTACCCAGGACATGATCCCATTTCCAATACAGGCTCTCCGATCCCGTATACATTCTCCGGGTAGACAGGCAGGATATCACCCCCAGGAACACAAAAATCGTCATTCCTAGCAACGCCAGCAACCCCGGTAATTTCTTCATCACCTTCTTCAAGATCATTTCATCAACCCCTTCAACTCTTCCAGCAGATCCAGATCCGAGCGCTGCACCTTTATATTAGTAGTCACCGGTTGCTCTCCCGGCCTGGTGACTGAGACTTCGATCACCGTTCCTTCTTCTATTTTTCTGAAAAAAACAGCCTTTAAAAATGCCTCAAATTTGGGATGATTCTCCGTAAACTGATTCTTTGCACTCATTAATTTCATGATTGACATGGGATTCATAACTACGCCTCCTAAATAATCCATATCACTGTAAGTGTCTCCCCACAGCTGCTGCCTGTGACAAGATTATAGCAAAGAAGCGATTTACTTTCAATCTTTTTCCTTCCTTTCGAATCTTGTCCTCCGAATCTTGTCTCCTGAATCTTGACATTTCCCGGCCCAGCAAATACAATAAAATAGAGTTGTCCGGCAACTCCAAATTCATAGAAGGGAAAACACGCTTATGGAAAAAATCACCAGCTTCACCATAGACCATATCCGGCTCCAGCCCGGTATCTATGTATCCCGCAAGGATAAAGTGGGCAATGAAACCATCACTACCTTTGATCTGCGTATGACAAGCCCCAACGAGGAACCTGTCATGAATACCGCGGAAGTACACACCATCGAACATCTGGGGGCTACCTTCCTGCGCAACCACCCCGAATTCAAAGACCAGGTTATCTATTTCGGTCCCATGGGCTGCCGTACAGGATTTTATCTGCTGTTAGCCGGCGATTATGCCTCCGCAGACATCGTTCCCCTGATACGGCAGATGTATGAATTCATCCGGGATTACAAGGATGAAGTTCCCGGCGCTTCCCCTATGGATTGCGGGAACTATCTGGATATGAATCTGCCTATGGCGAATTATCTGGCTAACCGCTATCTGGAACAGGTACTGTACGGCATCGACGACAGCCGGTTGATTTATCCTGCTTAAGCATCGGCCAGCGCATTGCCGCAGCAATCAAATCCCCGGACATCCTTAAGCCAATGCCTGCGCATCCGCCTGCTCATTGTCCGTTGGAAATAAAACATATAGAATCGAGGAAAATATGGTCAAAATAGGTATTATCGGTGCGATGGAACTGGAAGTAGAACAACTGAAAAAAGAAATGAACCTTAATGCAATTATCCGTAAAGCAGGAATGGATTTTCATGAAGGCACATTAGACGATGTTCCTGTAGTTATTGTCCGCTGCGGAATCGGCAAGGTAAACGCCGCTCTCTGTGTACAGATTCTTGCAGATGAGTTCCGGATCAGCCATGTCATCAATACCGGCGTCGCCGGTTCCCTGAATGCCCGGCTGGACATTGGTGATATTTTGGTCTCAAAAGATGCAATTCATCATGACATGGATGTCAGAGTCTTCGGATATCAACTGGGAGAAGTTCCCCAGATAGGCTTTCGCGAATTTCAGGCGGATGAGCATCTTGTAGCTCTGGCTATAGGAGCCTGTAAAAAGGTAAACCCTGACATTCATGTCATGTCAGGCCGTGTTGTCAGCGGGGACCAGTTCATTTCCAACAAAGAGGTAAAAGAACGCCTGATTTCACAATTTCAGGGAGACTGCGCTGAGATGGAAGGGGCATCCGTCGCCCATGGCGCCTATCTGAACAGCATTCCCTTTGTTATCATCCGCGCCATCTCAGACAAGGCAGACGACAGTGCAGAAATGGATTATCCCACTTTCGAAGCAGCTGCTGCCAAACATTCCGCCGCACTGGTAAAAGAAATGGTAAAGGGGATTCTGCCTTAGGCACAATCCCCTTTTCACACTCTGTTTATGGCTGTTTTATATTACTTTCTTTCTTCTTGTTAAACACAAAAAGCTTGCTGAACACATAATTTGCGATGGTTACCAGCACCGCCGATATCACGCTGGCCACAATCAGGTTGATATTCACTGCTGTCAGCACTTGCATCACCACAATGTCCAGAATCCAGGTTGAGACCCTGGACAGCACAAATTTGGGTGCTTCCTTCCTCATGGGCTCTTTGCTTTTGAATACGAATCTCCTGTTGGTAAAATAGGCAAATGTGACGCCTGCTGCCCAGTTGATGGTACTGAGCACTGTATTTTCAAAGGGCGTGGGATACATGGTATTGTCAAACAATACCGCATTTGCAATGAATTTAGCCGCCCAGGCTACAATGGTGGTCAGGACGCCTACAATCAGATATACGATGATTTCTTCATATTTCTTATAGATCGCTTTCCCTTTTTCTATCATTTGTCTCCTCCGATTCCTCTGCTTTGAAAGAGGCGCTCTCTGCCGTCCGCACCCTTGTCCGTTCCTGCACGCCCCTATCCCAGAGTTGTATCACGAATTTCTGCCCCTGTCAAGGATTTACGATATTCCTCTCTTCTCCCCGCAGAAAAGCCGCAATATTCAGGCAGGCCTCCTCCACACAGCGCCTGCGGGCCTCCACGCTTGCCCAGGCCAGATGGGGCGTGATAATGAGACGGTTGCTATCCTTCAGACGGCTCAGCGGATTCCCTGTTTCCAGTGGCTCCTTTTCCACCACGTCCAGACCGGCCCCGGCAATCTCTCCGGCCTCCAGCGCTTCATACAAATCGGCATTATTCACCACGCCGCCTCTGGCCACATTCACCAAAACGGCATCCTTCTTCATTTTCTTCAAGGCATCCCTGTCGATAAAGTTCCTGCTCAAATCGCTGAGCGGACAGTGCAGAGACACAAAGTCGCTCTCTCTAAGCAGTGTTTCCTTATTAACCTGCGGATATTCCCTGTAATTGCTCCTGCCTGTGATAGAATAAAAAATCACACGGCATCCAAATGCTGTCGCAATTTTTGCCACCCGCCTGCCGATATTTCCCATCCCAATGATGCCCCAGGTCTTGCCCTCCAGCTCGTAAAATGGAAGATCAAAATGCGAGAATCGGCTCTGGGTGCTGTATTCTCCTGACTTGACATACTCGTCATAATAGAAAAGCTTCTGACTTAACGCCAACGCCAACGTAAAGGTATGCTGTGCCACCATAGCCGTGCAGTAATCTCGTACATTCGCTACCTTGATACCACGGGAAGTGCAATATGCCAGATCGCAATTGTCATACCCAGTAGCAAACTCGCAAATCAATTTTACATCAGGTGCATCCTTCAGCGTTTCTTCCCGCAAAGGCGATTTATTGGCAATAATGATATCTGCATCTTTTACTCTCTCCTGTACTTCCTCAACTCTGACAGTATTGTCATATATGGTCAAATCCCCAAGCTTTCCGATGCAGTCCACAGACACATCCTCTCCCACACTGCTTCTCTCCAAAATAACAATTTTCATTTTCAAACTCCTTCTCTCTGCCGGTAATTCTCCGCTTTCTGCACCATTCCTTATACAACTTCTTCCTGCATACTGGAAAAGCCCGCGGAATACTCCACGAGCTCTTCTCGGTAAAGCGATTGCCTTTAGTGTATCAAAAAAGGCAGGCAAATTCAAGTCTTAGAAGAAAACTTATCACAAAAACCTCTTCTAAATCTCTTCTATGAGGTCAGAAATTCTTTCAACAGGGCTTCCAACTCTTCTTCCGTAACTGCGGCATCATCCGGCAAGTCGCTCTGAGGCATAGGCTGCTGCAGCGGCGTCTGAGCCAGGGACTGGAATTCCTGCGGGACAAATGCCGTTTCCGATTCCTGTACCAATTGTTCCGCCGGATCCTGCACCATAGTCTGCGGAGAAGCTTCCTGTACCTGCTGCATCTGCGGCGCCGATGTCACCTGCCGGGGAGATGCTGTCTGCGTCTCCGCCTGCAAATCATTCGCCATGGCTTCTCCGCCCGCCGCCATCCGATTCCCGATGGGCATCAATTCCACCGTCCGTCTTGCTTCCGGCCTGGCCTGTGACCCTCTCGCTCCCCTGCGTCCCCTGCTCTTGCCGCTCCTGCCGCCCTGTATGCGTCCATAAGGCCCTTTACGCTCTTCAAACACGGCCTCCCCGTACAGCATCTCCATGTCGTGTCTGGTAACCTCAATCCGGGGCGACAGATGATTCTCCAGATAATCCACAAGGTTGATTTTCAGCACCCTCTTTTTCCCTCTCACATCCACCACTGTTGAGACACTGAAATAGATATACAATCCGAAGAAGCTCACGATATAAAACGGCAGCACATCTCCTACTGTGCGTCCCCCGATAATGCTTTTACACACACCCACCCCGGAAAAGACTACCGACAACAACATCAGCTGCCCTGACAAATGATATATCGTCTCAAATGACAGATGTCCCAGCGACATCCGATTCAGGAACTTGTCCACAAAGACAGGAATATTCGCCACCCCGTTCCCCAGCTGATAACAGCTGGCAAACTTTGTCTTACATTGCTTTAGCAATCTGTTCTTTGTGGACGCCATATTGTCCGCTTCCCTTATCATATTCCGATACAATAATCCCAAAAAAATCCGAAGAAGAATACTGCTTCCCAAAAAACCAAACATACAGACCGTTATCAGTCTTTCTTCCTGAAACACCCGAAACATACTGCGCCTCCTCTCCCTTTTCAACGCCATACTATGTATTTGTGTCAATATTATACATTGAAATATACAAAGTTAACAGAATTTTTCATCGCATTTTTCTCTCATTTTTCGACAAAGCAGAACGGATCGGATAAAATTTCCCGATCCCCCATAAAATTTTCTATCCCTTCATTGCAGAATCCGGTAAAATCTGTTAGAATGTATCATAAGCTAAAAGAAAAGGAGATGAATTCCATGGATTCACTGAAATACACTACACACGGCACCTGCTCCAGGGAAATCGACATCCGGCTGAAAGACGGCGTCATCGACTCTGTACAATTTACCGGGGGATGCCACGGCAATCTGCAGGGTGTCAGCGCACTGGTCAAGGGAATGAAGCCGGAAGAGGCTATTTCCAGATTAAAAGGCATCCGCTGCGGCGCAAAGCCTACTTCCTGCCCGGATCAGCTCGCCCTTGCACTCGAAAAAATGCTTTAATATCTGAAAGGCTTGTTTATGAAAAAAATTGTTTTAACAGGCGGGGGCAGCGCCGGACACGTTACCCCCAACATAGCGTTGCTTCCCTCTCTGAAGGAAGCCGGCTATGAGATCACCTATATGGGTTCCTATGACGGCATTGAGAAAAAACTGATCGGTGATTTCGAATTGCCCTATATAGGAATTTCCACCGGAAAATTTCGCAGATATCTGGACTTGAAGAATTTTACGGATCCTTTTCGGGTTATAAAAGGCTTCGCTGAAGCAAGGAAATTCCTCAAAACCTACCGGCCGAACGTCATCTTTTCCAAGGGCGGATTTGTCTCTGTTCCGGTGGTTCGGGCCGGCGCCTCGCTGGGGATTCCCTGCATCATTCATGAATCTGACATGACGCCGGGTCTTGCCAATCGGATGTGCATCTCCGTCGCCAGAAAAGTATGCTGCAATTTTCCGGAAACCCTCAGGCAGCTCCCCCAGGATAAGGCTGTCCTCACCGGCTCCCCCATCCGGGCGGAACTGACGCAGGGAAATAAGCTTGCAGGCCTCAAACTCTGCGGGTTCAGCGCGAATAAACCTGTGATCATGGTCATCGGCGGCAGCCTGGGTGCTGCCAACGTAAATAAAGCAGTCCGGGAAGCGCTTCCCAGACTGCTGACGGATTTTCAGGTAGTCCACCTGTGCGGCAAGGACAAAATCGACAATCTGCTCCTGAATACACCGGGTTACAAACAGTTCGAATATATCAAAATCGAGCTGAAAGATCTGTTCGCCATGGCGGACGTGGTAATCTCCAGAGCCGGCGCCAATGCCATCTGTGAGCTCCTGGCACTGAAAAAGCCCAATATCCTGATTCCGCTCCCTGCTGCCAGCAGCCGGGGAGATCAGCTCCTCAATGCTAAATCATTTGAGGCCCAGGGCTTCTCCATTGTCATTCAGGAAGACGACATGACCACTGATCTGCTGGTGGATAAGGTACACGAGCTTTATTTCTCCAGACAAACCTTCCGCAGCGCGATGAACGACAGCGGACAGATGGATTCCGTCCGGACCATCATGGGCCTTATCGAAAGCCTGGCTTCCTGACACTTTCCGGTTCTTTCGAAGGCAGTAAGGGTTATAAGCGCCATGTGACACATCTGTCACATGGCGTTTTCATCATAGACTGCCCGGCTGCCGCCGATAAACTTCGGACGGGTCCTGGCACAGACCACATGGGCATCTCCGATTTCTTTGGTCCGTATCCGCACCGGTACAGCCACATCCTTCAAATGCATGCCGATCAAGGTATCGCCGATATCCAGGCCCGCATGTGCTCTGATATGCTCCACAGTCACCGGATGTTCGAACGCTTTGTAAGCAACCGTCGCAAAGGAGCCTCCCGCCTTGGGCTGGGGCACAACATTTACCGCTTCATAACCATAGGCATCCGCCGCTTCCTTCTCCAATACAATAGCACGGTTTAAATGCTCGCAGCACTGTGCAGCCAGCCAGACCCCCATCTCCTGCGTAGCCTGGTAGATTCCGCCGAATACCACCTCCGCCAGTTCCGGACTGGAGAAACTGCCGATACTGGCTCCTGCCACCTCGCTGGTGGAACAGCCCACCACAAGAATACTCCCTCTCTCCAATCCCGCAATGTCCAAAAGCTCCCTGGCTGTCCGGTATGCCTCCCCGCTGATAATCGTCATTTCCTCTGTCATATGCTCACCTCCGTACGATTTTTCCTAAAGATCATTATGCCATCCGGCCGTTCCATGCCAGAAATAAGGCCATTGTACCATAATTCCGTGCGCCCCTGCGCACATGTACTTCTGCGTCAACATTTTACCATACTTCTCGAAAAAAGCAACACGATTTCCCACATTCGGGAATATAGTAAATGGAAACTAAATATTACAGGAGATTGCTTATGCTTATCGCTTCTCTCCTGTTTGGGATTTCGGCCAGTTTAGATGCGCTTCTGGTGGGAATTACTTATGGAATCCGGAAGATCCGCATCCGGCTTTGGCAGAATCTGATCATCAGCCTGATCACCCTCCTGGGCACCTGCCTCTCCGTTGGGCTTGGCCACCGTCTTGCCGCCTTCCTTCCCGGATTAATCGGCAATTATGCCGGAAGCCTGGTCTTGATCGGTCTGGGGCTATACTATATTTTCAAATGGAAAGGCGCCCGAAAAAAGACGGCCGAAAATCCCGGCCCTATCTATACGGCTGCCTCCAATGGCTCATCTTCGCCTGCCTTAAGGCTTACGGAAGTCTTTACCCTGAGTCTGACCCTGTCTCTGAACAATTTAAGCGCGGGACTCAGCGCCAGTCTGGCAGGAATGCCTCTGCTCCCGGCTTCCGTCAGTACTTTGGTCTGTTCCGTATTGTTTCTGCTGCTGGGAAACTGTCTCGGCACAGGCCGCCTGCTGCATCTGGCAGGGCAAACGGCCGAGCCGCTCTCGGGAATTCTGCTGATCGGACTGGGCCTTGTGCAGTTTTTTCTATGACACAGTCTGCCGGATCTTCACAGAATTTCTGCAGATGTCCCACAGGTCTGCCGCCTTTTACAATTTACCTGTAATAATAGGTATGCGGCAGTCCTTTACATAATTCCGCATAAATTCAAAAGAATGAATAATATCGGCCCATCTGGAAAAAGTAATCTGAGACGACATTCAATACAGAAAGGCCGGCTTATGACATTATCCACTAATCTGAACGAAAATATACGCTATATAGAAACCTGCCTCCCCGTACAGACCAGCTTTGATCTGGTGACCAGACAACTTTATCTTGGAAAAAGCAAAGCCTTTTTCTTGGGCGTTAATGGTTTCTGCAAGACAGAAATCCTCCAGCAGATATTCGCTGATCTGCAGGATCCGCTGTATATGCGGGATGACCATATCGAAGACATTGCCAGATTCACCGAAGGAAAGATCGGCTATGCCCAAACATCCCTCAGCAGTTCCTGGGACGAGATCATCCGCAATGTGCTCAGCGGTCCTGCCGCCCTCTTTATCGACGGCTTCGATCAGGCTATCCTCATCGACGTACGGACTTACCCCACCCGAAGTATCTCCGAACCTGATCTGGAACGGGTCACCCGCGGCTCCCGGGACGGCTTCGTGGAAACATTGCTGTTCAATGCCAACCTGATTCGGCGCCGTGTACGCTCCCCTGAACTGGTTTTCTCCATGCATTCCATCGGTACGCGGAGCAAAACCGATGTAGCCGTGACTTACCTGGAAGGTCTGGTCCATCCCGAACTTCTGCATAAGCTGAACCAGTCTCTGGATTCTCTGCAGGCCGCTTCCCTCACCATGGGTGCCAAAAGCCTGGAGGAGCTTCTTCTGCACAAACGATGGTGGAATCCACTGCCGGCCATCCAGATGACCGAACGACCTGATGTGGCCTGCAGCTACCTTATGGAGGGACATATTCTGATCCTTGTGGACAATTCCCCTTTGGTGATGATCCTCCCCTGCACCATATTTCAGTTCACACAGAATCCGGAAGATTATTACAAAAGCCCCTCCGTAGGCACCTATTTCCGGATGGTAAGATTCCTTTGCATTCCGGTAAGCTTATTGCTTATGCCCCTGTTTCTCCTGATCACCGCCCGTTTCCCCGAATCGGCGCGGCAATGGGGGCTGCTTTCCGAAGAAAACCTGACACCCCAGCGGCTGTTTTTTTATGTGCTGGCCGTAGAATTCCTCCTGGATTTATTTAAATACTCCTCCTCGCTGAGCTCCGGTAAATTCTCCGGTTCCCTTTCGATTGTAGGTGGACTGATTATCGGTGACATTGCCGTCACTTTGAACTGGACCTCCGTGGATGTATTGTTTTATGCTGCCGTAACCCTGCTGGCTTCCCTGGCCATCACCGATACGGAATTCAGCGATGCCCTGCGCCTGTATCGGATCCTGCTGATTATCGGTACCGGCCTGGGAGGCCTGCCGGGCTTCCTGATATCCCTGACACTGGTAATCCTGTCTGCTGCAACGACGCCCACCTTCGGGGGCTTCAGCTACTTCTGGCCCCTGTTTCCCCTGAACAAGAAAGCCCTGGGACGCCTGCTGTTCCGCAGCCCCACGCCCAAGGCCCAACCTCCTAAAATATGGGACAGGGGAAATATCCACTGATCTCTTCCCTTTTCGTTACTATAATGAAAATAATATATACGCTCGGATTTCTAAATACAAAAACGGAACCTCAATTTTTATGAGGTTCCGTGTCGCTTTAACAAGAGCGATAGACGGGACTCGAACCCAATACCGTACTTAGAAACCGCATAAAGAAAGGATTTCCAGCACCTCCCTACTAAGTGTAATCACAAGTGTAACCCCATCTAAAAACAATACCATTAGGCGCACAACCGCTTAACAGAGTCGCTACAGCGAGCATCATCGCAAAAACTTGTTTTCCTTTTCTTTTCCATTTCATACGATTTACTCTCCCTTTCTATAGTATATACATATAGTAAAATACATATAAGGGAAAGAGATTTTCATTTGTAGTTTCTGCGTAATACAAACATATTAAAACAATATAAATCATAGATTGCAGGTGAATCGTTTATAAGCACATAGATTAATAGAGACTAATATAGAATGATGAAACATTTTGCACATCAAAAAAGCAACTCTTAAAAGAGTTGCTTTTAAATAGAGTATCTGAGCATTAACCTATACTGTATGTATTGTAAGGCAACCCTTACTCGGATTGCCTTGACACCATAATTGAATTACCAGTTTTCAAGATCGTTCATAAAATCATCTACATCTTGTTGTGATATATCCCCGTTAGCAACGGCGTCCTCTGCAGTCTGTACACCATTTGTACCATACACTGTCTGACTCTGTCCTGTGTTAGGGTCTGTGTAGGTTCCGATTTCATTCACTGCTCCATCTTCTGCAGCTGCGCCAATATCAACATTACCGTTAGCATCTGTGTAGTTGTCAAGCACGTCTGCTGCATACCCCAGATACACCCAATAATTACCGCATCTCGCAACGGAGATATACTGAAGCCCAGGATCAGTCATAGCTGCCCAGTGACCCGGGCTGGACTTCCATGCGGCATATACATCCGCTACCGAGCCATACCCCTCAGCGATATTCGCCACATTAGCGCCTCCCCTAGACAGAGCGTCATGGGAGTAGTTCGTTACAAGCGCCTTGGCACTCGTAAGTGCGCTGGAATCCAGTGTTCCATTCGCTGTTACAGTTGAAAGACCCAATGCCTGTCTATCGGCATTCAGCAAGGCAACGAAATCACCGTTGCACAGCTGGGCTTCGGTTGCTGCATTATCGGTCTTAGCCGCTGTTTCAGGCGCTGTACCCTGGCCTGTTGTCTGGCCGGAACCTGAACCCTGATTGCCGGTATTACCCGCTGTCTGATTCGTCTTAGCTGCGGTTGCAGGCTTCTCGGCTACGATGTAACTGTTGCTTACGAATGCCGCCTCACCGTTCAGCTCAATCTGATACCACCCGGTCTCTTCACACTGCCCCGTCACGGTAACTTCCTGGCCCTGAGTCAACTGTCCCACTTTCTCTCCATCCGTTGACGGCTGGTTCCTTACGTTCACCGCCGCCCTGGCATACATCGTCCCGGTCACGGCTTCATTGATGGTGTAGGGAGAATCTGCTGTTTCTCCCCCTGTGGTTGTCCCGGCCTGGTTTGCCTCGTCTGTCTGGTCTGCGCTGCCGGACTGCCCGGTCTGCGTCACGCCGCCGCTTTCATCGGCATTCCCGTCAGAGGGTGCCTCCGCCCCGGTTTCAGGCTCCGCTGTGGGCTCCGGTGTTTCTTCTGATGATGGTTCATCTGTGGGTTCCGCCGTTTCCTCCGGTTCGGATTCCATAGCCCCGGTTCCCTCTGCCCCGCTTTCCTGATTGCTTTCTGCATCCGCCATGGCTTGCACCTTGCCGTCCCCCTCCATCCTGTTTCCGCAGCCGGCAAAAACGCTGGCTGTCATTGCTGTGATTAGCAATGCCGTCACGATTTTCTTCTTCATGTCCGTCTCCTCCTCGTTGAGATTCTTTCTC
>CAJUCE010000024.1:0-50055 GCA_910584865.1 uncultured Acetatifactor sp.
CGGAATATGGTCCTGGTTTTGAGGAATGGTACTGTCTGGCCTATAAGCTGCAGGCTGAATAATGTTTTTAAACCTCTGGTTTTCATTCCAGGGGTTTCTTTTGTCTATTTTCTACAATTCATTTCCTGCAGGCCGGCACCGATCTGTTCTCCTGCAGATAGTTTTTTTGTTTATTTTGTATAACTGTCCTGGCTATCTGGGAATGAGATGGGCTTGGGAAATTAATTTTCTTATTTTAGTATCTTGTAATCGGAATCTGCATATGCTATAATGGCTTTAGGCAAAGGAACGTGAGTAGTTCCATATAGGCAAGAACGAGCCCCCGAACTGTGTTGCCGCACAGTCCGGGGGCTCTTCTTTGTTTTTTACGGCGGTAAAGCGTCCGCCAGGCTGTTAGTTGTCCTTATTGTGCCTGTCCAGCCATTTGCCGATGAGGTGGCAAACTACACCGGCCGCAACAGTCACAAAGAACGTGAGTAGTAAATCCATATAGTTTCACCTCCTCCCGTTGTCGGGTATCGGTTTGGACAACACGGACATTATAGCATACTATCTGACATTTTTCTATCTTTTTTCTACTCTCCTGCTCCGGGGACCTGCAGGAAATTTCCCTTGTGACGGCAACTTCCGGTGCCTTTTCTTTTTTTGTTCACTGACTCCCTTGACCTGCGCCAGATTTTCGGAAAGACTGCATATGGGTAACGAACCGGTCCTTAGCGCCAGCGTTCGGTGAGTGGTGCAAGTTTAGACTGGCGGATTCGTAAAACTTTCTTTAGTCTGAAGGGATGTGTGAATGTAGTGTATAACAAAGTCCTGATTCAACCTGCTGAACAGGCCGCATGTTCTCCCCTGTGGCTGTCCCTCTTTGGGGCAAAGTCTGCCGTCTTTACGTACATACCTAAATGGGTGGGCCTGTTTGACTCCTTTGAGACGCCTCCGCTTCCTTTGGTTGAATCAACTTTCCAGGTGATTCCTGATTCCTGCCGACATTTTTATGATGCTTCAGCCTTCAGGCACCGGCTTTATTCTTTTAAGGTTATGCTGTCTTATTTAAGGGAAAAGCGCCCCGCAGCTTTAGCCCGGGGCGCAAAGAAGAACGTTTCTCCAAAGCTTTATTTGTTTGGCTCGGAGTGGGGATCGCCTCCATATAATTCCGAAAAGAAATATGCTGCCATCTGGGCTCTGGAACTGAAGGCTTCGGTTTCCAACAAAGCTTTGATTTCCGCACGGCTGTAAAAGGATGCTTCAATTTGCTCATTTTCGGAAGTATGATCCTCGAAGTTCCCCTCAGCCTCCACAAAGGCGATATAGGTGGTGGTATCGGAAATGGCAACCGCCGCAAAGGAAGGCGGAAGAATTTTTTTGATTTCCTTCACATGAAGTCCCGTTTCCTCGAAAAGTTCCCTTGCGATGCATTCCTCAATGGATTCCCCCGGCTCGATCATTCCTGCGCAGAGATTATAAACATAACGGTTGACACCCATACGGAATTCATGGAGTAAAAGCAGTTTGTCATCATGTGTAGCCACAATGGAGACGCCGCTGGGTTTTCCGCCTACATCATCGATTCCAAGCAATTCCCGGCGGCTGACTATTTCATAGGTCTTCTCATGTCCTGCTTTATTTCGGTATGTAATTTCGTAATTCTTTAAATATTTTCCGTCTTTTACTTTTGCAAATTTGATAAACTCCATAAAAATGCTCCTTTTCTTCCATGGAATGTTCTTCTTCAATTAGAATGCCTTTTCTTCAATTAGGACGCCTTTTTCCAATGTGCCTTCCTTCCGCTGTCTATTCCGCCGAAAACTGTTCTCTCAGGGGCTTGCTTATTTTCTGTCTGGTAATCTCAACCAGGCCCAGGGCTGTAATATCTACTACCTTTGTGAGAACCCTGTCCCTGGCTGTCAGTTCCCTCAGATAATGCAGAAGATTCCTGTTATCCCTGGCCGACTGCATATTGATAAAATCCACAATGATAATGCCTGAGAGATTGCGCAGCCGCAGCTGGCGAGCCACTTCCTCAGCCGCTTCCAGGTTGATTTTATGATAAGCTGTTCCAGAATCGGTTCCTGCCTCGCACTTGCCGGAGTTTACGTCGATTACTGTCAGGGCCTCCGTATTATCTATAATCAGGCATCCTCCGCACTTCAGCCATACCCGCCGGTTTAGGGCAGATTCCAGTTTGCTTTCCAGAGAATATAATGTGGCAAGCGAAAGCATACTGTCCTGGTAAAGCCGGACCGGCAGCTGCCATTTGTGTATACTGCAGTATTCCTGCAGTTGTTCGTATAAGACTTCCTGGTCAGTGACAATTTCACGGCTGCACAAGAGACGATCTGGGAACGGTTCCGTATCCGGCATGGAGGCTTCCGGGGAGGCCTCCTTTGCAAAATGCTGTAGGATGGCTTCAAACTCTCCGGGCGCCTTCCGAAGACAGTAAAAACAGTTCCTGTGCATGGCAGTGTACAGAAGCCGGACAAACTCACCGGAAAGAGAGAAAAAACGGCTCCATAACGCTTCTTCTGTCCCCAGCTCTTCCGCCCTGGTCCTCACTACCAGGCCAACAGAGGGAAGGGAAATTGTTTCCGGCTTGATCCCTTGGGTCTTCATCCGTTCAGCATCTGTAACAGACAATAGAATGTTGATATTCTGTATCAAAAAGCCGTTTTGAATAATGGCTTTTTCCGTAAATTCCCTGCGGATGGCATCTTTGGTTTTTGTATTCAGCTTTGCGGAATATCCAACCTTCGCAGAACCGAAACTAATGGCAAAATACTCGTTTGCCAGAGAAATATGGGCGGTTACGGAAGCACGCTTTGACTTCTGGGCATCCCGTACCACCTGAACCAGAATTTCGTCACCCTCCACAATCCGTCCGTCGAAAACACGGTTTACCAAAAAAGGGGAAACCGCATTTTTCAAGGGAAGAAAGCATATTTCCCCCTTGGCAATTTCCACAAAGCATGCGTCAATATTGGGGGCCATGTTTTTTACTTTCCCGATATAGATTGCGCCAACCTTTCCAGGAGTCAGAAATGCAGCCTCCACAAGGCGGTCCTTCTCTATCACCAGGGCACACTGTCTGCCCCGGAAGGAAGTGAACAGAAGTTTGCCTGAGGCGGTACTTCGGGAGTACTGTTCTTCTTCTGAAATTGTCAAGGAATTCTTTGACTCAATTTTTCTGCTCATGGCTTGCAATCTCCTCATAATGCAGGTGGAAGAACCTTATTGATTCCATGCCCGTCTGGCAACGGGCTTTCCTATAACCTTTTCTATAATGTAATGGAAGAAAGGCATTCCAAACGGAGAAATCAAGCTTGGCCGGAGTGTGGCGCACCGATTTCATCCAGGGAAATGAGTCTGCCGTCTTCTGTACGAGTATAGACATCCTCCCTGGTAACCCAAAGAGCATTCTCCTGCAGCGATTCTCCCTGTTGTGCCAGAAGGGTTTCCGCTACCTGAACCGGCTTGATATTGCCGCTGCTGGAGGCATCCAACAGCATGGTCAGAGCTTCTCCGGTCCAGGTAAGTCTGAAAATGCCTTCTTTCAGATCAATTTCCCGGACTCCTTTTTTCGTCTTTTTGGTAACCAGGATCCGGTCTTTTGCAAGGAATCCGGGGAGTATGGCTGCCATATCCGCCAGGGGTTCCCGACCTTTCCGGAATCTTATCGTATAGGATGCCGCTGCCACGCTGGCCATGGCGTTGCCCGCCGTATCCGGCAGAACTTTTACGGAAACGATTTCAATTCCGGATACAGTGGCCTCATTTAAACGATTCCGGATATTCCGGCAGCATTCTTCCAGGAAACATTCTTCTTTCGTGGAAAGTTTTCCTTCCATGGAAAACCTTTCTTCCATAGAAAGCCTTCCTTCCACAGAAAGCTCTTCCTCCACGGAATATTCGCTTTCCACACCTTCTTCACCGGCAGCGCTCTCAAATGAAGCCACCGTCTGGAGGGAGTTCACCTCAATGTCCATATATTCTCCATTGCTGGTAATTCCCACTCCCAGAGGAGCGGCAAAGGTCATGATCTGATGAGGGCTGAAGCCGCTGCTGTATTTCACATCGATTCCTGCACGGCGGATGACTTTCTGGAAGAAACGCATGACATCCAAATGGCCTATATACCGTACTGCACCGTACTTTCTGAATTTAATCCGAAGCTTCATTTTGGAACGTCCTTTCTCCAGGGGCCTTTTCCGGTTCCTCTAAATCTCCCACTCGGCTCCGCGGTGAAATCTGGATAAATTTGTCCAGTTCCGTCTCTGCTTCGGGCATCTTTTTGATTTTGGGACTGGGGATTATATCTCCCCCGGCCACCACCATACTGAGATTGCGCAGTACAGTCAGATCCACCAGAGGATTTTTCTCCGTCACGATAAAGTCCGCGCATTTTCCCGGCTCTATACTTCCTGTCACGCTGCCAAGCCCCAGGATTTCCGCATTGCGTTTGGTGGCGGTATGAAGAGCAAAGGTCTTGGAAACGCCGCAGCATTTGTGAAAATACTGTACTTCCCTCCACATGTCATAATGGGTGACATAAGGGCATCCTGTGTCTGTACCCAGACCCACCGGAATATCGTTGGCAAGGCACTGTTTTGCGCATTCAATGATGCCGTTGAAGACAATTTCCCCGTTAAAACAGCTCATCTCGTCCGCATGGCTTACAGCAGGGTCAAACAGTGCATAGGGCAATGCAGGAGAAAGCGTGGCAACATGGACGGCGCCGGTCTTTCTGAACAGACGGATGATCTCTTCTGTGGGCCTGGCGCCATGCTCGATGGTATCTACGCCGTTTTCCAGAGCCACCCGGACCCCCTCCGTGCTTTCCACATGGCCAGCTACAGGATACCCCAGTTTATGGGCCTCTTCACAAGCTGCCTTCACCAAGGCAGGATTCATCTTCAGCACGCCGGGTTCTCCCTTGACTGTGGCATCCAGCACGCCGCCGGTAATCATCAGCTTGATCAGATCCGGCTTATCTTTTGCAATTTCATGGACATACCTGACAGCATCCTCCGCGGTCAGTGCCTCGTAGGCAAGAGAACCTGCCATATGTCCGCCGGGAACGGAAATTGCCATATTGGCTGCCAGGATACGGGGACCGGCAGCCTTCCCGCTGTGTATCATATCTCTTATCCAGGTATCATAATTCTCCACACCGCCTACACAGCGCATAGTGGTAACGCCGCTGAGAAGCTCTGTGTAAACATAGGATTTGTACAGATGCTTCAGGTATTTGCGGGTCAGAGCGCAGGATGTGGCAAATTTAACCGACTTCTTTGCATCAACAGGCTTTTTCTGCGGCTTTCCGGAAGCAGGAATATGAACATGAAGATTGACCAGTCCAGGCATCAAATACTGACCCTTCAAGTCAATGATTTCATATCCTTCCAGCTCAGCGTTACCATCAGGAACCACCGCAATGATTTTGTCCTCATTTGTTAAAACCGAGCAGCCTGTCCGGGGAGACATATTTTCACTTCCGTCCAGAAGATTGCAATTAATAAAGGCTCTTTTCTTTTTATTCATAAGATTGTCTGTTCTTCCTTTCTGATTCAAGGAGAAAATCCGTGGAACTAACGTTCCGTAAAGCAGATTCCGCAGCCAAACCCTGCCGCGCCGCAGGCCTGACATTTTTCCTTACAATTCTCCGAGACTTCCTCCCGCTGTGCCTTCTCCCACTCCCGTTTCAAGAATGCCTTTGTGACACCGCAATCAATGAAATCCCATGGCAGGATCTCGTCCAGAGACCGCTGTCTGTGGGTATAGAAATCCGCGCTCAGCCCGCATTCCTCCAGCGTCTCCATCCATCTCTCATTGTCGTAATACTCCCCCCAGGCATCATAGAAACTCCCCTTTTCATAGACCCGGCGAATCACCGCTCCCAGTCTTCGGTCTCCCCTGGCCAGCACGCCCTCCATCACGCTGGCGTCTGCCTCATGCCAGTTGTACTTGATACTCTTTTGGTTCAGCTGTTCTGAAATAGCAGTCCGAGTCTGATAGGCCTTGTCCAGGAAATCCTCCTTTGTGCATTGGGGAGCCCACTGGAAGGGCGTGAACGGCTTTGGCACGAAGAAAGAGGTGCTTGCTACGATCTGCACTCTTGCGCCGTTCCTTTTCTCCTTGGGAACCGTGGCGAAATAGGTTGCCGCAATTTTGTTGGACAGTTCTGCAATACCCCTGATATCCTCCTGCGTCTCCGTAGGAAGTCCCAGCATGAAATACAGTTTCACTCTGGTCCAGCCTCCTTCGAAAGCAAGGGCCGCTCCCTTTAGAATGGCTTCCTCCGTCAGGCCCTTGTTGATTACGTTCCGCAGCCGCTGACTTCCGGCTTCCGGCGCAAAGGTCAGGCTGGATTTCTTCACGTCCTGAACCTTGCTCATCACATCCAATGAGAAGGCGTCGATGCGCAGGGAAGGCAGGGAAATATTCACATGCCGTTTTCCGCACTCTTCGATCAGGAAATCCACCAGCTCCGGCAGTCTGGAATAGTCGCTGGAACTTAAGGAACTCAGAGAAAGTTCCTCATGTCCGGTATTTTGGAGCAGTTCCAGGGCATATGCCTTCAGGGCATCTACATCCCTCTCCCGAACCGGACGGTAGATCTGGCCTGCCTGGCAGAACCTGCACCCGCGGATACAGCCCCGCTGAATCTCCAGTACCGCTCTGTCCTGGGTGACCTTCATAAAGGGGACCACGGGATTCGTGGGATAGGAAACCGTATTCATGTCCGTTACCAGTTCCCTCCGGATCACAGGGGGAATTTCTTCCTCCAGGGGGAAAAACCTTTCTATGGTTTGGTCCTCTTTGTAAGTGACATCGTAAAACCGCGGAACATAGAGTCCGGGGAGTTTTGCAGCCCGGCGCAGAAATTCCACCCGTCCTTTTCCCTGTATCCGGCATTGCTCATACAGGGAAATAAGTTCACGGTATCTGGTTTCCCCTTCTCCGATATAAAATATATCAAAAAAATCAGCCAGTGGTTCCGGATTGTAGGTGCAGGGCCCTCCGCCGATGACGATGGGACTCTCCTCCCCCCTTTCCTGCGCAAGAAGGGGAATCCGGGCCAGATCCAGTATCTGAAGGATATTGGTATAGCACATCTCATACTGTATGGTAATCCCCAGAAAATCAAAATCTCTTATCGGATCCTGGGATTCCAGGGCAAACAGGGGGATTTGTTTCTCCCGCATGATGGCATCCAGATCCACCCAGGGAGAAAATACCCGTTCACACCATACATCTTCCATGGTATTGAACATATGATACAGGATCTGCAGTCCAAGGTGGGACATGCCGATCTCGTATACGTCGGGAAAGCAAAAGGCAAACCGGACGTCCACTTCGGCAGGATCTTTCATCACCGAATTGTACTCTCCGCCGATATAGCGCTCCGGTTTCTCAATACGCATCAGGATATCGTCATCCAATGCTGTTTTTCGCTCACAGCTGCCGGGATTCCCACGCATGTTCCCTGATCGCGCCATGCTTTTTTGGTCTGGTATTGCCATGGGTAAACTCCTTTTTTCAAATAAAAATTTTGTAACTTTGTAACTTAGTATAACATCCGTATAGATGAAATGCAATGCATATTTCGTGGCGTCATCTCTTCCCCTGCAGGGTCTGAAGTTCATGCGCCGATGCTGCAACACCCAATCGCTTCATACAGATCCAGTAATTCCGCTCCCTTACATACTTAGCCGCCCTGATGCGCCTGGCTATATCGCCGGCCGACAGCGTCCAGTCGGAACGAACCTGGCCTGCCTCGAGACATTGCCTCGCCGCTTTGACCGTTTCCACGGGGGCGCCTTCTCTTAGAAGTCTGTCCAAAACTTCTTCCGCCAAGCTGTCATAGGCAGGATGGAGAAATTTCCTTTCCTCCAGGTTATATGTCAGCTCATAGATGCGTTTCTCCCCGCCTTCCGGCAGGAAACAGGCATCTTCCGACGACTCTGTTACATGCAGATAATACAGGGAAGCACCGCTGCCGTTCTCCTTTTTCCGGAGTATCCGTCCCAGGCGCTGAACCCGCTGCCGCTGTGTGGATGTGCCGGACAGAATGATACCTATAGTGGCATCCGGCACGTCCAGTCCCTCATCCACCGCCTTACACGCTATCAGGATCCGCAATTCCCCGTCACGGAACCGTTCCAGCACATTTTTATTGGCCTGCTGTCCCATTCGGGAATGATATCGTCCGACTCTGCCGGGATATCGTTCCCTCAGAAGCAGATATAATTCCTCTGCCTGGGCAATACGCTCTCCAAAGATAAGAATCTTTTCCTTCGGATCCAGCCTTTCTGTCAGGTCAAAGGCGCAGGCGATCCGTGCCCTGGCCTGGCATACCAGACTCCTTCTCTTATAGGAAAGTCCCATATAAAGGGAGGCTGTTTCAGCCAGTTTTCCCTTCTTGTCACCGGCAATCCTGCGCAACAGCTCAAACCGTTCCTTCTGGTTTAATTTATCCAGAATAGGGTGTGCCTGAAGCAGTTTCCTGTACAGCAGGAGCATCCGTTCGCTCATTTCCTCATATTCCGCCCGCTCTCCCCACTGAAAAGACAGCCCGATATGGAAAAGGTCATAAGGGCACACTGTGCGCAGCGCCGATGCGTCCGCCATTTTGTAGCTGTAAATCCTGCGTCCCAATACGCCTGTCAGATACTGTCTGGCCTGGCCGGAGGGCAGCGTGGCAGTAAGCCCCAGGGAGTAGAAACGCTTCTCATAAGGCTTTATATAAGGTAAAAACTCAAATATCAGCCGGTTCTGTTCGCTTTCATAACGATGACATTCGTCGGCAATCAACAATACTGCTTCTCCCCGGCGCAATTCAGAGAGGATCTGTCTGGCCAGCTCATACCGGGCGGAATTCACTACATAGATCATATATTTGCAGCCTGACCAGTCCCTATAGCCGCTGCCCCGGAGCCCGATTTTTCCCGTTTGCGGCGCATCTGTTTCCGAGGATTCCTCTGTGCCGTGAGGATAGCTGTTCTGGAATTCCTTTATGCTCCGGTTCCACTGCCGCAGCAGAACCCCGGTGGGAACCACAATCCTGACGAGCAGTTTTCCATTCAATTTCCGGTCCAGCCGCCTGGCGCCCTCCAGAGCAAGCAGAGTCTTTCCTGAACCGGTGACGGCCTGTACGATTCCCCTTCCCCGGCAGGCAAACCACTTTCCCAGGCACTCTTCCTGCCATTTGTAAAGTTCCCTTTCCATAATTTTCTTTCCTCATCCCGGCGTCTCAGTCCCATGGAAAGCGCCATTATACAGGTTACCTTTGCCGAAAATACGCAGCCAGGCATTCCGTCCGGCTTTTTCCGACAAAATCTACTTATTATTATATTGTTTTTTTCGCATAAATCAACATAAAACTATTGAAAAAGCTTCTATATTCCATTATACTGTGAAAGTAATGAATCTTGCCTGCAGAAACTGTGCAAATAGGCCGGAGCAAGACTGCTATGGATATGTATCAGGAATCGTCGAAAATGACTGATAAATTACTTACGTCCAATAAGGACAGATTGGAGCGGAAAATGAATTATGAAGACCTGTACCAGAGCCTGCAGCCCCACGAAAAATCTGTGAAAGACTCCCTTGCCGCCCTGCAGAAGCTTTTCAAGTCAGTCAACAGGGAAACAGAAAGCGGTGACCTGAAAAGCCTCGCGAAGGATTTGAACGCCATGTCTGAGGCGGTTGCCGCTGTCAGTGCTTCTCTGGGTGAGCTCAGCGCAGCCGTGGAGGGCTTTGACGCAAAAGCATATTTTGAAAATGGAGAATTTGCGGAACAGATGCTTGCCGCCTGTGCGGAAAAAGGGGTGGACGTCAGGGGAGAGGCTCCGGTTTATGAGATGTTTCCTTACCGGGTGCGGCTGGATGCGGAGAACCAGGATATCTGGCTTGACCGTAAAAAAGTGCAATGCATGCGCCCCGGAAGTTTCGCGGAGACTGTCAGAAGCGGCCAGGAGCGTTTGAATAAAGCTTCTTTCAACGCGATTACTTTTGTCAGCGAGTTGTCTGACGCATATGACATGGCTGTTCTGAAGCTGAAGAAGCATCCTGAATCTGATATTTACCTGACCAATTTGTACAAATTCCTTGCCCCCATGAGCCGGTTCCGCAAGGATTACGATCAGCAGAGCTTTGCCTTTGATCTGGCCAGGCTCTACATCTCCGGTATAGAGGAGACCAAAAACGGGCGTAAGTTCCAGTTCGGCCCCAGCCGGAACGGCAATAAGGCTATCCGTATCCTGGATAAAGAGGGGCGGGAGCAGTTCCTGGCTACCATCCGCTTCTATGACGTTACACCGGAATAACGCTTACGAGGTCAATTGCGGCTTATAGGCCGAGGAGCATTTGTAAAGCGCTTATGCGGTGCATACGCAGAGCCAGGCGCTCCTGTGGTGCTCGCGCCTGAATGAGCACTGCAGGCCGCTTATGCGGTGCATGCGCCAGAACAAGCACCTGCCAGGCGTTTCTGCGGTACAACAATGCTTGCCATGCCGCTTCTGCGGCCCGTGTGCTGAAATAAGCAGTCTGGCGGGTCAGAGCTTAGAACTATTGCCGAAAGAGGAATACATATGAAGACAAACTCCACTGAATACATAGAAAATAATAAGGAACTTGACTCATCAGACCCCTCCGCCAGCCTCCACGCAGGGGAACTGACCTGCGGGCTCGATTTCCTCACCGATTTTTGGCGGGATAAATATCTGCGGGAATTCATACGGGACGGGGGCAGTAAGATCAAGTTTATCACCGGGCGTCCCGGAAGCGGCAAGTCCCATTTCCTGCGTCTTCTCACAGAACTGGCAGGGAAGGAGAACTACAGGACGGTTCGTTTTTCCGCCAGAAATATCTGGATGCATGATTTTAAGGAAATTTATGTGGAAATTTTCCGCCAGTGCGATATCCTGTCCTGCCTGGAGGGCATCAGCCGGCATTTGATCAGTGAGATGGGATTTTCCCGGGAAGATATCCCGGAGGGAATGAAGTTCATCGACTATCTCTCCCATAACGGTTCCGGGGACGCTATAACCAAGCGGGAGATCCGCTCGCAGCTGCGGCAGATCTTCCTGGAAAATTCCCTTCTGGACAACAATTTCGCCCTGGCCTGCAGTATGCTGACGGGCAGCATCCTGGGGTATCCCATCCTGGAGGAACAGAATCGGGATCTGCTTCTGGCATGGCTTCAGGGAGATCGTTCCGTCAAACTTTCCCAATTACGTGCCCTGGATTTTTATCCCAGCCGTATAACAAAATACAACGCAAGGCATATGCTCCGTTCCCTGGCGGAGGTAGTCCGCATGGGCGGATATTCCGGGCTGTTCATCGCCATAGATGATCTGGAGATCCTGACCAGCCGTTCCAGTTTGGAGCCTGTCCATTATACGAAAATGAAGCGGGAAGATACCTACGAAAGCATCCGCCAGCTCATCGACGATATTGACAGCATGAAGAATATTTTCTTTGTCTATGCCTTTGATCGGGAGCTTGCGGACAATGAAAATGCGGGGCTGAAGTCCTATCAGGCGCTGTGGATGCGGATTCAGAACGAGGTTACCGGGGAGCGTTTCAACCGTTTCTCCGACATGGTTGATCTTGACCGTATGGCAATGCAGGAATATACCCCGGAGATCATTCAGGAGATTTCCAGGAGCCTCGTCCGTGCCCAGGACAATTTTACCCTCTCTCCGGTGGATGAGCAAACAGCCCGGGAAATCACAGCCCAGGCTAAGACCGGGGCGCTGGGCATTCCGCAGCTGATCATAAATGCCATGCAGGAGGTAAATGCCAATGTATGATTTCGAAGCAAGACACATCATTGAAGCGCTGCGTTCAGGAATTCCCTCCAGGGCTGTGGGACAGTATTTTTCCGAAGCACGCCCCAGGATTATGAAGGAAATCTCAGGCCGCCTGGATATGGTTTGCGAACAGGGCAAATCCAGCGGAATGATCATCAGCGGAAAATATGGAGAAGGTAAGACACATCTGTTAAATACAGTCTTCAACCTGGCCCATTCCAACAATATGGTAGTCTCCTATCTCTCACTGAGTAAGGAAACACCTATGGACAAACTCTATCTGGTCTATCAGAAGCTTATCAGCAACACCTATCTTCCCAGACGAAGGCAGCCGGGTTTTATCCACGAACTGGAAAAAATATCGGCTGGCAGTCCTGTGGCTAACGAGATGTTACTGTATGCGCTAAAGCAGCTTGAGACGGACAAGCTTTATTATCTCTTCCGCTCCTATCTCAATACCGAGGACGCGGATGAAAAATTCCTTCTGCAGGCGGATCTGGAGGGAGATTTCATGGCCAATGCTCCCCTTAAGAAGATTTACCGTCGTATTTTCAACGAACCGGTAAAATACAATGTGAATTTCACCAAGACAAAGCACTGCAGGGATTACTTCTCCTTTATGAGCCATCTGTTCTCCCAGATGGGATACCATGGCTGGGTCATCCTGATGGATGAGACGGAACTCATGGGGCGGCTTGGGAAAAAAGCCAGGCTCAACGCATATCGGAATATGGCGGATTTCCTGCTGCCTGACCGGTGCCCGGAAGCCACTTTCAGTGTCTTCGCACTCAGCGCTTCTTATACGGAGGATGTAATCGAAGGAAAACATGAATATGAGAATCTTGCAGAGATCTATCCCATGGAACAGGAGCCTGCCAAAACCGTGTTGGATCTTCTGGTCAGGGCACCCCAGTTACTGCCGTTGACCCGTGAAGAATTTAACGAAGTATTGGAGAAAATACAGGATTTCCACGGCAGAGCTTACGGCTGGAAACCGAACCTTTCCACAGAGGCGCTGATGGAATCCACCCAGTCGGGAGGCTACCTGCTCCGGACAAAGATTCGTGCGGCCATTGAATTCCTGGACCAGCTTTATCAGTATGGGAAGGCCGGGCATACCGCCATTGATGAGCTGGGGCGGGAGACTTTTACGGAGGATATACCGGTTATTGAGGATATTGAGTAACATGTTCCAATAGATGAATCAGACTTTCGATGCGAATCACGGGTTTGATGTTTTGAATTTTCTTTAGACGGGATGCGATAACGAAGTTTTATGAAAAGTGGCGGTACGGCAGAAAGGCTGCGCCGCCACTTTATGTCTCACAAATCCGGCTCTATTGTACCATGTGCACAGCAACGCACATGGCAGGATGGCCATTCGGCCGCTTCCTGCCATGAATAAGTTATTTACCATGATTTCGTGCGCCTCTGCGCACATCGCAAATAGTACCCCCTGAACAAACCGAAATTATCATTTGCATGCCTCCTTCATCTGCTTCACATCCGCCCCCGTCATTTCCCGTCCGGAATACCGGGCCTGTTCATAGATATCCGACATTCTTCTGGTTTCCAGCTTCTGTCCCCATTCCCTGGCAGTATAGATACCCAGGCGGTTCCGGTCCTCCTCGGTCATTCCCGGAGCAGAAGACAACAGCTTCTTTTTATATAATTTCCGAACCCGCTCCTGTGGTGATAGCGCACTGAACAACCCCTGGCGTTTCCGCTGTGTGCTCCGCTCCAATTCACATTTCTCCCGCAGGTCTACGGCTTCGTCCTCTTCCACGCTTCCTTCCTTCTGAAGATGCAGGTGCATATATTGTCGTATCAACTGGAATAACTTTACCACTGACAGCACCACCACTGTACATACTATAACGATCAGAGCCGCAATGGCGATAAATTCCAACACCTTCCAGAGCCAAAAGGGCTCGTTGGTCTCCGGAAGCACCATCTCCCCCATATTGCCCTGAGGCTGTTCTTCCGCGATGGGAATCTCCGCTTCTTCTTCCGACATGGTATGTCCGGAGAACAGGAAACGAAGGAAAGCAATAAACAGGTTCTTCAGGGGCCGCAGAATTCCCGCCAGCCAGGCGAACTGGGAGGAAAGAAGCAGAATAGCAGTACCCAGAAGGGTGTAGGCCAGTACGAGCCCCATCCCGGAACAAAACATCTCCCTGGCAGGCAGGAAGCCTGCGCTGCTCTCATTCACAGAGAGGAAATTCAGGTAATGCTCGATGTAATAAATGACAAAATACAGAGCGATTCCCCCGATCAGGGAGAAAATGTAACAATTATCCCACTCCCGTATCTCCAGGTAGTGCACCATAAAGATAGAAACCGCTCCCATGCCCACTCCCACAGGCAGATGCATGGAATTGGAACACATCACATCATGCTTCAGCCGCAGGACATGGGAGTAAAGCAGATATCCCAATGCACAGAAGATGCAGACCACCTTCCCTATCAGAAAGCCCGCGGGAATTGCCAGTGACAGCGCAGCCACGCCTACATGCAGCAGCACAAAGGGAACGAGCCGCGATACCTTCAGGCGGATCAGGAAAAAACAGAACGGGAACAGGCTGCACAATGCCCAGGCAAGCAGCATAGTGTCACCCTCCCCTGCCAGATTTCTGGAGGCTCCTGCCACCAGGAGTGCCAGAGGATACAGCAGCCAGTGATTCATCTGCTCTGTCATAATTTCGGTTACAAAGCGAATCTTATCTATATTCATATCTGCTCCCTTACTGCACAAAAATTCTAATGCATTTACTCCTCAAAGTGAATAATATCGATACACCGTTCCAGAGCAGGAGGCAGTTCCGGATCCCTGCCGGCGGAGGACGGGTAAAACCATAAAAAGGAACTTCCGGTCTCCTGAAAACGTGTCAGCAGATCCACAAAGTCGTCATACTGGTTGGGTGCCACAAAATAGGTAAAGGAGCCCTGGGACTTCTGAAACAGGATTTCTTCGAAATTTCGGACAAAATCCGCCGCAGGCTGCGCCACGTCAATCCTGGCAAGTCCCCGGTAGACTGTATCCATCTGGCCCTTTCCTGCCTTGGGCTGAATGGTCAGGGGACTGTGGGTGACGATGTCCACACCGTTTCCATAACAGGATACCTGGATGCCCTGCCGGAGGAAAATCTGGCACAGAGAAGCCACGATGCGCAAAGTCATTTCCACGGCGGCATCCTTTTTCAGGATATTGTCATCCTGGATATTGAAGAAGATCCGTACACTTTTCAGGGATGTGTAATTTCTCTGGTTTACCTTCAGATCCCCTGTTTTGGCAGTGGCCTTCCAGTTGATGCTGCGCATGTCGTCATAAGGCTGGTACTCCCGGATCCCCCGATATTCAAAAGGATCTTCCAGAAGATGGCGCCTGGACAGCATTTCCCCGTTCATCTGAATCAGGGACTGGCGCAGCCTGGCGGCGTCATAGGGCCTGGGATATATGTAGACTTCTGTCTTCAGCGGAACATCCGCCACCAATTGGCTAAGGAAGAACAGATCCGATGCCACTAGGCTGACTTCGTCTATCGTATAATACCCCCGCCTTCCGCCCCGGAATTTTAATGTCCTGGTCACCCGTTCCCCGCCGCCTATGCGGAACACATCATTGCGGTAATACTGATCCGTGGTGCGGGAACCTTTTTCGTTTCCGAAGAGCAGATGCCGGTCTGTCTTGAATTTCACCTTCAGCATGGAAAGAGGAAGCCTTTTTTTATTTTCTATGATTTCCTTTAGTTCACCCTGCTCCCCTTCAAAGAGAGGATCTTTCCCGAAGCTGACAGAGACATACAGAGATTTCTGCCAAAGCTTCTCGTACAGGGAGCGCTGTACCCATAGAAGAACGAAGCCTATAAGGCCGATACCCAATAATTTGATCATCTGTGAAACTCCTCAGTCGGTACAGGCAGTGATGCCAATATGTCTTCCATGCGTTTAACGGTACCCTCCACGCCGCCGGAACCGTACCCCAATACGATACGGTGGGCGAGAACAGGCACCGCCAGAGCCTTGATATCGTCCGGAGTGACAAAATCCCGTCCCTCCAGCCAGGCGTAGGCCTTCGCGCAGCGCAGCAGAGCCAGGTTTCCTCTGGGGCTGACGCCCAAAAGGATCTCATCGCCGTTTCTGGTGGCTTCCACAATATCTACCATGTATTCCCTTACGCAGGGATGGACGAAAACTTTGGCGGCTTCAGCCCTGGCCCGGGCAAGTTCGTCCAGGGTCAGGACGCTTTCCAGCTCCGCCAGAGGCTCCCTGTCCATATATTTGTCCAGAATGGCAAGCTCCTGTGCCCTGTCGGGCAGTCCCATGGAAAGCCGCATCATGAAACGGTCCATCTGGGCTTCCGGCAGAGGAAAGGTTCCCGTGGTTTCCACCGGATTCTGGGTAGCTATGACGAAGAAGGGCACGCCCGGCACATAGCTTTCGCCGTCGATGGTAACCTGACGCTCTTCCATGCACTCCAGCAGGCCGGCCTGGGTCCTGGGAGTGGCCCGGTTGATCTCGTCCGCCAGGAGGATGTTGGTAAAGACAGGACCTTTGCGCAGCACGAATTCGTTTTTCTGCCTGTCGTATATGTTCAGTCCGGTGATATCGCTGGGAAGAAGGTCCGGGGTAAACTGAATCCTGGCGAACTGGGCGCTGATACTTTTGGCCAGAGTCTTGGCCAGTTTCGTCTTGCCAGTACCCGGTACGTCCTCCAGTAAGACATGACCGTCCGCAAGCAGGGCTGTCACAAGGAACCGGACGGTTTGATCCTTTCCTACGATTACCTTTGCGATGTTGGAGAGGAGTTTCTCTCCGAACGCTTTTCCGTTGTTTTCCATTTTGTGTTTCCCTTTCTTTTTCCTGGAATTTTTCTTCCATGGAATGATTTATACATTTTTAGATTCTGTTTGAAGGCATTTTCATTCCATGTCTTCGCTATCTTCCGAAAATACCTTGCCCAGATCGATAAAACAGCCCTCCAGAATACTGACTCTTGCTATGTCCCCCCGCTGGTAGACTTCCTGTGTCCGAAGGCTGCCGCCATCATCCGGAAGAAATACCAATATGAATTTATTTTCCGGGTCGACAATCCAGTATTCGCGAACCTTTGCCTTCTGGTACAAGTTCAGCTTGACAAGCCGGTCATGCCGCAGTGTCGAGGGGGACAGGATTTCAAGTTTCAGTCAGCCTTGAATAAGTGCTCATTTCCCTGAAATGATTTCCTTCCATATTATCAATATAGCAAATTTTCATTTCGGACGCAACCAGATTTTACAATCATAATGAGGCGAAATATGCCATATTTATAAATAAGCTCTCAAAGAGGGAAACGAAGCCCTTAAAGGTAAATAAAATGGATAATGTATCGACAGAACAGAAGCTGCGGCTGGTACAGCAGGTACGGTCCAGGTATCACGAGAACCAGTATGACCTGTCTAACCGGGAACGGATCTTATATGGGAAGAGAAATATGGAGCAGGAGGCATTCGGGCAGACATATTCCTATGGGACGCCTTATGGAGAGGGGGATGGGGCAGATGCGGAACCTCTGTCCTTTTTCAAGCTGCGTATGTGGATTGCGCTTTTCCTGTTGACAGCTGTGATCGTCATGGACAGGAACGGGACGGAGGTAGCCGGGATCAGCTCGGAGAAAATATTCCAGATGATCTCGGCTGACTATGAGGAAGTGATTGAGACCTGGGTGGAAACGATTTCACAGTAAACCCCCATACATAAAGCCTATAGGGCAGGCTTGGCCGCTCCACCATGCATGAAAGTCCGGAGGTTTACTGTGGATGCACACAAACCCGCAAGAGAGCGGGTTTGGCGCACAGCTGTCTTGCATAATGAGCAAGGGAGCTCATTTTGACTGCGCGTTTTCCGCAGGCAAGATTCATTACTTTCACAGTACCCCCGCCAAAGCCGGAATGATTTCTGTTCCGGCTCTGGGATATCATCAGATAAACTTACAGCTTCCCGCAAAGATAGGCGTAGGCATTCAGCAGCGTATCCTTTTTTCTGCCTGCGATAAAGTAGAAGTCCAGCTGACTTTCGCTGTCTCCGTGCAGGTAAGAGCCATAGGCCGGGATGTCACAACAAAATACCGGGGAGGATGCGGCCATTACGATACCGTAGCCCCGGTCGGAGATCAGCAGCGGCATTCCGCCGTCACTCCGTGAAATATACCGGGCGGTTCCTTTCAGAGGGATTCCCGCGCCTTCCGGGGAAATCGCATAGAGATGTTCCTCTTTGGCAAAATCCAGGAATAGCCAGGTCTGCATGCAGTTTTTCGAGGTTGTCTCCAGCTGCCGGCACTCCCGTTTTCTCTCCTGAAGAAGAGGCTTTTTCCGGCCGGAGTCCTCGTCCAGAAAAAGATACTGTATCGCCCCTGTGGATTTGTCTGTCTGAAGGGCCAGTTCGTCAGTAGTCAGTTCCAGGATATTTCCGGAGTCCCTGTACATCCAGAATTTTTCCGTCCGATTCACCGCTATGCCGGAATGCACTTCTGGGTCTGGCTGCCCATTTTGGGCAAAGGTAACCCGTATGATGGCGCTTCCCACAGGACTGAGCCGCAGAGTGCCGTAGCGGCTTTGGAGATACAGGCCGTCAGGATGTTTTGTCACCCACCGGACGGAAAGATCGATTTTGGAATGTCCCATAGGACGTAGTTTCTGCGTGGGCGGAATGTCGCCGAAGGCCGGATAGCCTGTCCCGGGCCTGGGAGGGGACGCAGATTTTCCAGAAGCTGCTTCTGCCCGGTAAGACATCCCGCTGCATGAATCGGTCCCTGCCCGAGAAACGCCGCTGTCTGTGGCGGTCCCTGTCCGTGAAACAGGTCTGGCACTGTATAAACTTGTCAAAGCCGACGGGGGCTGCGGACTGCTGCCGTTTTTTTCAGATGATGCCAGGGCTGCCCGAGGTCTCTGAATTCCGGCTGTCGGCCGTCCGGCGGCGTTTCTGGGCACCTGGGCGGATATCTGTGATGATCGGAAATCTGCATCCGGTTTCTTTTCGCTTCCGGAATGGAAAGGCATTGGAGCATTGCTGTGCAGGGGAGCAGAATCAGAAGTCCGGAGTTGACTAATCTGGTCACTTTTTTCGGTAGTCTTCCTCAAACAAGGGGCATCTGGTTGACTGATATAGTCTTGTAGAGACTTCATCCTTCCTTCTGACCGACCGAATCGGTCTTGCGTGCTGCAGGTTTCTTTTTCTTTACCCAAGTATCCTTTGCCGATGTTTTCATCTTCTGACTCGGATGGCTCCACCCTTCGTCCGGGTACCTTTTCAGTCCCCGGGAAAGTGTTGGAGGAACCGGTAACCTGGACTTTCTTCCCATGGGCGGCGTCTGGCTCCTGCCCGTTCCCCTCTTCCAGGATCCTGTGCCCTTCCGGAACGGGATCGGCAATCAGTCCGGTAAGTTCCCCTGTGTGGAGAATGCAGAGCTCATGGAGGGCTCTTGTAGCGGCTACATAGAGCAGCTTGGCATGGCCGTCATCCACCGGATAGTCATCCCTTGTGGGATCCAGGATCAGTACGGTATCGAATTCCAGGCCCTTGGTATACTCCACGGGAAGTACCATGACGCCGTTTCCGAAGACGGCCTTCTCCAGGTCATTTTCCATCACCTTTATATATTGTCCCAGTTTTTGCGCCGCCGCGCCCGCACTGTAAGTACTGCGGCAGACCACCGCAATGGTGTCAAAGCCTTTTTTCTGCCATTGTCTGCAGATCTCCCCGGCCTTTTGGAAGAGCTCCTCCTCGCTGCACTGCTCCATCTTCACCGGATCGCCGTGACGGATAATGGGTTCCACAGGATAACTGGAAAACCTGCCGTGATGGAGAATCTGTGTGGCAAAATCAGATATCTCCACCGTATTCCGGTAACTTTTCTTCAGGATACCAAAACTGTCCATCTCGTCCGAAAGCAGAAGCCTGCGCAGTTCCTCCCAGTCGTTTAAACCGAATCCGAAGTGAATGTTCTGGGACACATCCCCCATGATGGTATAGGTACAGGCTTCGATGCAGAAATGCAGGACATTGTAGGCCATCATTCCGAAATCCTGGGCTTCATCGATGACAATGTGATGAGCCTCGCTGATCACTTCGGTTTCTTTGATCCTTTTGTAGAGATAAGCCAGGGCAGCCAGATCATAGACATCAAATTCATGGCCGGGAATGTCCACTGCCTTCCCTCTGTCAGCCTGTCTGATCAGGAAATCCCGGTAGAGCTCATAGATGGAACCTTTCCAGATCTTACTCCCGTATCTGCCGCGGTAGGCTTTCAGAATGGCTTTCCGTTCTGCCTCCGTGTATTTGACTCCCTTACCCAGAAATTCTTCCTTGATTTTGATGATCAGGCGGTCGTTGAGCATGTTGATTTTGCTCTGCATGGAGACTTTGGGATTCTGACGGATGTAGCGTTCCACTGCCGTCCCATCCACCAGGCGGATCAGGTCGTAGGGGTTCACCGGTTTTCCGATTGTGGTATCGTAGACGCCGTTTTTTCCGTCCTGCAGACCCTCTACGTACTGTTTCGGATTCAGGTAGATGGATTCCCGCAGAATCGTGTTCCATTCCAGCAAATCACAATACTCCTTCAAATCTTCAAACCATTGGGAAGTACCCTTGAGGCTGTCCTTATTGCTGCCCTGGGCGCCCGGACGGATACTGTATTTTTTTTCGTCCCAATCCTCATACAGGAGTCTCACGAAGAGCTGTTCCATGGTCATCTGGCGGATGCCGTATACGTCCAGGTCAGGCAGCACCCCTGTGATGTAATTCAGCAGAATCCGGTTGCTGCCCACAATGTAAAAATCGTCGGGCTTGAACCGCTCCTGATAATTGTAGAGGATGAAAGAGATCCGGTGCATGGCCACGGTAGTTTTGCCGGAGCCGGCCACTCCCTGAACGATGATATTGTGGTAGGGAGACTTGCGGATAATGTCGTTTTGCTCCTTCTGGATTGTGGCGATGATCTCTCCCAGGACGGCCTGTTTGTTTTTGGCCAGATATTTTGTCAGCAGTTCGTCGTTGGCCACCACTTCACTGTCATAGTAGTCCAGCAGTTTTTCATTCTCGATCTCATAGGTCCGCTTCAGCTTCAGGTCAATGGGAATCTCTTTGTCCCCGGGGGCAGTGTAGCTGCATTTACCCAGACCATTTTCATAATAAGCATTTGCCACCGGGGCACGCCAGTCGATTACAGCCTGATGAGTGGCGTCCCTGGAAATGCCTCCTTTACCGATATAGATGCTTTCCTTCTTTTCCAACAGCTCGTCGTAAAAGTCAATCCTGCCGAAATAGGGTTTATTTCGGGCCCGCTCATTCCGTTCCAGGGCCCGCTTCATCTGCTCATACAGGGTCATGCTGTTTTCCAGGAGGTTGATCAGCTCCGGGTTATCATCATGAAAGTGGTCCAGCATGTCATCGATCTCTTCCCGCATCCGGCTCACCTGGCTGCCGTAATTTTCAAGGTTTGTGCGGATCACGTCCAGGGTCTGTTCCAGAAACGCCTCTTCCGCCTGACGGGATGTACCTGACAAGCCGTTCTTTTCCTCCTGCGGCTTCTCTTTGTGGGAGCCGGGGGCCGGCTGCTGTTGTTTTTTGTCCTGGGGGCGAACGCCTTTTTGTTGTTGCTTCCCATACGGGGAGTGAATGTCGCTGCGGGACTGCTTTCCATTCTGGAAATGGTTTCCTTCCATGCTCATTGGGATCTCCTTTCTTGTGTCTGATAAATAAAATTATATACAAAAATAAAAAAAACACTAGACTTTTCTTTTATTTTTTGGTAAAGTGTTATATAGAGTTGTGCCTGGAAAAAGCTACCGTTTACCGGTAGCTTTTTGACGTTATTGCATTTTATTTTTGTGCGGCATTTTCGATTTTTTCATTGGGTATCCTCCGAATATACGATTTTGCCGGAGGAGATGGTCATTACTACTTTACCGTATAAATGCCAGCCCGTAAAAGGGCTGTTGGAAGACCTGGATACATAATTGCCGGGAATGACCTCTGCCGCCGTATCGATCAATACCAGATCTGCAGGACCGTTCTCCGCCACATAACCGGCATCCAGATGATACAGGCCGGCCGGATTGGTACTCATCAGCCGCAAAAGCTGACACAGAGTGAGATAGCCTGCCTGCACCAGGAATGTAACAGCCAGGGGCAGAGCAGTCTCCAGCCCGATAATTCCGCTGGGTGCTTTGATGATGGACCTTGCCTTCTCTTCTGCAGTATGCGGGGCATGGTCCGTGGCAATGAGATCAATGGTCCCGTCCGCCAGACCCTGAATAATCGCCAGTCGGTCTGCCTCCTCCCGTAGAGGCGGGTTCATCTTTGCCAAAGCCCCATACCGGATCGCATCCTCCTCGGTCAGGGAAAAATGATGGGGCGTAGCTTCCGCATGGATATTTCCCCCCTTCTTCCTGGCTTTGCGCACCAGTTCCACGGCTTCCCGCGTGCTGATGTGCTGAATATTAATATGTGCGCCCGTCTCCAACGCCAGCTGCAGATCCCGCTCCACCAGGCGGCTCTCGGCTTCTCGGGGTGAGCCGCCGATTCCATAATGTTCGCTTGCCCTTCCCCGATTGATTCCGTTCTCCGAAATCAGTCCGGGATCCTCCTCATGAAAACTGATGGGCATGTCCAGAGCGGCTGCGCGTTCCATCGCCTGGCGTACCAGTTTTTCATCCATCAGCGGTATTCCGTCATCCGTAAATCCCGCAGCGCCAGTTTCGACCAGTTCCTCCATCGGCGTAAGTTCTCTGCCCTGCATTCCAATTGTCACATTTGCGCATGACAACACATGAATATCCGTATTTTTTCCTTTTTCAAGCACTGCTTTCAGGGTATCCCTATTGTCCAGAGGCGGTTTCGTATTCCCCATCATCACCACAGTGGTAAATCCGCCCTTTGCCGCCGCCCTGGATCCGCTGCCAATGTCTTCTTTCTCGGGGAATCCCGGATCTCTGAAATGAACATGTACATCCACCAGGCCCGGGCCTACCAGCAGTCCCTCTGCATCCACAATTCGGCAGTTTTCTTTGGGCGGCACAATGTTTTTGGCGATTTTACGAATTCGCTCTCCTTCCACCAGAATGTCACATTTTCCTTCCCTGCCGGATTTGGGATCGATCAAATATCCGTTGCGTATCAGTAACATATTATCCTCCATAACTCTATCCGGGACACATCAGCGTTTTGCCAATTCCTCTGCGATCTCTTCCCAGCTGACTCCCTTCTGCACCATAAGCACCATCATATGGTACAGAAAGTCGCTGATCTCATATTTCACCTCGTTGGCATTGGGATTCTTTGCCGCGATTACGATTTCCGTGGCCTCTTCTCCCAGTTTCTTCAAAATTTTGTCGATTCCCTTGTCAAACAGATAGTTGGTATAAGAACCTTCCTTGGGATGAATTTTCCTGTCCTTTATCACATCCAGTATCTCTTCCAAAACCTGAAGAGGATTTGTGACTTCTTCATAATCTTTTTTCGTAATCTCATTGAAGAAGCAGCTCCTGGCGCCGGTATGACAGGCCGCTCCTACCTGGGAAACCTTGGCCAGAATCGTATCCATATCACAGTCTGCAGTCAGACTTTTCACATACTGAAAATGACCGCTGGTCTCTCCCTTCAGCCACAGCTGTCTCCGGCTTCTGCTGAAATAAGTCATCCTGCCGGTTTGAATGGTCTGTTCATAAGCCTCTTCATTCATATAGGCCATCATCAGAACCTCCATCGTCCTGTAATCCTGTACAACTACAGGTACCATACCGTCCCTGTTTTTCTTGAAATCTTTCCACTGAAAAGCAGCCTCAAAGGTTTCTACCTGGATTCCGTTTTCCCTGCACAGATTCTTCAGCGTCAGGATCTCCCGATAATTGTCGTTAATCGTATTGCCCGTCACGCCGCATACATTGTTATATGCGAAAATCTCGATGAGTTTATTCAAAGCCACCTGATTTACCTCTACGAAAAACGGCAGGGAAGTAATATTTTCGGTCTCCCTGATCTGATGGGGATTTAACAGCAGCAGGGCTGAAAAGGATTGCTCCAGCAATGCCTGATGCGCCGCTATCACATTGGCGTTTTCATAGGAAGCCAGAAGCTTATTCTTGCCGAATTTCAGAGCCACCTCTTCCGTGATAGCAATATTGCTCTCTTTTGTATAGTCCAAAACCGCCTTTCGGCAGCCGGCATAGAGCAGTTTCTTTACATCCTCCATCCGGTTGATATTGCCTGCTCCGTATACATCCATTTCTGCCGCGGCACAGATTTCCTTTATGATATCCAAAGCCTCCTCATGTTCCTGATCGCCCTTTGACATATCAAAGACAATCAAAGCGTCCGCATTGTTTGCGTTATACATATTGACCAGCCTCAGCGGGTCTGTCTCCACGATGGTGCAGTCCGTCAGGCGTCTTACCGCATGTCCGCGGTACAGATAAATACATGGAACGAATTTTTTTACTATCATAAAGATACCTCATTTGTTTCTTTCTACAGACTTCCTTTTGTGCTGAGTACCTCTGTAATCCGGGGATCGTTTTCCACAGCCTGGTCCAGAGCCTTGGAAAAGGCCTTGAACATGGCTTCAATGATATGGTGTGTATTTTGACCGTCCAATATTTTAAAATGCAAATTGATACCTGCCGAGTAGGATACCGCATAAAAAAACTCTCTCACCAATTCCGTGTCCAGGCCGCCCGCCCGGGTCGACGGAAATCGGTAATCAAAATTCAGGTACGGTCTGCCGCTTAAGTCCACGGCACACAATACCAGCGCATCGTCCATGGGAAGTATGAAGAAACCGTATCGCCGGATTCCCTTCTTGTCCCCGCAGGCCTGTGCAATGGCCTGTCCCAGCACGATCCCTGTGTCTTCTACGGTGTGATGCCCGTCCACATGGAGATCTCCCGTTACATCACATTTCAGATCAAAAAGACCATGCCTGGAAAATCCTTCCAGCATATGATCAAAAAAGCCGATTCCTGTAGAAATCTGGGATTTACCTGTGCCGTCCAGATTCAATGTAACGGAAATATCCGTCTCTTTGGTCTTTCTGTGTATGTTTCCGACTCGTGTCATTTTCACATCCTCCTGCCACCGTCATTTTTCTTCGAACCTGACCCTGATACTGTTGGCATGGGCTGTAAGTCCTTCGCTTACCGCAAATAGCTCAATATCCTTATGAACCTTCTCCAATGCCTCCCTGGAATAGGATATAATGCTGGTTTTTTTCATAAAATCATCTACGTTCAGGGGCGAGAAAAATTTTGCCGTGCCGTTGGTTGGAAGAATATGGTTGGGCCCTGCAAAATAATCTCCCAGAGGTTCCGAAGAATATTCTCCCAGGAAAATGGCGCCTGCATTGTGAATTTTGGCCATTACTTCATAGGGATTCTCTGTCAGGATCTCCAGATGCTCGGAAGCAATTTCATTGGCGGCATCGACGACATCCTGCATATTTTCCGCCAACAGAATATAACCATAATTATCCAGAGATTTCCGAATGATCTCTCTGCGGGACAAATTTTCCGTGAATCGCTCCACTGCTTCCGCCACACGCTCTGCCAGTTCGGCGGAAGTGGTAATGAGAATGGCGCTGGCCAATTCGTCGTGTTCAGCCTGAGACAGCAAATCTGCCGCCACATATTCCGGATTTGCCGTGTGGTCTGCCAGAACCAGAATCTCACTGGGTCCTGCCACGGAATCGATTCCCACATATCCATATACAGCCTTTTTCGCCAAGGCAACAAAAATATTGCCCGGCCCGGTAAGCTTATCTACCTTTGCCACAGACTCTGTTCCGAATGCCATTGCTGCCACAGCCTGGGCGCCGCCTGCCTTATAGACAGTATCCACTCCGGCAATATCAGCCGCTACAAGGGTTCCCGGATTTACCCTACCGTCCTGGGAAGGAGGTGTGGTCATGAGAATTTCCTTCACGCCTGCCACCTTTGCAGGGATCACATTCATCAGTACACTGGATGGGTAAGCCGCCTTGCCGCCGGGTACATAGACGCCGGCTCTTCTGATCGGCATATACTTCATCCCCAGCAGACTGCCGTCTTCCTTTGTATCAAACCAGCTGCTGCGGAGCTGTTTCTCATGAAAAGCCCTGATATTTTCCGCACTGCGGCGGATGACTTCCACCAGCCCTGCGTCCAGCTGATCATAGGCGTCTTTGATCTCTTCTTCCGTCACCCGTATATTCCCGGCATTCAGATCAAAATGATCAAATTTCCGGGTATATTCAAATAATGCCTGATCGCCCTTTTCGCGAACGTTGTTCAGTATTTCACTCACTGTTTTCTCATATTCCGAATAGTGATTGGGACTCCTCTTCAACAGGTCATTCAAAATATTTGATCTTGTCTCCGGTGTCAATGCAACGATTCTCATCTTTTATTGATCCTTTCTCCGCATACTTATTCTATCTGTACCGATGCTCCACCCAATTTCCGACCGGATGGAGTGCCTGATATCGGCCCGCCTTAAGACCTGTCAGGAAATAAAACGCCGCATCCCCGTTACCAGCTCCTGTATCCGCGGCCTGTCCATCTGCATGCTTACCGGATTGACAATCATTCTGGCAGACAGGGGACAGATCTCCTCCAATACCTGCAGACCGTTCTCCTTCAATGTTGAGCCTGTCTCTACGATATCCACGATAACCTCCGACAGCCCGACCAGAGGCCCCAGCTCCACGGAGCCGTTGAGTTTGATAATATCTACGGTTTGATGCTTTTTATTATAGAAATAATCCTTTGCAATATTGGGATATTTGCTGGCAACCCGAATCCGTTCATGGTGCAGCAGCAGCTCTCCCGCCGACGCCGGTCCGCAGACGCACATCCGGCATTTTCCGAATCCAAGATCCAATACCTCATAGACATTCCTGTTCTCTTCCAAAACGGTATCGCTTCCCGCTACTCCGATGTCCGCAGCACCGTACTCCACATAAGTAGGTACATCAGGCCCCTTTGCCAGGAAAAACTGCAAGCGTCGTTCCCGATTGACAAAGATCAGTTTCCGGGTCTTTTTATCTTTCATTTCTTCGCAGAAGATCCCCATCTTTTCAAACAATTCCAGTGTCTGACTGGCCAGCCGTCCCTTTGCCAGTGCAAATGTCAGATATCTCTCTTCTGTCATTGTGTCTGCCCTCCCGTCGGATCGTCCGCGCGGAGTAATTCCACCGGAATTCCCTGTGCGCGGATTTCCCGGGCCTCTCTGATTTTCTCCGCCAGATTCTCCGGATTATAAATAAGTCTACGGCTCTTTGGCCTTTGGGGCAAATCGATATTCTGTCTGGAAAGCGCCTCCAGAATACTGTCCACCACCATGACAAATCCCACTGCGGGGGACGCCTTTCCGAATTGCTGCAGCAATCTGTCGTATCGGCCGCCTTTTACAATGGCTTCTCCCACCCCGTAAGTATATACCTTAAAAACAATCCCTGTATAATATCTATATTTGCTCAGCATTCCGAGATCAAAGGAAATATATGCGTCCACACCATAATTCTCCAGCAGCCCGGCCAGCAGCCGCAGCCGCTCCACAGCCTGCCGGGAGCGGGGATTTCCTGCCAGTTCCTCCGCTTCGGCCAGGAAGCGCATATCTCCAAACAGCTCCGCCATGCGCAAGAGCCGTTCCCGATAGAAGCGTTCCACCCCCCGCTCCTGTAATAGCTCCTGGGCGGCAAAGGTATTTTTTCCGGAAATAAAGCTTCTCAAATCCAGCTCGGTTTCCTCGTCCAGACCCGCTTCCTCGCACAGACCTTTAAAATACTCCACATCCCCGATGGCGACCTGAAAACGTTTCATCCCCGTATTCAGCAATGCCTGAATCACCATAGCAATCATTTCCGCATCCGCTTCCACGGAAGGATCGTTGATTAATTCCGCCCCGATCTGTGTCACCTCTTTCAGTTTTCCCTGAAGGTTTGATGTATTTGTAAAGGTATTGCCCAGATAGCTGAAGCGCAGAGGACGAAGCTCTTCACAGAAATATTTGGCGGCGCATCTGGCGATAGAGGGCGTAAAATCAGGCCGAAGGACCAGCGTATTTCCCTCTTTATCGAAAAATTTGTACAGTTCCCTGCTGGGAGTGGTTCCGATTTCTCTGGAAAACACATCGAAAAACTCAAACGTAGGGGTCTGGATATCCTCATAACCATAGAGACGAATTGTCTCCTTCAGACGGCCTTCCACATGAAGTTTTCCCCAATATTCGTTTCCGTATAAATCCCTCACACCCTCCGGCGTATGTAACAATCTCTGGCTCATACAAATCTCCCCCGCATTGTTTTGATGCGATTGCCAAACCGCGATATGGACACTTTACCACGGTAATGCACTGCTGTCAAGGTCTGTCTTCTAAATCCTTCTGCAGCATATCCAGATATGGAACCAGGATCCCATGTTTTTGGGGCAGAATATATTCAGGATTTAGTTCCTCATAACGAAAACTCTTTCTGCCCCCGTCTTTGGCCCGATTCCAGAAAAAAAGAAGCATCTCCAGCGGCAGGTAATAAAAGAGGTCCTTATGTGTATAGTAGATCAGGAAAAAGGAAATGCCTCCCTGCTTTTCGAATTTCTCCATAAAGCACACCTGATGCTCATGAATATTCTGCAGGGCAAAGGTATCCGCAGCACATTCTTTTGCATCAAAGCATACGGGAAGTCCCTGCACCGCCCCGATATAGTCCACGGTACTCTTCTGCTCAAAGTAGGCCAGCGTAATCTGGTGATGTTCTTTGTCGATTTTAAGGGGAGTGATAGGCGTGGGAATCTTTTGAATCAACGCCAGACCGGCATCGGCATATTTCTCGTTCGTTCTGTTGATCATATCCTCCAATGTGGACCCGCGCAGTCCTCTGGAATTCCATGTGGCCATATTTCCCCCTGTTTCTCATAAAAAAGTGCCTTCGGCACCTTACTGATTCTAATCTTTCTGTCATGGAATGCTCTTCTTCCATGGAATGTCCTTCTTCCATAGAGAGCCTTCCTCCATTATTATTGCGTACTGTCCTCTGATAAAAGCGCGTTCTCCAGCTTTCTAAATAATTCCGGCGCCGGAGCACAGATACTTCGTCCGCTCAATTCCCTTCCGGGTCCGGAAGATATTTCGGGAAAAGATACCCTGCAGGCATGCAGCAGGTGATGTTCCAGGCCATATTCTTTTTTCAAAAAGCGGTTTACGGTATCCCGTCCATACTTAAAATCCCCGATCAACGGATGCCCCAGACTTGCCAGATGGGCGCGAATCTGGTGGCTTTTGCCTGTGATCAAATCCACTTCCAACAGAGTATAGGCATCTGTGGTTTTCAGCGGGACATAGGAAGTATGGATGAGCGAGGTCTTTTCTCCGGATGGTATCCGTATGCCCGCAAAACGGTTCGCAGAACTGAGGGAAGAGCCGGAGGATTTGCAGTTTTCTATATACACTCGATTTCTGCCGGGATCTTTCACCAGATATCCATGAACTGTCTCCGGCTCCCGCAATGCGCCAGCACAGATAGTCCGATAAAATTTCCGGATCTTTCTCTCCCGGATACAGCTGCTTAGATACTGCAGTCCGGCCAGACTTTTTCCGCACAGTACGATACCGCTGGTATTCCGATCCAGCCGATTGCAGACGGAAGGCCGAAACAGAAAGAGCTCTTCCCTCCGCATCCGCCTTTGCGTCAGCAGATAGCCGATCATCCATTCATTTAATGAAAGATCCTCCGCCGATGCCTTCTGAGCCAATACCCCGCAGGGCTTATTCAGAATCAGACAATCCTCATCTTCATACAAGATTTGGATTCCCTTTAAAGCGGCATAGGCTCTCTCATATTCCTCTACAGCATTGAGATTTCCCTGCTTTTCATTTCCCTGATTTCTACTCCCCGGAACCTGCGCTGCCATGTAGGCTTCCCGGGAGTGCAGGGCCTCTGAACGGGCCTTCGTTTCTTCAGACCGCTTCGCAGACATGCGGGATCCTTCCGGCGAAAAGGAAGGCTTAGCCGTCAGGTGAGAAGACTGCGCCGAAAGCGCCGTACCGGAAAATTTCGCAAGGGTTTCATCCGATAAAAACAGGCAGATCTCATCTTCTATGGCTAAAATCTCCCGGCCCTCTGCTTTTTTTCCGTTTAAGGTAATATTTTTCTTCCGAAGCATTTTATAGAGAAATGCGTTCCCTGCAAGCGGAAGATATTTATGTAAAAATTTGTCCAAGCGCTGCCCTGCCTGATTTTTCCCGATAATTATTGATTGCATACATTTTTGCTCCGCTGCCTGCAGACGACTGCTATGTTAATATTAAAGCGCAACACTTTTCAATGTGGCAGTTACTGTAGCTGTTCCGTTTTCGTCCTGTTCCAGGGCCTTCATCTGCTCCAGACGCTCCATATACCTGGACAGATTGGTGAAGATCTTCACCGTCACGTTTTTATGGCCGTCCAGCTTCAGAATATCGCCAATATGCTTGTAAAATTCATTTTCTGCAAACTGTTCATTTTCCGAGAAGCCGCACACGGTATTGCCGCACACAGCCAGATGGCTGACTACGTAATTCTTTTTATAGGACGTAAACACCATATCATAGAGACAGCAAAGTCCCTGACTATGTTCCTCAATCTGAGAAGCCGCCTTGTCGGTACAGCTGTGAAAGCGGAGAAACATGATGGTGCCTACAGCGCTTTTGCTGGCCGGAAGGCATCCCAGGACAGCCACGATACCCAGCAGATTCCCCCTTCTTCCGGTTTGAATATACCCTGCCGCAAACAGGGACAGCGAGATTCCGAAATAAAGAATTGTCCTTATGATTTCGTATTTTTTCTGTGTGTTCAGATAATTTCTGGTTCCTTTCACACTGTCTGTGGAAAACAATCTCTTCAAATGTGTCATCTTATAATCCTTTCCGCTTCATCCACGCCATTGCCTGCAAAATCACACTATGGGGCAGTGCTTTTGTCAATAGAAGGAACGCGTTCATTGGAAATCCGCAAACTGATATGGAACGTCTGCGCCAGGAGCTTTTCAGCGCAAGCGCCACGACTCTGTCGGCAGTGACCATGGTATACTTCTTTATAGCCAGCGTGGAGCCGTTCGCCGCTGCAATATCAAAAAAAGGCGTATCCACCGGCCCGGGACAGACGGCAGTGACATAGATTCCGGAGGATTTCAATTCTTCCCGCAGCGCTCTGGAAAAGCTCAGCACATAGGCTTTTGTGGCGGCATATACCGCAAAATCCGGCTGAGGAAGAAAAGCGGCGCCGGAAGCCATTTGAAGGATTCGGCTGCCTCTTCTCATATAGGGCAGCATGCGCTGCGTCATTTCCGTCAGAGCCTGGCAATTCAGTCGAATCATTCCCAACACAGTATCTCGGTCCTGTTGATCCAATTCGCCCATAATACCGTATCCGGCACAGTTGATCAATATTCTGACGACTGCATTTTGACGGGAAAGCGCTTCCTCCAGATCATCCAGCTTCCCTGAATTCGTGATATCCAATGTAAAAATCTGAGCATCGTGTTTCATCTGTCCGGCCAGGGATTCCAGTCTGCCACGGTTTCTGGCAATCAGCCAGAATTCGTCAATATTGCTGAAATGGGCATCCATCTGCAGGGCAAATTCCCTTCCGATTCCGGAGGACGCACCTGTTATAATCACAATATTCATTTCGAAGCCTCCTGTTCCGGTTCCCGTCTGCGGGAAGTTATAGTATGTCCCTCTTCTATGGAAAGCTCTTCTTCCATGGAAAGCTCTTCTTCCATGGAAAGCTCTTGTTCCATTAGTATGACCTAGAAAAGGTCCATATAATCTTCAATATAATAATCTGCAAGCTCCTTTTTCCGTTCTCTGTCATGAGCAGAGTAAGCGTCTTCCACAGCGCAGACCCGCATCCCGGCATTTTTACCGGCCTGTATCCCCGCCACAATATCTTCAAACACAAGACATTCCGAAGGAAGAATCCCAAGCTGGCCGGCTGCCTCAAGATAAATATCCGGCGCCGGTTTCCCCCGTTCCACATCGCTGCCGGTTACAATGCTCGTAAAATATTCCCGCAGCTGATGGGTAGCGGCAACATTTTCCACCAGTTCTCTTGAATTGCTGGTGGCAATGCCCAGCCGGATACCATGCGTCCTGCAGCCATTCAGAAATTCGGGAATGCCCTTTTTCAGGGGGACTTCGTAGATATACTTATCCCATGCCATCCGGTTCCAGGTTTGTTTGATTTCTTCCAGAGAATCCGGAATGGGAAAATGCTCTTTAAAATAGAGCGCCGTCTCACCGAAACTCATCCCTTCTATTTCCGACTGCAGATTTTCCGGCAGAGAAATACCATAACGTCCCAGATATTCGATATCAATGGCACGCCACATCCACATGGAATCAACCAGCGAGCCATCCATATCAAAAATCACTGCCCCGATGTTCTTCAGCATCTCATGTCTCATTTTTTCTCCTCAATCTCAATCCGCTTTGGCTGCCAATCTCACTTTCTTTTGGCTGCCGATTTTACTTTTTGGGCTGCCCGGCTCCTGACAGCAATTCTATCTCTTTTGGTGTCAATTCCCGATACTGTCCTTCCGCCAGGGCAGGATCCAGATGTAATCCGCCAAAAGCCACACGTCCAAGCTTCACCACGCCGTTTCCCACGGCAAACATCATACGTTTCACCTGATGATATCTGCCTTCCTGGATAGTAAGCAAAATAAGATATCGGTCCAATACCTTTACCAGGGCAGGCCCTGTAAAAGTCTCGTCTCCGATATCTACGCCTTCCTCCAGTCTGCAGATATCTGCCTCACTCAGGGGATGCTCCAATGTTACCTGATAAACTTTGTCTACATGCCGCTCCGGAGCCAGCAATCTGTGGGCCAGGGCTCCGTCATTGGTCAGAAGAAGCAGGCCGGTAGTATCCTTATCCAGCCGTCCTACCGGAAAAACATTTTTCCTTTGGTTTTCTTCCAACAGGGAAAGAACCGTGTCTGACACACCATCCACCGTGGCTGATACAATGCCTGCCGGTTTGTTCATCATATAATACACATATCTGCGGTACTGCAGCCGCTGCCCTTTATAAAATACCTGATCCAGGTCAGGGTTTATTTTCCTGTCGGCATTTTTCACCGGAATATCGTTCACCCGGACCGCTCCCTGACGGATCAGCGCTTTTACCTGGCTCCTGGTTCCTATATTCATTTCACAGAGAAATCTGTCAAGACGCATATTCGTTTCACCATAACATATATTTAAACAACCGGATTTTACAATGCTTAAGGAGCATACCGTGAAATTACTGACTTTTTTCTTCCTGATACTTGTAGGATGTATTCTGACTCATCCCAAGCTCAGCCTGTATTATGCAGGTATGGGGTTGGAATTATGGTTTCGGAACATGCTGCCTTCCCTTCTGCCGTTTATGATACTGTCCGGCATCATGGTACAGATGAAAATCACAGAAAAGTTTGCAATGATCCTATATCCAATCGTCAAACCATTATATCAAGTACGCAAAAATGTATGCTACGCCATGCTGATGGGATTTCTATGCGGATTTCCCATGGGCGCCAGGGTGGTAAATGATCTGTATACCAGGCGGATGCTCACCAGAAGAGAGGCGGAATACCTCCTCGCCTTCTGCAATAATATCGGCCCTGTCTATTTCTGTACATTTGCCCTTCCTCTCCTGGAACGAAGGCTGATGCTACCCTATCTGTTCGGTATGTATGGTATCCCCCTTCTGTACGGACTGGCTTTGCGCCATACCCTGTACCGGGACCTCTCTCAGTCCATAAAGAATACGGTCCCCTCTGCCTCCGCCGGTCTGATCTGCTGTGAATACATAGAAGATACCGAAGCGGCTGCGCCGAAGCATCCCCTGACGGAAAGTCTTCTGGCTGAAACGGACCGCTCTATTCAATCCTCCATACAGGCCATGCTGGCACTGGGAGGTTATATGATGCTCTATAATCTGCTGAATCTAATCCCTCACATCCTGTTGAGCCATCCGCTGAGACTACTATCTCCCCTGTTGGAGATCACAGGAGGACTGAAAATGTTAGGGACCGCCCATCCCCTCTACAGCCTGCTGGCGCTTTCCTTCGGCGGTCTGTGCTGTATTGCCCAAACCTATAACTGTATCGGTAATTCCGACCTGTCTATCGGTAATTACATTCTGCACAAGGGCCTGCTGACCATCCTGAATGCCGCTTTTTACTTAAGCTGGTTCCTGCTGGCTTCTTCTTCCTTTCTCTGCTGAAGCCTTCTGGTCTTCCTGCGCCGCCAGGAAAGATACTGGAAAACCACAATCAACACCAGCATGACAAACGCGATCAGAAGACAAAACATGACGACAAAATAATAGCTGAATCCCCTTTTTACCTCGGTTTGTATCTCCGGTTTCCCGGCACTCACCTCCACAGACGCGACATCCGGCCTGTCCTTTCCGGCAGGCTCCGGCGTAGGCTCCGGGCAGAATTCCTGAGGACTGATATAGGGATTGCTCTCCGTATATAAATCATACATATTATAGGCACGGACAATCACTTCAGGTACCGTAGCCGGCGGAATCGTCAATTCTAAAAGAAAGGAATCCCGGAAGCTGCCCGTAAGGGTATCGCTTTCCGGCCATGCCTGTCTGGGACTGAAGGTCTGACCTCCGTCCAGACTATAGGAATAGTACAACAAAGGTGAGTTGTCATCGATTGCCGAAACAGTCAGACTTAAGGTTCCGGCTTCATAATCGGCTTCCGAAAAATCCAGCAGACACAGCTCCGGTTCGGTGTTGTCTGATAAAGTCTCCTCTACCACAGCATCCTCCCGGACTTCTGCAAGCGAATATTCGGAATAATCCACATTCAAAGCAGTACTTTTCAGTCCAAAGTACCGGGCTACTGCATGAGCATCGTTTTTGCCGAAAGCCTGCAGTTTTTCGTCCGTATCGCAAAAAACTTCGTCCCGGGCCTCATCCACATGGCAATGCTCCAAAATAACTGCCGGAATCCCCAAAGCCACGGATTCACGAATAATGCCGTAGTAATCCGCCCCGCCGTCTCCCAGACGGGTTTTGACGCCTCTCACCAACAGCCCCTGCCTGCGCATATCCGAGAGGAACTCATATCCAAACTGATAACCGTAGTTATTATAAGGATAAACCGAAGATACCCATACCTCAGAGCCAAATAGTTCATGATTCAGCGAAGCATTATAATGTACGCTGAAGAGGAAATCTGCCTCCACCGACTGGGCGAATTCCGCTCTTTTCTTCAGAGATATATCCACATCCTCGGTATGCGTCAGATATACTTCCACATCATCAAATAAATTCAGTTCTTCGTACATGGCCAAGGCTGTAGTCATGGTCATAAATTTTTCCTCATGACCATTCTCAATTGTTCCCCTGTTCTCGCCTCCATGACCCGGATCAATCACAATGACTGTCTTTTCACCCGCCTCCTGCAGCCGCGGCGCCGCCTGTACACTTCCTGAAAAGAGCAGGCCGGCCAAAATAGCTGTAATGACAGTAAAAATATATTTCGGCATAAAACATCCTCTCCTGCTGCAAGTGTAATGGAATGCTTTTACTTTCATGGAATTCCCGTCTCTATTCTTGTCACAGCACATCAAGCTTATCAGTATCCTGATCATCCAACGGCAATTGCAATTCATTAATATGCTCTTCCACAGGATGGAGTGAGCGGATATTGGCCTGAATCGTATCCCGATACTGGGTCATTGAGCCCAATAATGCTTCATAGCTGGCACTGGAAGACTGCAGCACACCCAGGACGATGGCCTCTAGCTCTGCCAGCTTCTCCTCCGTATATCGGGAAGCCTGTGTCCTCAGTTCATTTGCCTCTATGATGGCTTTGTCCAGAACCTCCTGGGCCTGGCTGGCAGCTTTGGCCATGATTTCGTTGGCATGTGCGTAGGCCTGCTGCATGATCTCATGTTCACTGGTCAGCTCATTCGTCCGGGCTGTAGCCTCCTCGATCAAGGTGTTGGCCTTGGCCCTGGCATCGTTTAAAATGGCATCCCGGTTGCTGATAATTTTCTGATAGCGCCTGATTTCGTCAGGCGTCTTCCGGCGCAATTCACTAATCAGATCCTCGATCTCTTCCTTATTGACGATGATCTCCGAGCTGGACATAAATTTGGACTTGCAACTATCGATATACTGCTCTAATTCTTCGATCAATTCTTCTATCTTACTGCCCATAAACACCGCTCCTATTCCCATATTTTTCCTTCATCAGCTTTGCCACAAAATCCGGAACACACTCACTGATATCCCCTCCGAAACTGGCGATTTCCTTAACACTGGAGGAGCTTAAATAGGCGTACTCCAGACTTGTGGTAAGAAATACGGTATCCAGTCCGCCGCGGGATAGCTTTCGGTTGGTCTGCGCAATCTGTAATTCATATTCAAAGTCCGTGATGGCACGCAATCCTCTGACAGCTACATGAATATTCTTTTCAGCAGCATAATTGATCAGAAGTCCGGTAAAGCTATCCACCTCCACATTCGGAATATCCTTTGTAGCTTCCCTTAATATCTTAACACGTTCCTCCACAGAAAACAATGGACTCTTCATTTTATTATTCAGCACACTTACGATAAGGATATCGAACATGTCGGATGCCCTTTTGATGACATCGAGATGACCATATGTAACCGGATCAAAGCTTCCGGGATAGACTGCACGTTTCATATCGGAATCCTCTTTTTCAAAAATATGTGTTTATTTGTCTTGTAACGTTTTTCCTTTTCCGCTGTAAAGCCCAGTTCTTCTATCCAGGAAAAATCCGTCCTCAAAGCAGCCTCAATGATTACAACTGTATCCTGTGTCACATAGGGCATGCTTCCCAGCACTGTCAGTACCTCACGCTCCTGCCCCTGGTCATATGGCGGATCCATAAAAATGAAATCAGCCTTCTCTTCCCCGCACCTTAAATGAATGGAATCCAGCCCGCTGCAGGCATCCTGCTTTAATACCACAGCCCGATCTGCCATTTTCGTAAATGTCAGATTTTGTTGGATACAGGAAACCGCTTTCGGCGCATTATCCACAAAATAGGCCTTTGCAGCTCCTCTGCTTAAAGCTTCAATACCGATGGCTCCGCTGCCGCTGAACAAATCCACAAACACACTGCCCGGCAGATCCCAATGCAGCATATTAAACAAAGTCTCCTTGATTTTGTCTGTAGTAGGCCTCACATCCAGTCCCGGAGGCGTTTTCAGAGGAAGGCTCCTGGCCGTTCCTGCAATGACTCTCATAGATTGCTTCCCCTCCTGCTTACTATACTCTGATCTTTGTACCCTTTCCGTCCCGCTTGGCATTCTTCAAATGGTTCAAAAGGATCTTTTTCCCTTTGTATTCAATCTCACTTGCCGCCGCAGCCTGGATGTAATATACATTTTCCACTTCATCCCCGGCGCCAAGTTTCATTCCCCGTACTCCCAGAGCCGCTTTTTTCTTCTCAGGAATCTCTTCCAGATCAAATTTCAAAAAAAACCCTTCCTTCGTCTGCAGAACAATACTTTTCTGTTCTGAAAGAGGTATCACACTCACTACTGTGTCCCCTTCTCCCAGCTTGGTGGCAGCCACTGTGCGCTTTGACACATCAAATTCTCCCCCGTCCACCAGCTTTACCATGGATTGGGCAGTCACAAACACAACACGGCGCAGATTCAGCTCCGTCTGGCTGGTTATGAAAACAATGCTCTCTTTCTCAGAGTTATAATTGCTCACATTGTCAATGGGGACACCCTTGTCCCGAAATTTTCCGAAGGGCAAGTCCATCACCTTGATGGTATGCAGCTGGCCTGCGGAGGTAAACAGGCAGACTTTTCCCGTATTCTTGCAGGTAAAGACAAAACGGTTCTCCGTATCAGCAGCTTCTTTATTCCGCTCATAAGTGGACGAGTCAATGGTTTTTGCATAGCCAAAGCGGTCCATCAGGAAGATCAGCTCCGTCTCTTCCACTTCCTTCTCTTTGTATACTGCTTCCTGAACATTTTCGATAACGGTTCTTCGTTTTCTCACATATGCTTTCTTGTAGCCGTCCAGCTCATTGATAATCACCTGGGCCATAGAATCCCGCCTGTCCAGGATATCCTCGTAGCGGTAGATGTTGGCCATGGTATCCTCATGCTCTTTGAGCAGAGCCTGGATCTCCAGGCCGATCAATTTGTACAGACGCATCTCCAATATGGCATTGGCCTGCTTCTCTGTAAAAGAAAGCTGCTCTGCCATGATCTTTGATTCCCTGTTCCGGAACTTGATACCTGCGGTTTTGCCCTCCACCAGACAGGCCTTGGCCATAGCTCTGTCCTTGGATCCCCGAAGGATCTCAATGATCAGGTCGATGACATTGCAGGCCTTGATCAACCCCTCCTGAATCTCCTTCCGTTCCAGTTCCTTCGCCAGCAGGTTGTTGTATTTCCGGGTAGCCGTCTGGAACTGGAAATCCACAGTTGCCTTCAATATTCCCTTCAGCCCCATAACCTCTGGCCTGCCGTTATAGATGGCCAGCATATTGACGCCGAAGGTGTCCTCCAGTCTAGTTTTTTTGTAAAGGAGATTCACGAAATTCTCCGCGTCGGCATCCTTTCGCAGCTCAATGACGATGCGGATGCCTTCCTTGGAGGATTGGTTGGAAATATCCGTCACATCCTGGGTCTTCTTCGTCTCCACCAGTCCGGCCACATCGGAGAGAAACTTGGAGATGTTCATTCCGATCATGGGATAGGGGATCTCGGTAATCACCACATTGGTCTTGCCGTTCTTTTGTTTTTCGAATTCCACCTTACCGCGGACCTTGATCTTTCCTACACCTGTTTCATAAATATTCAGCAGATCGTCCTTGTTGGTAACGATGCCTCCGGTGGGAAAATCAGGCCCCTTCAGATAGCGCATAAGTTCTTTTGTGGTGATGGCTTCATTCTGCATGTAGGCTTTCATGGCATCGATAACTTCGCCCAGATTGTGGGGCGGGGTGCTGGTGGCCATGCCTACTGCGATTCCCTCGGAGCCGTTGACGAGGAAATTGGGGATCTTCACCGGCAGGACGGAGGGTTCCTTCTCCGTCTCGTCAAAATTGGGAACGAAATCCACCACATCCTTGTCCAGGTCTCCCAGAAAAGCCTCCTGGGTCACCCTGGCAAGGCGTGCTTCGGTATAACGCATGGCAGCGGCGCCGTCCCCCTCGATATTGCCGAAATTGCCGTGCCCGTCCACCAGAGGCAGACCGCGCTTGAAATCCTGAGTCATGACTACAAGCGCATCATATATGGAACTGTCGCCGTGAGGATGATACTTACCCATGGTATCGCCTACGATACGGGCGCTTTTACGATAAGGCCTGTCGTAACGGATCCCCAGTTCGTACATATCGTAAAGGGTACGTCTCTGTACGGGTTTCAAACCGTCCCGGATATCGGGCAGGGCTCTGGCTATGATGACGCTCATGGCATAGTCTATGAAGGATTTCTGCATCTCCTCGGAATATTCTGTTTTAATGATCCTGCTGTCGTCCATTTATATCAACCTTTCAGATTTTATGTTTTTCTTTTGCAGTGCACATAAATATCTAAAAGTATACCACACTTTCTACGTTTTGTAAAAGGAAATGAAGGGCGCAAAATTTTGTTCACTTTTCCGCTATCTCATTTCCCCGGCTTCCGGCAGGTGAAAGAGCCGCCTGGTATTCTCTCTGGCATGCCGGATCAAATCCTCTTCCGCAACCCCCATATAGCGGGCCAGATCTTTTGCCACATACCGGATATTGCCGGGGACATTGGTCCTGTCAAGCCCCGGCACATTTCTGGGAGTCAGGTAAGGAGCGTCCGTCTCGATAAGAATCCGGTCCAGGGGAATCAGGCGAACCGCCTCCCGCAGCTCCTTCGCCCTTCTGTCATCGCAGATCCAACCCGTAATTCCAATGTAAAACCCCATATCAAGATATCGCTTCAGCGTTTCTTTATCTCCGGTAAAGCAATGTACCACGGACTTTTTACAGATATCCGGATGCTTTTTAACCCTTTTGATAAACTCTCCTGCTGCGCTGCGCTCGTGGAGGAACAGCGGTTTGTCTAATTTCTCGGCCAGGACAATATGCTTTTCCATGCATCTGATCTGGTTCTCCCGGGTGGAGAACATCCTGTCAAAATCCAGGCCGCACTCTCCCACTGCCACGATTTTCGGATTGTTTTCCGCGAGCTTTTCGATCAGCATGAAATCTTCCATTCCTGCGCGGTCCGCATTGTGGGGATGAATTCCTGCGGTTCCGTATATCTCCTTATCTTGGATAAAACGGTCAATCAGCCTGTTTTCCTTTGTATTCGTTCCGGTGAGGATACAGCATACGCCGGCTTCTTCCGCCTCGCGGATGATTTTCTCCGGATCCGGGAACTGTCTGCAGAACAGGTTCAGGCCGATATCATAATATTTCATGTTCATTTTGTATTCCTCTGTTTTTCTCCATTCTTAACTAGTTTTTTCTGCCCTTCCGATCAGCACCCTGCTTCCCTCAAAAGAAAACCGTATTTCCGGATCTTTTTCTGCGTAAATCCTCTGGTTAGAAGAGCTGTCTCATACCGCTTTTCCTCAATTTACTGTAAGGCTGACCGGACACCGTCCTCCAGAGTCTCCCGCTTGGCCCGAACAACTTTGAACTCAATGATAATGGCAGGAGCATCCGCTTTCTTTGGATCCAGCATGATATCGTAGCGGCCAAGCCAGCTCTCTCGGTTTGAGGTGACAATATAGCGGCCCTGCAGCTGCGCTATCAGCCGCAGCACAAAGCCGTGATAAAACCTTTCAGGCCGTACCTTTTCGGAAGGCTTATTTGATTGTTTCAAAATCCTGGCACCCAATACTCACTGTCCTCGGCATATCTGCACCTCTCTCCCTGGAAACTTTGCACACTCTGCTCTGTAACCATTTTAAGTATAACGGATTTGGACGGACATTACAATGACAATTCTTATACAATCCGAAACTAAAATTTTGCTGAAATGAAAAAGGAAAGTATATCAAAAGTGGTATCTTAATACGGAACGAAAATTTAGATGTGCAGAAATATTTTTGATATAATGAGACCCCGTTTTCACGGGGCCTCGCTTAAAGCTTAAATTTCTGATTTACCAGCCATACTGCTCAGCATACTCTGTAACGGCTTCTACAGCGTCATTGTATCCGCTGGCGATAGCACGCTCCTTCATATCGGCAAACATATCAGCTACAGGCTCGGTACCTGTGATGATCTGCCAGTACTCTGCGCTGAATGCGAAGGAAGTGGCATCTGTCACAACTGTATCGTCAATCAGCTTGGGTCCGATTTCGGGCCATACAGGATCCTGATTACGGAACTCACAGGCTTTAGCATTCATAGCCTTTGTCTCATCGTTGTACTCGTCGAAGTACTCTACGTTCTCATATGCAGCAAGTTCGAATCCCCAGCTAGGCCAGTGTGTCACTGCAGAGCAGGGATATTTCACGGACATTGCGGTGGAATTGCCGTTCTCGTCACGGATCAGCTTGATGTTGCCATCAGCGTCGCGCTCCCAGTCTTCACCCTCAAATCCCATACGCATATACTTGCCTTCGTCAGACAGCAGATATTCGTAGTAATTCAGGAAACGATCCATTTCTTCCTCGGTAATTTCCGGAGCAAACATAGTAGCTACCATACAGCTTACATAGCCTTCCATGCGAGGTGTATCGCCTTCTTTCAGCGCCAGTGCGGGAATCACTCCCAGACGATCGAAGGGATTAACGCCGGGGTTGGCAGCGGCGTAATATTTCACAGCCACACCGTTGATCCAGTCAGCATCTGCATTACGCAGACACATTCCTGCAGTGTTGGAACAGAAGGTCTTCAACCCATCTTCCCACTTAATACCGCCGAAATCAGGATCAATGGAACCATCTTCATACATCTTGCGCAGCCATTCCAGAATTTCGATATTGCTGTCATCCATGGGGCCGAAGAACCAGTTGCCGTCAGCGTCACGATTCCAATAAATATTGGAAACACCGGTACTGGAGAAGAAATAGCGCAGGGTACCCATACCGTCTCCGGTAAGACCAAAAGTATCGTTTACACCGTTGCCATCGGGATCGTCATAGGTAAACGCATGTGCAACATTGTAGAACTCTTCCCAGGTAGTGGGTATTTCCAGACCCAGATTATCCAACCAGTCAGTACGGATAAAGATTCCCTTACGCTCTGCCTTGTAGATATTGGGGTCCGCAGAGTCGGGCTTAGGAAGGAAGTAATAGCCGTCATACATGCCATGAACGGTCTGCGCCACGGCATCGTTTTCCAACAGCGCCTTGGTCAGAGGATATTTCTCCAACAGATTCTCGGGAATCTCCGCCACCAGCTCCTCAGGGATAAACTGGGTAATCATTGCCGGAGAGTAAAGAATATCCGCCGCGAATACCTTGGGCAGTGTGCCATCTGTAGCCGCCAGCTGCGTGACAGCAAATTCATTGTTGTAGTAATTGGTCTCGCTCTGCTGGAAAGCGATTCCGAAATTCTCTTCAATGTAGGCTGCCATCTTATCGGTGGACGGATCCCATGAGAAAGGATCTGCATCGCTGTCCGCAGTTATCGTGAGCACATCCTCAAATCCTCCCATCTGTGCCGATCCTGATCCTGCAGCACTTCCGCCGTCATCAGCAGGCTGGGACTCTTCCCCGCCATCATCTGCTCCGTCGTCCGCTCCGCCATCATCTGCGGGGGTGCTTTCGTCATTCGCCTCTCCGGAAGAGGCATCGTTTGCACTGTTTCCCGCAGGTTCATCGCTGTTGCCACAGGCGGCCATGCTCAGCACCATACTCATGGCCAACAATGTAGAAATAATTTTTCTCTTCATAAATCCTCCTTAAAAATATGTATTTATCATTCATGCCTTTTGGCAGAACAACCGTAAATAAATCAGCCCTTTACCGCACCCAGGGTAACACCCTTTTCGAAGTATTTCTGGATGAAGGGATAGATAACCAACAGCGGCAGTGTGGATGCGATGGCACAGGCCATTTTCACACCGGTCTCGTTCAGATACAGCCGCTTGCCGGCTGCGTCACGCAGGCCTTCCATATTCTGCATATCTGCCGGTTTTGCCGAACGCACCACGTAATTTCGGATGATCAGCTGCAGGGGATACAATTTTTCGTTCCGCATATACAATTGGGCGGAGAACCAGCTGTTCCACAGACCAACAGCCACAAACATGGCAATGGTGGCAAGCGCAGGGATGGAAAGGGGATAAATAATCTTAAACAAGATGACAAAATCATTAGCCCCGTCAATCCTGGCCGACTCCTCCAAAGAAACCGGCAGCTGCTTGAAAAAGGAACGAATTACAATAAAGTTAAACACACTTACCGCCCCAGGCAGAATCAATGCCAGCAGATTATTGGACAGATTCAGTGTCCTGGTTATATTGTAGTAGGTAGGAATCAGACCTCCCGAAAAGAACATAGTAATCAGCAGGTAAATCATAAAAAACTTATATCCCCGCATATCGCTCCTGGAAAGTCCGTATGCCAACATGGATGTAATCAATGTGGACAAAAAGGTACCCGATATTGTAATGAGAAACGTAACACCGTAGGAACGAGGAAACAGCGGCGTAGAGAAAATATATTTATAAGCCTCCAGTGTCGGGGATTCCGGAAACAGTATAAATGGCCTGCTCATAAACTCTGCGTTCCCCGTCAGGGAAATCACGATAATATTCCAGAAAGGGAAGAGCATAATCAGCGCAATTATAATGAAAAAAGCAATATTGCAGACATCAAAAATTCTTGAGCCAAGGGAATGCTTTACTCTGCTTTTCGGTTTTACTGTCTTTATTTTCTTATCTGCCATGCCTGGCACCTCCTTATGAATGATTTATATCGGCAGCGGCCTGCCCGCGGAATTTTCTTTCAGTCCAAATCCGAAGACTCTGAAGGAATGTCTTTCCGAAGAAGAAACATGTCACGGACATCTTAAAAGGGCGCTGCATAAGCCGGATTAGAAGAAACCCTCGCCAGACATCTTCTTTACCACGAAGTTACTCAGGAACAGCAGGACACAGTTTACTCCCTGTTGGAACAGACCGATAGCGGTAGCAAAATCATATTGTCCCTTTTCAACACCCATATCATATACATAAGTATCGATAACCTGTGCTACCGTGGTCTGGGTGGATGCAGTACGCAAGTTCATAATCTGGTCAAAGTTTGCACCCATGACAGAACCCACATTGAGGATTAGCATAGTGGTCACCACGAATGCGATACTGGGCAATGTAATGTATATACAGCGTTGAAAGCGATTTGCGCCATCCAGATATGCCGCTTCATGCATCTCTTCATCCACGCCCGCAATGGCGGCCATATAGATGATAGTACCCCACCCGGCTTCTTTCCAGATGCTGGTACCGTACAGCATTCCGTAAAACATATCCGGATCCGACAGCAGGTTGATCTGGGGCAGGCCCCCTGAAAGGAGAATCTTGTTCACCACACCGCTGGTAATGGAAAACAGGGAAAACAGCAGCGAGTACATAATAACCCAGCTTACAAAGTGGGGAAGGTAAATGGTGGACTGAATTAGGCCGCGGAACTTTTTACTTCTCAGCTCATTCAGCAAAAGCGCCAGGATAATGGGCACGGGGAAGGTGATAATCAACTGGGTTATACCGATGAAGAGTGTGTTCCAGATAACGTCTCCGGCCACTGAACGCCCAAAGAACCTTGTGAAATTATCAAAACCGCACCACTGCGAAAACATGATGCCGTTTTTTATTTTAAAATCCTTGAAGGCGAGAATGACACCGTACATGGGTATGTAACTAAAAACAAAGACAGTCAAAATACCGGGAGCAATCAGAATATAACGGTGCTTATCACGCTTTAGGTCATGCTTCAATTTCATGGAAGCCTCACCAAACCAGGGGAGAAAAAAGAATGCAGCCAGGGCAAGGAGCAATACCGTTCCGCCTGCTGCTGCCGTGACAGCCGGAGCCAGACCGTACTTTCCAAAATCCCATTTTTTAGCCCCAACGATACCCGTAATCGCAACATACCAGACGCCGCCTCCCACCAGAAGCAAACCGCCTAAGATAAGCAGTGCCTTGAAAACCAGAAGCTGTGTCCGGGAACCTTTTGGTACGGTCTTTGCCGTATTGACTTTTGACATATGAGTTTACCTCCTCAATGAAATTGTGTTGGCAGGACCGCTTTCCCCAGTTTTTACGCTATGCATGCCATATGTCCTGCAAGGGTGCACTGCCCCAAAAGGTATACTTTTTGGGACATGAAACTGTTTGTGCACAACTTACATTTATAATACTGGAATTTTACGAAAAAGTCAAGAAAAAACTTTCTTTTTTTGGTCATTTTTGCGAAAATTTTCTGTCCCAAAAAGTATACTTTTGTAGAATTGCAATAAAAAAGCTCAATCCTGTCAGATAAAGTGACAGGTTGAGCTTTTTGTAGAAAATAATGTCTTTGTTCAAAAAATATTTTCTTTATTATTTTTTTAGATTATTTTATTGTTTTATTTATGAAAATATAGCAAATTTTCAGAATTTCATACTGCAAATCAAAGAAATTTGCAGTAACCTACAATAAAGCTGCCAGCACTATGACGGCTTTAAAACTGCCAGCCGGTTTTATACCTTCTCAATCACACAGGGATGCTTCCGCTTTCCTGCCTCCCTGTCATATGCGATCCCCACCAGCAGAATATCTCCCCCGTATCCTGACAATACAACCGGATACCTTCTGTCCTTTATCCGGGCAATCGCCCCTTGGACCGAATGCTTCCATTTCAGTTCGATCACCAGTGCCGGCATGGGCAACGAGTGTTTGGGAAGATAGACGATATCCGCATAACCATCGCCGGAAGGCAGTTCTTCCATGTATCCCAGATGAATCAGCAGGGCCAGCACATCATCTCTGTCCCGGAAAGCAATGATAGAGTTAAAATCCCCCAAACTGCAGAACAGCGCAGCCGGGGATCTGAAACCGTCCGGCTCCATCACACCATCCTGAAATCCAGATGCTTCGGCGGCTTTAAGTTCTCCCTGGCCCACTCCAGGTCCGCTTCCTCCGCGCTTCCCCGCTCCTTTCTGGCCATCAGCTCAAACCACAGATCCGTCAGCAGTACGTCGCCCTCCCGTACATCCGTCAGGACGATATCGCTCATCAGCAGGCTCTGGGCCTCCTCATAGCGCCGTGTCCGCAGCAGCGCCAGGATCTCGAAAGTCTTGATCCGTCCCTGGCCGCGCACCTCCTCCGGCAGTTTGTCCATCAACTCATACATGCGCTGATACTGTTTCGTTTTTGAGAGGATTTCCAGGGCTTCCACCGCAAGGGGACGGATGGGCTTTCGCTCCACGGCTTCACACAGAAGGTCCGCCGCCCGGGCCGGATCGCCGCCCCTGTCTTCCAGAACCGCCAGGCAGCGCAGGGCCCAGGGATTCCGGGCACATTCCAGGGAACGGGTAAATTCCTCCCCGGCAGCCTGGTCCTTTCCTGCGGCGGCATACATGACGCCCAGCTGATAATGTCCGTACCAGTGATCGCTTGCGCCCTTTTGGATGGAAGCTTCCAGTGCAGCCTGCCATTCCGGGCCCGTCTGGTAGCTCAAAGGTTCCGCGTCCGGCTCCGGGCAGGGAAGCGCTCCGCCTGCCGCCAATTCCATCCAGGGCCGCTCCTGCTCTCCTATCCTCATGGCATCCAGGGAAAGACCCGCCGTATGGAAACTCCCGCCCAACAGGGCTTTCTCCGCCCGGGCAAATCCCATGCCGGTATGAATTACCGTGCCGTTTAGGCCGTCCAGTTCCCGTTTCAGCCGGTCATGCAGCTCTTCCAGTACATGGGCGGGCCGTACCGCTTCCAGGGCTTCCGCCACGGAAGATATTGCGGCGGTGTAGTCTTTTCCGTGGACAGCAGCCGGATCCGCCTTGACGGCGCCGTAGGATTCCAGCCAGCTGATGGTCTCCCCTCCCTTCATGGGCAGGTGCTCCAGCTGGGTTTTGGCGAGACCGGCCTGAAGCTCGATGTAGGCGCAGCCTTTTTCGGCCAGAAATTCCTGCCAATGCCGTCCGCCGGTACCCATGCCCCAGACGAAGAGCTTGCGTCCCCGCAGCTCTCCCGTGGAGGTCTGGCACATGCCGTATCCGTCTTTGCCCGGAGCTGCGATAAAGGGCCTGGCGTCCCCGGGTACATCGAAGAAAAAGTCCATGGACTGGGGCAGGGTGGTGGTGCGGGTGATATCCCAGTCCAGTTTCCCGCCGTTTTCCCTTGCCAGGCGGGCCGCCTCCCCGCGCAGTTTATCGGCCTCGGCAGTCATGTAGGGGACGGGCACCTTGGCTAACTTGCCGCCATAGCCATAGCGGAAGGCCTTTTCTGCCGGAACCACTACACGCACATCTTCTCCTTCGTTTACGGCCATATTGCTCCACCAGTAGACAGCGGTGTCTTCATCCGTCGCGTTATCAATGCGCACCCGGACATAGAGCTCCCTGGCCCCGTCGGGCAGGAAGGCTTCCAGTTTATAGAAAAGACGGCGCACCCTCTCGTACTGGAACATGCGCAGCACAGGAGTTCCGTCGCTTAAAGCAAGCTCCTGGCAGGCCATGTGGTCCACGGTAAAAGGAGTATGGCCGATGATGCCGATGTTCCACTCCACGCCGCCGGAAATCCAGGCGTTGCGCAGAGCCAGGTTGCAGGGCTGGAAGACGGGGTTTACATGCAGCAGCTCCCGTCCCGCCTCCTTGTCATAGAGGGACCAGAGCCTTCCGCCCAGTTCCGGCAGGAAGGCAGCCTTCAGGAATTCGTTCTCCAGGACAAATGCCTTGAAGGCATGATCACGGCGGGTCCGGTCATAGCCGTCCTGGATGGTGTAAGGCAGGATGGTATTCACCCGTCCCCATCCCATGTACCGGGCTTCCTCCCGGTTTACGGTGGTCTCGTCGATCTCTATCTTTGCATGGGCGTCCGCCACTGATTTTAAATCAGGAAGGGGGTTCTCCCGCCCCAGGGACGCGGCGGGCATGGTGTAGGTAGTTGTGGTCAGAGTACTCATATTGTCTCCTTTTTGCATAATAATATCAGGCAATTAATTGTCTGATTTCGGACCGAACAAGCCGGAACCGGAATTTTGCCGGAATGTGCAAAGTTTCGTTGTTAAGTGCGATGTGGCTGCATTTATGCCGGATAGGAAATTTCATAGGTATTCTCCGCAAAGTTCACGGTCACCTTGGTTCCGTCGGCGAAAGTACTGCGCTGCAAGGTCCGTTCATCGTTCAGAAATTCATGGTTTATCATCTTTTCCATGGCTACGTGCTTCTGCAGCTCCCGGATCACCTGCCACTGACGGATATTCTCCTGCAATTCCTCTCCTTCTAGGTATTCGCCCATGTAGCCCATGCCGCCGTTTAACAGGGCATGCAGAAATCCGGTAGTCCCTTCCGGAATCCCCCAGGTGCCTGCGGGCATCATCCAGGGTATGATTACGCAATCGTGGTATACCAGGTTATAGAGAGGCACGGGGATGGCACAGCCGCTTATGTAAGGGGCCCAGTGGCAGAATACCTGTGCGCCCACAGCCCAGTCGTTCACTTCCTCGGAGGAAGGAGCCACGCCGTGAGCCGTCAGGTAATGGAAGCACCGGTTCCTGGCGTCGATGCACTCCCTGCGGGTCATGGGATGGCGGGGATTGATACATTCGTCCAGTTCATTGCAGGTAAACACGTCCAGGTAAGTGCCTTCCAGATGGATTCCAGCGGCAAAAAGCTGCTCGAAATTGCGCCGCACATAATCCAGGGCCTGGGATGCGCAGAGATAATTCTGGGGTCCGCCTGCCCAACGCGCCAGGGAAAAAAGGGTGCCGTCTGCGCTCATGGCAGCATTGTCAGGGTCATAGGTAGGCGCATCCAGGTAGTAATCCCGGTATTGGTCATGCACCCCGAACATATAGCCCAGTTCCTGCATAGTATCCGAAAGCTCCTTCAAGCCCTCCCATCCGCCGGCCTCTTTGCAGGGGGGCAGATAGTCCGGGTGCTGATTGTCGTATCCGGGCTGCCCCCATCCGTCCAGGTGGAGGTAGAGCTGGTCCACACCCATCTCTTTCAGCCGCTTTACCCTTTCCGTCCAGTGGGAGAAAGGAACCAGTTTATCGTTTTTCTCCGGATTTTCCTTATTATAATAGGCGGATCCCGGGGTTACATGGCTCTTGCCCTCCACATGCATGACGCAGCAGCCGATAAGCTTTTCCACATTGGGATTCTGAGCGGCTTTTTCTCTCAAGGTGCGGGGACGGCCTTCCTCGTCGGCTATTTCGCGGTAGAGCTTGCAGAGGGTGACATAATCGCTGCCTGCGGGCACGAAGCAGTAGGTGGCGGTACGGGCATAGCCCACTTCGCCCATGGAGGGCAGATGGCGCAGGGCCACCCGGGTAGGGCCTCCTGCGGGATGGTTTATGGTATAGGCGCTGTCCCAACTCTGCCTCACATAGCACAGATAGCCGCCCTGGGGCGTAATTTCTCCCCACCAGGGCATGTAGGCAGACTCGGAGCCCATCTGTCCGTCGAAGGGAAGCTTCTCTCCCACCACCTGGGGCCAGTCTGTGGGCAGGAGCTGTCCCTGCATGGTGTTCAGCACCGCATAAGAACCGGTTTGGTCTGCTACAAGAGGGGCGGGCCAGCAGATCTCTTTCAGGGCAGGGCGGCCTTTTTCCGCAGCTTCTTTTTGTGACAGTTCTGTCATATCTATAGGAACAAAGGTGCAGTCCACAAAGCCCGTGGTATCGTTCACAAGGATGCGGGTCTCAAAGGAAAGCTTCTCATAACCCGCAAAGCCGCTGTAGCAGATGCTCTCCCCTGCGCCCAGTCCGCTCTTGAAAGGGGTGCGTTTGATGCTGCCTGCACTCTCAAATGGAATTTCCTCCCCGCTGCAGAGCTTGATGCAGGGCCTGTAAGCCTCGTCAAACCGCCAGGTTTTCCCATAAGCCTTGACAAAAGCCTCCGGGGTCAGGGTTACATCGTGTTCGTTTCTCATAAAATTTCCTCCTATTCCAGTTCCGCAACAATCCGCCCCAGTACCAGTAATGGCAGAAGAATTTCTGTCCCAAATGCAGGGCCTTCAATTCTTCTGGGCACTGCGGCGGATTGTTGCTGTTTTCCAGTTCCGCAACAATCCGCCCCAGTACCAGTAATGGCAGAAGAATTTCTGTC
>CAJUCE010000024.1:50155-81659 GCA_910584865.1 uncultured Acetatifactor sp.
CCAAATGCAGGGCCTTCAATTCTTCTGGGCACTGCGGCGGATTGTTGCTGTTTTTTAGTTCCGCAGAAACCCTTTCCGGTACCGGGCCGTTCCATAGAAGTATTCCTCCGTTTCCGCACCCGGCCAAATCATCGTTCCCCACATGCTTACAGCCGTCCTGCCAAAATACGCCAGCAGAAACAATTTGTGATAACATTAAAGATTGAAAAGAACGATTATCAATTGTTCCGCTATGCGTCTCTGGCCGGGCGGCTGTATCCCTGCTACGGTCCGTTGGGCACCGGGAGACGTTTTCGTGTATGTCCTGTACGAAAATTCCTTCTTATTTCTCACTGACTTGCTATGTACCTTCATTATATTGACTAATCTTCGAATTGTCAATATGTATATTTTTTAAAATATTACGAAAGATTTTATGGCAACACTGGATAGAATTTTTGCTTCTTAATGCGGGAATGCCCGGAATATCTTTGGTTATCTTACACAAAATACGGAAAGACGGCTGTATGACGCCGCCATCCCGTTATTTTGCTTCTCCCTTTCCGGAAATGCACATATACTCTCCCATCCACTGCATAATCTCATTTTCGAAAGGAAATACATTTCCCTCCGGCGCAGGCAGTTCCCCGTAAATCTCCTTCGTTTCCGTGGACGCGTATCCTGTCTGTCGGCAGATTTCCTCCCATTCCCGAATGTCAAACAGCTTTTCAAACAGATTGTAATCACCGCTTTCGGTCAGTGTCCTATACAGGCATTCCCACTTCCCGGTGTTCTCCGAGGCATGGTCTCCTACGATGCTGATATTGTACACAGCATGCCCTCCCGGCTTCAACACACGAAAGCCTTCCCGGAAACCCTCCATCATTTTGTCCTGCATGCTCTCAAAGCCGCCGTATGACACCACCATATCGATACAGCCGTCCGCAAGCGGCAGCCGGGCGCAGTCACAGGCCAGGCATACGATGTCCACATAGGGGTTCACCATCTCCTCGCTGAAATACCGCTTGTTGTATTTCAGGATGCGGTGGGAAAGATCCGCCATGATGACAAGGCATGGCCAGTTGATTCGCTGCAGGTCATATTTGATCCCGCCGCCGGTGCCGGAGGCAATATCCAGGATGACTCTGGGACGCAATCTCTTTATGGCCTGCCAGCGTACCTCGGTGCAAGGGACTGCCCCCATCTGGTAACGCGGGTTCCCGGGATGGCGCTGCTCCAGCAGGTAATCCTGGTAGTTTTTGATAAACAGAGACCACAGTTCCCCCGGAATCTCCCGGGAGCCAAAGTAGATAACGCCGTCCGTTACGTCATAACAGCTGCCGCAATGATAATTGCTTTTACATATAAAAGAAGTTGTATTTTCGTCTTTGCTTTCCATGGTAAGGGGATCTCCGCATTCGGGGCAGCGCAGCAGCGGCGCGATACGCCGAAGTCCCGGGTCCGCGTTCCCCATCATTTCCCCCAGGGCTTTCGCGAAATAGGGCGCTGTCTCCCGGAGAGTGTTTTCACCAAGGACACTGGCGGGAATGGAGATATTTTTCTCCTCCGCTTTCTCCCTGGAATTTTCGCCCATTCTCCTAGTACCCCGCAATAAAGCAGAGGTTGATATTTTTCTGTCTGGCCGCAACCAAAGGGATTACCTCCAAAAGGGTTCCATCCAATAGAAATGCATGGAGATAATTAGAATTCAGCTAAAATTCAGTTATAAACTGAATTTCCAAATATACATTGTAAATGCCGGACGATTATCTTATAATGGATACAAAATTATTGTTCCATCATGCATGAGCGTGCTTTCAAAAGGATAAGGAGATCCTATGAAAAATATGAATTCAAAACCGTTAAAGTTCCTCTTTGCCTGCTGCCTCTTTCTGGCCGTGGGGATCGGCTGTCTGAAATCAACTGCTGCCCATGTAATCCGGGATGCCTATATCGGTTCGGCTTTCAGCTTCCGGACAAGCGATGTCGTCGCACTGGCCTGTCCAGACCTGGAAATTGACAGGGCAATGGAGATTCAGCGGCTGGTGGAGAGACATCCGCAGCTGGACCGCGTCATCCACCGCTATCTGCGCGCTTATGCCGCCTTCCTGGCCGGAAAGAACACGCCCCTTGAAAAAATGGACAACAGCAGATCTTTCGCCAGACTGAACCGCGACATTCTGAAAGCGGTAAAAAGGAGCAGTAACAGCAGTGCTTTGGCAATCAGCGACGAGGAGTTCCTGGCACAGCTGACCGAGGCGGAAGATGAAGCTGAATGGATACTGCTAAACCGGCTTCCTCCAACCCTCCGGAATCTGGGGGAACCGGCGATTGCCGCCACCAGGGTTTATGGAGCAGTGACTTCCTTTTGGGTGCAGGCTGTGCTGCTTTTGGGTGTGCTGCTGCCGCTCCTTATGCCTGTTGTCCTATATGCCCAAAGGTCTTCTCTGGGGATCATTCCTTTTTTCAGGCTGACTCCTTTGGTATCTCCCGCAGCGAAAGAAGGCTCCGCTTCTGATACAGCTTCATCGTACAGCGCAGGGATCGGGGCATATTATCGTTCCTGCTGCAGGGCTGTTTCTGGACTGTCGTCCCCTTTGCCTGTATCAAGGCCGCCGACAGGTGGGTGCTCTCTGTTACCGACAGGCTTCTGGGGCGCAGTATGTATCTGGATACCGCCCCCTTCCTGTGGCGCGGGGCTATCCTTATTGGATGCGGAGGAGCCGTCTGGTTCCTGGCTTCCAGGCTTTCCGCTCTTAGATCCTGACCCTGACAAGCCGGAACCAGAATTTTGCCGCTTTTAAATAGACCGATGAAAAAAGCAATCCAATGAAAACGGTTCAACGGAAAAGCGATCTGAAGAAAAAAGCGGTTCAATGGAAGAAAAGCATCTTAAAAAGAAAGATAAGAATATAAATTATCTACAGATCCAAAAGAAAGGCGATCCGCCCATGAAAGATAAACTGCCTATAGTATTGAGAATTTTGAGGAAATTCGTACAGAAGGATTCTGCTATGTGGATAAAACCTGCTTTATCAAGAAGCTGCTGAATAATTAGGGAAAAGTAAATCTCTTCACCCGTCCCCGCAGATTCGGAAAGTCCCTGAATATGAGTATGTTAAAATACTTTTTTGGTTATGACTGTGACAGCAGACTGTTTGAGGGACTGGAAATTGCAAAGGAAACGGCGCTTTGTCAGCAGTATATGGGAAAATTCCCAGTCATTTCCATAAATCTGAAGGATGCAGGCGCCGGAAACTATGAGACAGCCCGGGGACTGCAGTGCTCCATTATTCGGAATGAAGCACTGCGTTTTTCTTTCCTGAAAGAAAGCCGTCAGCTTGGAGAAGATAAAATAAATCAATACCAGCGCCTGCTGTCCTATGAAGAGCACGGAGAAACATATCATTCACCTCTTCCCGGGAATAATCCTGGTACAGGGCTACATTATTGAAGATGGTATCGCTAAAAATATAGCTTTGCTGATAACAGACCGAGCTTACATGCATGACGCCTTTGTCTTCGTTTTTACTGTTCGCCGGCCTTATACATCCAGTTCCGCGTCCACCGCATGGTCATAGATAAAAATCTTTCTGGGCGGCACCTCCGTCCCCATGAGCAGCTCCGTCACTTCCGAGGCCATCCTGGCATCCTCGATCTCCACCAGCTTCATACGCCGGGTCTCCGGGTTCAGCGTGGTCTCCCAGAGCTGTTCCGCGTCCATCTCGCCAAGGCCCTTGTACCGCTGCAGGGTAAAAGGCGTTTTGTGGGTTTTCCGGTACTTTTCCAACGCTTTGTCATCATAGAGATACTGCTCCGCCCCCTTGGAAGGCATGGCCTTATACAAGGGCGGCATGGCGATATATACATGCCCCTCGAAAATCAGCTCAGGCATAAAGCGATAAAACAGCGTCAGCAGCAGCGTGGAAATATGGGCTCCGTCCACATCCGCATCCGCCATGATGATGATCTTGTCGTAGCGAAGCTTTTTGATGTCAAAGTCATTGCCGTACCCTTCTGAAAAACCGCAGCCGAAGGCATTGATCATGGTCTTGATCTCCGCGTTGGCCAGAACCTTGTCGATACTGGCCTTCTCCACGTTCAATATCTTGCCCCGGATGGGCAGGATGGCCTGGAACATCCGGTTTCTGGCCATCTTGGCGCTGCCTCCGGCGGAATCTCCCTCCACGATGAAAATCTCGCATTTGGAAGGGTCCCTGGACTCGCAGTTGGCCAGCTTTCCGTTGGAATCAAAGGAAAATTTCTGCTTTGTGAGCATGTTGGTCTTGGCACGCTCTTCGGATTTGCGGATTTTCGCCGCCTTCTCCGCGCAGCCGATGATATTTTTCAGGGTATCCAGGTTCCGGTCAAAGAAACGGACGATCTCCTCCCCGGTCACCTTGGACACCACCTTGGCCGCGTCCTGATTGTCCAGTTTCGTCTTGGTCTGGCCTTCAAACCGGGGGTCAGGATGCTTGATGGACACCACCGCCGTCATGCCGTTCCGCACGTCGGCCCCCGTAAAGTTGGCATCCTTCTCCTTCAGGATTCCAATCTGCCTGGCGTAGGTGTTAATCACGTTGGTGAACATGGTCTTGAAGCCCGTCAGATGGGTTCCGCCCTCGGAGTTGTATATATTATTACAAAATCCCAATACATTCTCGTGGAACTCATTGATGTACTGGAAGGCTGCCTCCACGGAGATTCCTTCGCTTTCCCCCTTAAAATAGATCACATCGTGGACAGGGTCCTGGGACTTGTTCATGTCCTTCACAAAGCCGGTAATGCCGTCGGGCTCATGGAACGTCACTTTCTCCGGCTCCTCCCTGCGCCTGTCCTCGAACAGGATGGTCAGGTTTGGATTCAGGTAGGCCGTCTCGTGAAGACGACTTTTCACATCGTCCTCCTTGAACCGGGTCCTGTCGAAAATGGTGTCGTCGGGCAGGAAATTGATGGTGGTCCCGGTCTCTTTCGTTCTGCCCTTCACGGGAAGTAGGCCGTTTTCCAGGGGAATCACCGGATTGCCTCTCTCATATTTGTCCTCATAAATAAATCCGCCGGTCTTGACCGTTACGGTCAGCCTGGTGGAAAGGGCATTGACCACGGAGGAGCCCACGCCGTGGAGGCCGCCGCTGGTCTTGTAGGCGGCATTGTCAAATTTTCCCCCTGCGTGAAGGGTGGTGAACACCAGGCGCTCCGCGCTGATGCCCTTCTCATGCATTCCCACGGGAATCCCACGGCCGTTATCCATAATGGTGGCTGAGCCGTCCGCCTCCAGGATAACCCGGATCTGATCGCAGAATCCCGCCAGATGCTCATCCACGGAATTGTCCACGATCTCGTAGATCAAATGGTTCAGCCCCTTGGTGGAAACGCTTCCGATGTACATGCCCGGGCGTTTGCGCACAGCTTCCAACCCCTCCAGTACCGTGATACTGGAGGCGTCATAATTGTTTGTATTTGCCATTTATATTTCACTCTCCCACATCAATCTTCTTACAGCAGGCAAACGCCAGCGCCCCGGGCCCAATATGGCAGGCCACGCTCAAAGACAGGGCGTCAATATGGATATCATATCCGGGAAATACCTCCAGAATCTCCTTCTTATAAGCCTCTGCCGCCTCCAGATTAGCCGTATGGGCAATCTGCAGCCAGATATGCTTATCTTCCGTCATGCCGCCAAACCGGTTCTCGATATCGCTTTTGACGGCATTGATCATGATGCTCTTGCCCTGATTCGTGGTCCTGGCCTTGGCAAAGGCATCCAGCTTGTCCCCCTGAATCTGCAATACCGGTTTTAAGCGCAGCATGGTACCGATCGCAGCGGCCGCAGGCGTAATCCGCCCGCCCTTTTTCAAATAATAGAGCGTATCCAGCATAATGTAGATACTGCTGTTGAATTTATCCGCTTCCAGGAATTCCCGGATCTCTTTTGCGTGCATCCCTTTTTCGGCAAGACGCTTCGCATCCAGACAGGACTGACGCTGGGTGACGGAAATGCGCTGGTTATTTACCACCTGGACACGCCCGCCATAGTCCTCGGCCAGCAGCATGGCGCTCTGACAGGAACCGGAGAGGCCGCTGCTCATGGGGATATGAACGATCTCGTCATAGTCTCCAAGCAGGCTGTCCCACAGCTTCATCACCGATTCCGGAGAAGGCTGGCTGGTCCCGATATTGGCGCCGGAAGCCAGCTTTTTATAAAAGTCCTCCTGGGTCAGATCGATATCTTCAAAAAAAGTCTCCTCATTGATCATAAAAGGCATAGGCAGCACATACACGCCAAGCTCCCTGCCTCCGGCCTGGGTGATCCCGCTGTTGCTGTCCGTCACAATCGCTACATTTGACATTGTATTTCCTCATTTCCGCATTATTCTTATCTGCCGAAACAAGTACCGGGCCTTTTAGCCGCTCCGATCTTGCTTCTTCCATATTGCCGCAAACAATTACAACTATTTTACTGTTATATTGAACGAAAGTCAACACTGTTTATTGACTCTTCCGCCAGATAATTGCGCAGAGCCGCATGCTCCGGATGTTCCAGTTCCGGATCTGTTTTCAGCAATTCCTCTACCGCTTCCGAGGCCTGTTTCAGTACAGACGCATCGGTGTATATATCCCCTATGCGGAACGAAAAATCACCGCTCTGGCGGATTCCGAACAGTTCTCCCGGACCTCTGAGCCTTAAATCCTCCGAGGCAATAAAGAAGCCGTCATTGGATCTGTTCAGGATTTTCAGCCTCTCCATGGTTTCTTCTTTCTCGCTGCCGCTGACAAAAATACAGTAACTCTGATGCTCTCCCCTGCCCACACGTCCTCTCAGCTGGTGGAGCTGAGCTAGCCCAAAGCGCTCCGCATTTTCCACCATCATCACGGTGGCGTTCGGCACATTAATTCCTACCTCTATTACCGTGGTGGATACCAGCACATCGATTGTCTGGGCAGAAAACGCTTCCATGATCCTTTTTTTATCGGCAGGGCGCATTTTTCCATGAAGATAGGCTACCTGAATACCGGACGGCAGCACACTCTTCAGCTTTTCCGTATAGTCCACTACATTTTCCAAAGAAAGCCCGCTCTCCGACTCTCCCTCCACCTGCGGACAGATCACATAAACCTGCCTTCCCTTTTCTACCTCCTTGATAATAAACTGATATGCTTTTTGCCGATAAGAGGTGTTTACTACACAGTTTTTTATAGGAAGCCTTTGTGCCGGCAGTTCATCAATGACAGAAATATGCAGATCACCATATAAAATGATGGCAAGCGTTCTGGGAATGGGCGTAGCGCTCATGACGAGAATATGAGGCTGCTCTCCTTTCTCTGCCAGAAGCTCTCTCTGCCTCACACCGAAGCGGTGCTGTTCATCCGTTACCACCAGCGCCAGGGAACGGTATTGTACTTTTTCCTGAATCAGCGCATGCGTACCGATAATGAGATTCGCCTCTCCAGAGGAAATCATGGCATATGCTTCCCTTTTTTCTTTTACGCTCATGGAACCCACCAGGAGAACCGGGCGAAAGATCAGGCCGTATTTCCTGATATAAGTTTGTACCGTTTCAAAGTGCTGAATCGCCAATACCTCAGTAGGCGCCATCAGCGCTCCCTGAAAGCCGTTGGCAGCCGTCGTCAGCAGTGCCAGTACGGCTACAATCGTCTTGCCCGATCCCACATCTCCTTGAACCAGACGATTCATGCAGTAGGGACCTGCCAGATCTTCCCTGATTTCAGCCCATACCTTATCCTGGGCTCCGGTCAGCGGAAAGGGAAGCCTCTCCAGAAAGCGAACGGTATCGGATGTTTCCATTATAACATAATAATTTTCCAGACGTTCGCTGAATTCCTTATTCTTCTGCATCAGAAATAAAAATGAGAAGAATTCGTCAAATACCAGTCTCTTTCTTGCATTTTTTAAGACATCGTAGTCGTCCGGAAAATGAATTTCTTCAAGAGCCTGCCTCCTTGAAATGAGTCCGTACTTTGTCATGAATTCCTCCGGAAAATATTCCGGCTCAAAATCGCAGCATGTGAAAGCCTGCCTGACACACTTTTGAACCATATGGTCTGAAAGTCCCTTTGTCAGGGAATATCGCGGAATCAGGCGTCCGGCCAGCTGCCGGTACTCTTCCATAGAAAAAATCCTGGGCTGTTCCATTATTCTGGCGCTGCCTCTGCTCTGAACGCCCCCTCTGAAAATATAGAACCCTCCCTTTTTCAAAGCTTTCTTCAAAAAAGGCATATTATAGAAGGTCAGCATCAGGCTTCCGGAAGCGTCGGAAATCTTTACATTGAGAATATGAAGCTTTCCCGCCTTTTTTTCACCAGGGATTCCTGTTACTGCGGCATGAACGGCGCACACCTCTCCGGGCTGCGCGCCGGCCACTTCCACAGGCGCGGCAAAAACTTCGTAATCCCTGGGATAAAAGGCCAGCAGTTCTCCCACTGTCCGGATATGCAGTTTTTCATATAAACACTGTGTTTTCTCTCCCACGCCTTTTAACGCGGTGATAGAACTTGTCTTATCCATAACTGCCTCTCTTTGCTTTTTCCGGCACCAAAACACCTCGCACGGCCAAATAAACAGGTAATTGTACAATAACACAAAAAGAACTGCCCCACTCAAGAAAATACAGGATACGCAGGTCCTTATTCTTTGTAAGCACCAGCTCCCATATAGAAATCCTTTCATGTGACAGCCCTGTTGTTCGCATATAAATAGGATACGGCTTTTTGTACTACTCCACAGACATGATATAATAATATATAGGCTGCCCTCCGTATTGCAGTTCGATATCACAATCCGGATAATGCTCTGCAACCTGCCCGCGGAAATGCTCCGCTTCCTCTTCCTTTATATCGCTGCCATAATAAATACTGACGAGTTCGGAATCTTCCGTTACCATACCGGTTATCGTATCCTTGGCAACCTTACTGATATCGGCGCCTACAGCGAGAATACCCGAATCGCCGATTCCCATGAAATCACCTTTTCTGATTTCCTTGTCATCAATAACCGTATCGCGCACGGCGTAGGTGATTTCCCCGGTGCTGACATTTTTGATCTCACTGATCATATTTTCTTCGTTGGCATCAGCATCCAGATCCGGCACGAAATTGATTACGGCTGTAATTCCCTGGGGAATGGTCTTGGTGGGAATCACAAGCAGTGTCTTCTCAGCCGTCAGTTCAGCCGCCTGATTTGCCGCCAGGATGATATTTTTATTATTCGGCAGGATGAATATAGTCTCGGCATTCACTCTGTCCACAGCTTCCAGAATATCCGCTGTACTGGGATTCATCGTCTGGCCGCCTTCGATGATATAGTCCACGCCCAGGCTCTTGAATATTTCATTCATGCCCTCGCCTACAGAGACTGCGATAAAACCGTATTTTTTCGGAGGAAGTTCTCCGGCATCAGCGGGTCTAGCCTCTTCTGCTTCAGGGGTGCTGTCTGCAGCCTGCACTTCCGCATTCCCTTTCGCAGACATTTTGAACAGCTTCTCCTGATGTTCCAGACGCATATTGTCGATTTTCATATTGGAAAGCGCGCCATACTTCAATGCCTTCTGGATAGCCAGACCGGGATCATTGGTATGTACGTGCACCTTCACGACATCCTCATCCGCAACACACACAATGGAATCACCGATAGACTCAAGATATGTCTTGAAATCTATCTCTGCCTTGATGTTGAACGGTTTGTTCAGCATAATGATGAATTCCGTACAGTAACCGAACTTAATTTCTGCTTCGGCCTGCGCACGGATATTTCCGGATACAGCCCCCTGTACGGAACCGCTCTCTGCCTTAACAGTAAAATCTACTTTTTTACCCAAAAATACGTCAACTGCTCCTGAGAGTACCTCCACAAGTCCCTGACCGCCGGAATCCACCACACCAGCCTGCTTCAGAACAGGCAGCATCTCCGGTGTCTGACTCAAAACATACCTGGTATGCTCCAGAATCGTGGTCAGAAATACCTCCATATCTTCCGCGCCGTCCTCCAATAAAGCCTTCGCCTTATCCGCGCCGCCTCTGGCAACCGTAAGAATCGTTCCCTCCTTGGGTTTCATCACGGCTTTATAGGCAGTCTCCACCGCCTTCTCAAATGCCTCCGTGAGCACGGGAATCGTTAGAATCTCCTCTTCCTTGATCCGCTTTGTAAAGCCGCGCAGCAGCTGTGACAAAATAACGCCAGAGTTCCCTCTCGCCCCGCGCAGAGAGCCGCTGGAAACAGCCTTGCACAGGCTTTGCATATCAATCCCATTCCCCAGCGCAGCTACTTCTCTCGCCGCAGACATGATGGTCATCGTCATATTTGTTCCTGTATCACCATCGGGAACGGGAAAAACATTCAATTCATTGATCCACTCTTTTTTGCTTTCCAAATTCTTCGCCCCGGCCAAGAACATCTTCGAAAGCATCTTAGCATCGATTTGTTGTATACTCACGATACAGTCCTCCTTAATCAATCACTCTGACACCATCTACATAGATGTTGATTTTCTCAATTTGTATACCGGTAAACTCTTCTACTTTATATTTCACATTGCTGATCAGATTATCCGTGACAGCCAGTATACTGACTCCGTAAGCGATGATAACATGAAAGTCGAGAATAAGTTTATTTTTCCTGAGCGTTACGCTGATACCCCTGGTAATGCTGTCTTTTTTGAGGAGCTTTACCAAACCATCCTTCACGCTGACACCAGCCATGCCGACAATTCCGAAACACTCCACGGCAACACTTCCCGCATATTGAGCGATCACTTCATTGTGGACCACGATCTTTCCCATATGGGTATTCATAGAAGAACCTTTCATTTCAACCATTCCTTCCCTTTTGAATTTTGGCGCAGTACATTTTTCCATATATACTTATTATTGTAACAGTTTTCCCTGAAAAAGGGAATATTAAATATAAAATTAAAAAAAGATTTTTTTGCTTGCTTTTTCCATAAATTTCTGTTAATATACTAATGTTATGAATAAATCTTAAGCGTAAGAACACGCGCGTATCGAGGAGGTGTCAAGATGGCTAAGTGTGATATTTGTGGGAAGGGCGTTCAGTTCGGTCATAATGTAAGCCATTCTAATAGAAAGACCAATGCAATGTGGAAAGCGAATGTCAAAAGGGTAAAATGTAAAGTAAACGGCGCTGCCAAGAGAATGCATGTCTGCACGAACTGCTTAAAGTCCGGCAAAGTAGAACGGGCTTAAGAATGCGGAAAGAGGAGCTGTCATACAATTCGTTTGTACAGCTCCTTTTTTATGCACACGGGCACCCAGAGGAAATATGCCAGCAGAGGCCGGCGAGTGCCCGGCGCGCGAGTAGGGGAAAGGCTTTTCCTCTACTCGATTGCACAGGCCCGCATATGATATCGCTGCTGACACGGCTGTCGGGCCGCGCGGCGAGTAACGGAGAAAGGCATTCTTCCGGAACTCAAAAAGCCCAATGCTTTACCAAACATCGGACTTTCAGAATAGACTTTCCTTCAGTCACCGCAGACACAGTTATATCCTACAAAAAGTAAGAGTGCAACAATGATCAGTCCTACCAGCCGATTATGGGTGAGCAGCATGATCAACATACCTATGGCGATGAAAAGGGCGGCCAGCCCTATGATTTTTTTCATGTTCATTTTGTCTGTGGCATGACACCCCGGCCCGGCCTGCCGCCTGCGCAGAAATGCCATTACATCTCCGCTATCTGATCACTCTATTATATGCACACATCAAGTGAAAATATCCCTCTTTGACGCTGTTATCCTGTTTATTTCGCGGACTCTTCTTCCGGGAACGCAATATCTACCACCTCGTCATCGGATATCTCCTCTTCCTTCGCGGATACCTCTTCATCCTTTGCCTTCGGTTTTGTAAATTTCTCGATCAGGTCAGGTACCATGTCCAAAACCTTGGTGACTGCATCCTGGTTCTTAATATTGACCAGCTTTACCGCTCCGTTTCTGATCACAAGCACTGCGCTGGGCGTCATTTTCCCGCCCAGACCTCCTGCACCGGAAGCGGAATTCCTGGTACCGTTGCTGCCTGCCCCGGCGCCCACACCGAAGGAGACGTCCACAAGAGGCAAAATAATCGTATCCCCGATCTTGGTGGCTTCTCCTACCACGGTCTTCGTTGATAATACGGTATCCATTCCCTTCAGTAAAGACTCTACAACTCCCTGAAACTGATTCTCTTTCTCCGCCATTTCTCCTCCATTCCAAAGCCTTTGCACCTAAACTGCCTTCTTCCCGGACATTTGTCTCATCGGAATCCTAGCCTTTCGGATCAGCAGCCGCAACCGCCTGTCCAAAGCCATCCTACACAGATTCCACAGCAAAACAACTGCCGTAACATGACCGGATATGTCAAATTCCCCCTGAAAAACCGCTTTCTCAAAATCAGGTATGACATTTACTTTGCTTCCCAGCATCGGCGAAACCATGCAGAATGCGCCGTAGAGATATCCCGTTGTATCCGGAGAACCCGTACCGAAACGGATATCTGCCCGAATATGTCTGGGCAGCACATTTTTCAGCATCTTTCCCGAGCGATTCCGCACGTCGGCCAAAAACTGTCTTGTCGTCTCTTCCTGCAAAAGCTCTAAGTAATATGATATATTATCCCAAATCTTCTTTATTTTATCACAGATACTGCTGATTGTGTACTTTATCTTCTGAATTTTCTGTAAAATTTTTCCGGGTATCGAGATCGGTTCTTCGCAGGACTGCTTTTCTTCCGTATCCTTTCCGGCGTCCGTCTGCTGCTCCGAATCTGCTTTCCCTTCTCCTTCTCCGGCGTCCGCCCGTTCCCCGTCCACCGTCATTTCCAATTCTACTACGGGAACCGCCTCTTTTGGAGTACCTGTTTTTGCGGATTCTTTTCTGAGCTCCGTCTGCTCTGCAGATTGCTCTTTCAGCCCCGAATTGCCTTTCTTCTCTTCGGCTTTTGCGGCATCCGCCGTTTTTTCCCCTTCATTTGTCTTTCCTTCCGCTTTCCCTGTCTTTTTCCGCCCTTTTCCTTTTGCGTTCCCGCTCCGGTTTTTGTCTTTCCCATTCGGAATTTCATCCGGCGGTATCTTGGTTTTGTATAAAGTGAACAAAAAGACCTTAGCCACAAGGTATCCCGGAACCGGGTAGTCACAGCGAACCCTCACCAGCCCCAACAGCCATCTGACTCTGGCGCTGACCCTGAATCCTTCCGCATCCTTCGCCCCGGATATACGATAAGTAACGGGAACAAACAGCACCAACAACAAAAAAACCGCTGCTGCTGCCAGCAACACCAAAAGAACTATGCCGAATATGGAAAGGATCCGTAAAACGATCGTCAGCATCTCAAATACTCCTTTAACGAACATTCTCCCCTCGCCGAAAGGCATTCTTCCACAATTGCAGTCACCAGTTCGAAAGCTTCTTCCTGATTTCCTGCAATCCCTACCACATATGGCGGATATTTTACATAATAGCTCCAATCCAGCTGCTTTGCAGGGTAAATTTCCAGCTGATCATGTGCATTCCTGGACAATGCAATCAGAAATACACCAGAAAAGCGGGGGGAGTTCTTGAGTCTTTTCTTTATTTTGTCCAAATTTTTCCTTTTGATGCTTTCACTCAGATACAATTGAGGATGGTATGCAATTTCAAGAGCCATTTGAGGATTCCTTTACCTTCATTTTAACACAGCCGAAAATACTAATAGTACTTCCGGCTGCCCCATAGATTACTTTTTTTCAGTTCCAGATATTCATCGTATGCTCTTTCCAGGATTTGTTTCTCATTTGCAAATTTCAACAGATGATACGCCTCATGATACTTATAAAAACCTGAATCCAAAAAAAATTCTTCCTTTTGTGGTTTGCTGTAATAGCTGTCGGCCATCATCAGATACCAGTGAACTTCCTTCTCCACCGTATCCTCGGGTACATTAAATGTATACTCGCTCTTCCCGATATATTTAATGATGGTAGCCTTCGCTCCCGATTCTTCCAGCACTTCCCGCAGTGCAGTATCCTTAAATTCCTCTCCCTGCTCTACCGTGCCTTTCGGCAAGACCCATCCCTCATACTTATTCTTGTAATTCTTGTACAAAAGAAGGATTTTCCCACGAAATATTACCACACCACCACAGCTTGTTGCTTCCAGCATTGCAATTCCTCCTGACTGGTGTGCCTCAATTTGATAAAGTAATTACAACTAGTATAGTCCAATCTTCCGGGAAGTGCAATACTTATTTTTTCTCATTAAAATATGCATCAAAAATTCTTCTGGCAATGGGCACCGCATAGTCGCCGCCACTTCCTGCCCCCTCCACAATAATGGTAACACAGACTTCCGGTTCCTCTGCCGGCGCATATCCTGTAAACCAGGCATGGCTGTCCCCCTGATCATTGTATTCTGCAGAACCTGTCTTCCCGGCTGCCGAATAGGATTGCCCGGAAAGCTTTCTCGCGGTGCCCCCTTCCACGACTGCCGTCATTAATTCCTTCAAAACCGCCGACTCCTCAGGACTGATCAATTGCCCGTAGCTGTCCGGCGAAAAAGATTTTATTACCTTTCCGGCGTCATTTTCCACACGGTCAATCACATAGGGTTTCATCAGTTCGCCCCCGTTTGCGATGGCACTGGTTATCATATTCAGGTGAATGGGCGTAATTTGAGTTTTGCCCTGCCCTATGGAAGTCTGCATCATTTCATCCGTAGTACTGCTGTCGGATATGGTTATATTGCTTTTATTGTAAGAAAGCGTCAATGGAAGCGGCTGATCAAACAGCAGTTCCTCCAATGTCTCCCGAAAAAGTTCCCGATCCAGCCCCATCCCGATATTGGCAAAGGAAGAATTGCAGGATTTCGCAAATGACCGTTCAAAATCCACCTGACCATGGCTTGACCCATGATAGCAGTTGATCCTGCTGCCGTTTGCCGTAAAAGATCCCGAACACTGGAAGGAATACTGATTGTAGGTATCGGGATTCTCCCGGATATATTCCAGCGCAGTGATCACCTTAAAGGTGGATCCCGGCGGATACAGACCCTGTGTGGCACGGTTTAAGAGCACGGAGCTGTTTTCATTCTCGATCAGAGAATCCCAGATCTGACCGATCTCATTTGGATCAAAATCCGGATGCGACACCATGGCCAGGATCTTGCCCGTGGAAACCTCCGTAACCACAACGGCTCCTTTGTAAATATTGAGCTGGTCGTTTGCCACCTCCTGAATCTGCACATCCAACGTAGTCCACACATTATCTCCGGGATTTTTTACGCCTGCCACATCATTGGCCGCTTTATTGCTCAAAGACGTATTGGTATTGATCAGATAATAATTGGCCAATGCTTCCACTCCCATACGTCCCTGTGTGGAATATCCCACGATATGGGCAAAAAGATCCCCGAAGGGATATACCCTGGTCTCCGCTTCTCCCTCTCCCAGCACCGTTTCGGCCAGAACCTCTCCGTCTCTGGAATAAATGCTGCCTCTGTAATTACGGGACAATAATATTTCCTGTCGGGAATTATAACTGTTATTGATCATATCCTGCTCACTGGTAGCAGTAAAATACCCCAGATATCCGATCAAAACAGCAAATATCGCTGCAAAAAACACACCTGTCACGATAATCTCCCGCCTGTTATCGCTCCTGCGGGTATGTTCCCTTTTCCGGTTTCCGTTTTTCTGCTGTTTTCCGGGGACTGTCTTTTCTTCTTCCAGTCGGCCGTTTGCTTCCGGCATTATGCTTTCCCCCTTCCTGCTGTAATCGAATATAGATTCCCTGGATCATAAAAAACATAATCATCGTCGTCATGACGGAACTGCCACCGTAGCTGATGAAAGGCAATGTCACTCCCGTCAGCGGAATCAGCTTGATCCCGCCGCCCACGGTCAGGAATATCTGAAAGATATACATGATTGCAATTCCGTATACAATAAGCTGGTAAAACCGGTCTCTGATCTGTACGGCAATTTTAAGCATTTCCCCGAAACAGACCAGAATCACCAGGATCACACATATTCCGAAAATCACTCCCAATTCTTCACATACGGAGGAAAAGATAAAATCCGCCTCCACATAGGGAATCGCCGCCGGGTTCCCCTGAGACAGGCCCATTCCGAACCAGTTTCCGCTTCCGATGGCAAAAAGCGACTGGGTTATGGCATATCCCTTGGTATCAATATAGGTCCACGGGTCCAGCCAGGAGACCACCCTGTTTCTCACATGGGAAAAGATCTTTAACGCCAGCCAGGCCGCTCCGCTTCCGCCCACGGCGCCTGCCGCCAGATAGAGATAATTTCTCGTGGCAGCAAACACCATAAATACATAACCGACAAAAAAAATCAGCGCACTGCCCAAATCCTTCGACACCACCAGCACGATCACATGCAGGCCGGCCACAGCCGCCGTCAATGCCACTCTCGGGAAAGTCGTATTCTCCCACAGCGCCGCGGCCAGGAAGAACAGGAAAATCAACTTCACAAATTCCGACGGCTGGAAAGTCACACCCTTCAGCGTAAAAGATATCTTGGAACCATGGGTCACCTCTCCCAGAATCAGCACAATACTAAGCAGCGCTACTCCTACTCCGGCATAGGCCCAGGTGAGTTTTTTCAAAAAACGCACTTTGGACAAAATCAGCGGAATGAACAGGGCCACAGCCAGGGACACCAGCACAATAATATACTGTCTGACAGCTTTTTTAAACGAAAGTCTGGAAATAACGCACAATCCGATTCCCAGCAGCATACACATATTGTTCAACAGCAGTCTGTTTACCTTATCGTATACCACAGGCACCATAAAAGCAACAGCCATCAAAAAAGCCTGCACAAATACATAGTAAAATACGTATTGCATGTCTTTGGTTACAAGCGCCAGATCGGCAAACATTAGCAGCTGAATGGAAAGCAGCAGGAGATTTTGCAGCCAGTATACGGCTTTTTTCTTTCCGATCCTGTCAAACAGACACGCAAAACTACATAAGGTATAGATTGCCATGAATGCAGCAATTGCATATTTAGATAATTCTGTAATATATTCCCGCATGATCGATCATTCCTTTATCCATTTGTGGGCGCCGGGCCTATTCCACACCGCGCTTTTCATGACCGGTAGTATATTCCGTCTGCGGATAAGGCGCCCCTTTTAGAAAACAGTCCAAAATCGCCCGCACTTCGCCGGGGGATTCCAAAGTAAAGTTCAGCCGCAGATCCGCCGTCCCTCTCCAGAAGGAAAGCTCCCTGTGAAGAGAAAGCGGTACGCTGTTATAGATCACATTCATACAATGAAGGCAATTTACAGCTACCGGGAATGCCTTGTCATACCTGTCCTTCAGGACAGCGGGGGACAGGGGGGTATTCTTCCCCTTTCCGCATTGCCCCAAAGTACGATAAAGACAATTTGCCGTGACCATCATGGGAATTCGACCATAGACAACCTTTTCCCATGCCTTGTTGCCCGCAAGAGGCTTTTGTTCTCCGCGGCGCAGCTCATAGGGCAGGCAATACCCTTCCGCAAAAGCGGACAATTCCTTCCCGGCTTCCTGATTCCAGATATAGATACCCGCATCCAGGCGGCAGGACAGTTCGCATCCCCTCTCCTGCAGGAAGCCAAGACCATCCATGGAGCGAACCAGAAAGCCCCTGAACAAACCGCTTTCTGTCACAGCGCGGTAAAGGTTTTCCAGATATTCCTCATCCGATAAACGAACAATATATGGTAATACGGCAAAAAAAGTTCCGAATTCAGACAATTCCCCGCATATAGCTGTCACTTTCTTTTTGCTTTGCAGATACAAATCTCCCTCTATGTATAAACGGAACTCCGCTTCCGGCCTGTTTTTCCAAAGCCAGTCAGCAGCCGCCTCCAGCTGCGGCAGCGTAGTTGTATGGAGCGCATAGCATACATGGGATGCCTTCTGCCCTGATGCTGCCGCATAATCGAATGAAAAAGCTGTATTCCAGGAAGGAGAAAAATTTCCGGGAGAAACAATATCCTGCCCAGTCAAATCCGGCTCCTCAGCGTTTTTCCGGGCAAGAATCCGCTCCGCCAAACCGTCTGCGGCAGCCCTGCGCAGTTCGTTTATCGCTTTTAAAGGATAGAAGCAATCCGGATCTGCCTCCACATCCATATTTGATACGGCAAAAACACTCTCCCCCAGCTTCCCCAGCTGCTTTTTGATAGTTTCCGGGGTAACGGGCTGATTCCTGGCACATTCCACCGCGTCGCCGGCCGCACGGAAGCTGTCTTCCCGGCAGGAAAAGCAGACCTCTGCCGGCTGTCCTACCCGAAAGAGCGCTTTGATATCAACAGGGATCTTCTTTTTGGAGACGATATACTTTTCACGGATTTCCGTCAAGGTGTCCGGATCACTTCCGTTATAAGCAGGATTTTCCATCGTAATCATATCACGGCCGTTTCGTCTGAAGTAATACCCCTTGGAAATGCCGCTTCTGCTATAGAGAGAGGAAAGAAGGGACATATCCTCCGTACTTACCTGATAGGCTCCGGCCGCACTCTCCGAGCCTCTCTTCTCCCTCAGCTCATAATAGGTATCAATGTATCTTCGATAAACAGCCGTAACTCCGGCCGCATATTCCGGTCGTTTCATGCGCCCTTCGATTTTAAAGGAATCGATTCCGGCCTCCACCAGCTGCGGAAGAAGGCTGACGGTGCACATATCCTTCAGGCTTAAGGGATAGCATTCTTTTTCCAGGGCGCTCCCTGCCTGAACGGAATACGGAAGGCGGCAGGGCTGGGCGCAGCGTCCGCGATTGCCGCTTCTGCCGCCTAAAATGCTGCTGAACAGGCACTGGCCGGAATAGCAGTAACACATGGCGCCGTGGATAAAGGTCTCTATCTCAATGTCCGCCTGTTTTTTCATGGAACAGATCTCCTGCAGGCCAAGCTCCCTGGCCGGTACAATCCTGCTCGCCCCCATCCGCTTCAAGAGCAGCGCGCCGTACCCGCTTGCGATCGTCACCTGTGTACTCACATGAATCTTTAAACCCGGAAAATGCTCCCGAATCAGTCCGAACACACCCATATCCTGTACAATGACCGCATCCAGCCCGGCCTCATAAAAGGGTCGCAGATAATCCGCAAGCTGCGGCAGTTCTGAATCCTTCACAAGGGTGTTGACTGCAAGATAAATCCTTCGGTCCAGCAAATGCGCATACCGAATACATTCCAACAACTTTTCCCGGGTAAAATTTTCCGCATAAGCCCTTGCGCCGAACTGTTCTCCCGCCAGATATACGGCATCCGCACCGGCATGAATTGCTCCGTAAAAGCCCTCCGCATTTCCTGCCGGCGCCAACAGCTCTACTTTTTCCTTCTGTCCCATACAACATACCTTTCCGATGTTCAGCCCCAAAGAGCGCGTGAAAACGCCCCGCGACGGCACCGAATGAACAGTATCAACAAATACAGTATTCCGTTTCTCCGTGTACAAAAAAGCTGCCCGGGATTCGGACAGCCCCTGTTACTTTTTCTTTAACTCTGTTTCCAGACGCACAATCTCTTTTGCATCTTCATTTTGAGACAGCTGCAATGCTTTTACACGCTCTTCGGAAGATTCCAGCTTCATCTGCGTGGATATCAGTTCATGTTTCAGATCATACAGATCCTTCTCCTTCGCCTGCAATTCCTCTTCCAGGAGCGAAATCTGCTTTTTCGCCTTAAAATAATCGTCGGCAATATTCAGCTGGAGCAATACGCCCTGGGTATCCACAGGCTGCCTGCGGAAATTGTCCAGCTTGCTGTATTCGTTGACTTTATTGTTAATATAGGATGCAACCCTCTGCAGATATTCCTCACTCTCATATCCGCTCAGTGTAAATACTTTCCCACCGATGATTACTTCTGTATCTGTCTTGGAAGACGGAGCCATATGCAGCCATACCTCCTTTGCCGAAAAGCAAATTCTTTCGTGTTTTACACAATTATATATCAGAATGGCCTGTCAGGCAAGCATTTCTTTTCCAAACTGACGCAAAAATGTCCCGAGAAAAATCGGAAACGGTATATTTTGCATGCGCTGCCCCAGCCGGATGGGAGTCGAACCCATAACATGCCCATTTTCATCCTTTGATAGAAGTAACCGTTCCCTTCGCATCGGGACATCTTATTATATCGGCGGGAATGGCTATCTGGTTTAGCTTTTTTCCTGTTGGTTTTCCCTCTTTTATTTCTGCATATAAATACCGCAGTCCAGATGACGATAGGCCAGCTCTGTAGCCACTCTTCCCCTTGGAGTTCGATTCAGGAAGCCGTTTTTAATCAGATATGGTTCATACACATCCTCAATGGTACCGGCATCCTCTCCGATGGCGGCAGCCAATGTATCCAGCCCCACCGGCCCGCCGTCAAATTTTTCTATCATTGTCAGAAGGAGATTCCTGTCGATATGGTCAAGCCCCAGTTTATCCACATCCATTAGATCCAGGGCAGTCCGGGCCACTTCCTCCGTGATGATTCCGTCATACTTCACCTGAGCAAAATCCCGCACTCTCTTTAAGATACGATTGGCAAGTCTGGGAGTTCCCCTGCTTCTGCGGGCCATTTCCAATGCGCCTCCCGGCTCAATCTCTACCGTCAGAACCCTGGCTGAGTGCAGAATAATCAGCTGCAATTCTTCCACTGTATAAAATTCCAGATGATGAATCATTCCGAAACGATCCCGCAGGGGAGCCGTCAGAAGTCCTGCTCTGGTGGTGGCTCCCACCAATGTAAATTTCGGCAAATCCAGACGTACGGAACGTGCTGTGGAACCCTTGCCGATCATAATATCAATACAGTAATCCTCCATGGCAGGGTACAATACTTCTTCCACCTGCCGATTCAGGCGGTGAATCTCATCCACGAACAATAGATCCCCTTCCTCCAGATTATTGAGAATCGCTGCCATTTCTCCCGGCTTCTCAATGGCAGGCCCGCTGGTCACCTTCAGGTGGACACCCATCTCGTTGGCGATGATCCCGGCTAGGGTAGTCTTTCCCAATCCGGGAGGTCCGTAAAAAAGCACATGATCCAGTGCGTCGCCTCTCAATTTCGCCGCCTCTATGTAAATCTTCAGATTCTCCTTCACCTTAGATTGACCAATATAGTCATCCAGCTTCTGAGGGCGCAAGGAACCTTCTATCTTGATATCTTCTTCCGTCACATTTGTCTCTATCATCCGCTTTGGCATGTCTTTAGCCCCTTTTGTCAAATAAGATGTTCTTATTGTAGCCTTTATTGCCTCCGGTTGCAAGTACTTTCCGACGATTACAGGAATAATTTCTGCAGGAGACTGACTGCCATCCCGGCAATCCTGCAGTGGACGCATACAGAAAAAAGGGAAGCCTGTCAAAAAGACCGTTTCCGCGGAAAGGAAAACCGGAGCTGAACAGCACTGTCTATAAAAATAATTTTATGGCATACAACACTTGCAAATTTCCCCGGAATTCCTTACAATGAAACCTGTAACCCATATCGCCGGACTCTGCTGCTCCGCAAGGCGTTTCGTGCTCTCCTGCACGAAAACCTGAGACTGCTGTGCGTCAATGCATGGTAGAGCAGCCAAGCCTGCCCTATAGGCTTTTTGCATGGAGTTTAACCCCAAACGTATATAAAAAATAGAAAGAAAAACAGGAGGATCCTCAAAAATGGAATTAAAACCGCGCAGTGACATCCCCCGGGAACTCACCTGGGATTTGTCCTCCATCTACGCAACCGAAGAAGACATGTACGCCGATGTGGACGCACTGAAAGCCCTCGGCAGCCGCATGGCACAGGATTACAAAGGAAAACTGGACACGCCGGAACGCATCAACGCCTGCCTGGACGACCTGCGGGAACTGGAACGCCTGCTCACCCTCACCGGCCACTACTGCGACCTGGCCGTCTCGGTGGACTACTATGACACCTACAACCAGGAGCGCAACGAAAAGCTCTCCCGGCTGGCATCGGAGATTTCCAGCGCCCTGAGCTTTATTGACAATGAGATTACGGAACAGAGCGAGTCTGTCCTCCGGGAAGCCATTGCCATGTCCGCCCACAACCGGCACTATCTGGAGGATATCCTCCGCAGCAAGCCCCATCAACTCCACCCGGAGACGGAACGGGCCCTGGCCGCCCTGTCCCAGACGCTCTATGCCCCTTATCAGATTTACAACATGGCAAAACTGGCGGACATGAAATTTCCTGCCTTTACGGCAGAGGGAAAGGAATACCCCTTAGGCTACACCCTCTTTGAGGATGACTACGAGTATGAAGTAAATACTTCTGTCCGCCGCAGCGCATTTACCGCTTTTTCCGAAAAAATACGGGAATACGAAAATGTCACCGCTGCCGCCTACAATACCCAGGTGCAGACCGAAAAGACAATGGCCTCCCTGCGGGGGTTCGGCTCCGTGTTCGACAGCCTGCTTTTTCACCAGAAAGTCACCGGGGAAATGTACCACCGCCAGATTGACCTGATTATGGAAAAACTGGCTCCCCATATGCGCAGGTATGCCCGTCTGCTGCAGAAAATACACGGACTGGACCGCATGACTTTCGCTGATCTGAAGATAGCCGTGGACCCGGAATATGACCCCAAAGTCACCATTGAGGAGTCCAAAGCCTACATTGAAAAAGGCCTGGCTGTTCTGGGAGATGACTATGCAGAGATGGTACGCACAGCCTACCGCGACAGATGGGTAGACTTCGCCCAGAACGCGGGGAAATCCACAGGCGGCTTCTGCGCCAGTCCCTACGGGAAGAATTCCTTTATCCTGCTGTCCTGGAACAACCGCATGGCAGATGTGTTCACCCTGGCCCATGAGCTGGGGCACGCGGGGCATTTCAAGGCCTGCAACAGCGCGCAGTCCATTTTTGACACCAATGTGTCCACTTACTTCGTGGAGGCTCCCTCCACCATGAACGAACTGCTGATGGCGCATTATCTGCTGAAAACAAATCCCGAACCCCGGTTCCGCCGCTGGGTTCTGTCCTCTATGATTGGGAAAACATATTATCATAATTTCGTTACCCATTTACTGGAGGCCGCCTACCAGAGGGAAGTATACAGAATCGTGGACGAAGGCGGAAGCGTCAATGCGGAGACGCTCAGCCGTCTCATGAAGAAAACCCTGGAAAAATTCTGGGGCGGGGATGTGGAAATTTCCGATGAAGCCGCGCTGACCTGGATGCGCCAGCCCCACTATTACATGGGCCTGTACTCCTATACCTACAGCGCCGGGCTCACCATCGCCACCCAAGCCTGCCGCCGCATTGAAACCGAGGGACAGCCTGCCGTGGATGATTGGAAAAAGGTTCTGGCCGCGGGCAGCACTCTGGATCCTGTGGGACTGGCGCGTATGGCAGGGGTGGATATCACCACAGATGCGCCCCTTCTGGACACCATTGCGTATATTGGGGACATTATTGCCGAGATTGAAAGGCTGACGGACGAAATTTAAGGAACTTATTGTTTCCAGTACACCGTTGTATTAATTCTCCCGTAATGTGTGCTCAATGTTCGCGCCGTGGCAAGGCGGCAGAGGAAGGCGATGCAATGGACACGTCTGCTACTGCATATGCTTTTCCGTTCCTCCCATACTGTGCTGCCGCAGCTCCAAACGTTATTAACTCCAATCCCCTGCAGGCCTTAAAAAGGGGTGTAAGGTGTCACGAATGCTGTGGCAGTAACAGAATGGTAATTACTGCTACCATATAAAATTCAGGAGCCATGCGCGACAGTTTTTGTTTCCTGTCCCGGCATGGCTCCATTTAAACCCGATATCCCCGAAGCGCCTTCTCAGCCAATCAGCACCGTCTTCCCCTCAAAAGCAAATCCGTAATGCCGGATTCGATCTGGGGAAATCCCCCTCGCTAACAGCTCCGTATCATAATGTCTTTCAAAAGAAAATCCTGCATCTTCAAGTTTCTTAATTAAATCTCTTTGTTTCAATAGTGTTCCTCTCTACATTTATATTACACACACCAATTACACATTAGTCAACGCGTTTATACACAACTTTTACACAATTTCATTTAAAACAATTTCAATATATTCTCTTATTTTATGTATAAGCGACTTCCAATCATATTTTTGAATCGGAAAAATGGGATCTTCGTTCAACACCATTTGTACAGGCAGGGATATTCCGGTATCCCATTCGGAATTATAAGGAACTGTCTTACATTGAATGGTATCTAAAGCATTTGCGATTGTATCATTTACCATTGCTTTATAACTCTTTAATGCCCAATCAGAGCCGCCGCCATGTGAAATAAATCCTGCCAGTATTCCATATACTTCAGATTTATACTGATTGTCTTTCCACCAGTGTAAAAAAGTAACTTCCTCCATTTTTTCCAGCATCATACTTAATTTTGCAGGGATTGGCGCATAATGCGGCGACACAAGGAAAATAGCATCTGATTCTATCACTTTCTCATAAATTGTATTAAAACCAGTGTCATTACAGTATCTTTTCGTTTCATAACATTTTCCGCAGCCAATACATGGTTGGAAACGGTAAGTTCTTAAATCCACTATTTCACACATTATTTTCTTTTCTGATAAGATTTCAGAAATTTTAGAACAAAGAATCTGTGGAAGCTGATATGCAAAATACTTTCAATGTCTCTCTCCCCGATCCTTCTTGCCTGGCTTTACTCTACAACAATAAAACCGCTTCTTTCTGTCCATTCCGCAATAAAACGTGAAGTCACCCTGCATGGGATTTACCGTGTCAGAAACGCCGCCGCGGCATAGAGAATGGCCAGGAAGACCACATTATACAACGTAAAGGCTTTCATGTAAGCCCCCTTTTCGGCCCCTTCGCTGTTGCCGTACAGGCGGTAGGAAATCACGCTTGCCAGGGAGGCAATCAAAGTACCCAGGCCGCCGATATTGACCCCGTACAGAAGCGGCCTGGTATTGTCGGTAAACCCGGAAAGCAGTATGGCCGCAGGCACATTGCTGATCACCTGGCTCAAAACCACCCCCGCAGGCAGCTCCCTTCCCCCGATCAGCTCCCGAAGCAGAGAGGAAACCGCCGGAATCCGCCCTGCATTGCCGATAAACAGGAAAAAGCAGGCAAAGGTGGCAAGCAGGAAGTAATCCACCTTCCGGAACAATCCACGGTCCGCAAAAAACACCGCCAGAATCAGGATCCCCAACATCACCGGCCATGGCAGGAGCCGGAGCACACAGGCCAGGCATACCAGGAACAGAACAAGGTATGTCGCCAGTTTCCGGCGGTCAGGGCTTTCCGCAGGTTCCAGTGACGCCACGGACAGAGGCTCCCGCCCTGTCAGCAGCACCGCAATGACAAGCAGAACAAGGGAAAGCGCCGCCAGGGGCAGCATGCAGCCCAGGAATGTCCCCATGGGTATCTCAAACGCCGTATACAGATACAGGTTCTGGGGATTGCCGATGGGTGTGAGCATACTGCCCAAGTTGGCCCCGATGGTCTGGAGCACCACCACCGGAATCAGCATTTTCCGCTGCCCGGCCATGGTCAGTACCATAACGGCAAACGGTACAAAAGTAATCAATGCAACGTCATTAGTAATGAACATGCTTCCAAAGAAGCACAGCGATACCAGCAGAAGCCCCAGTTCCCCAGTGTTCCTGATTTTTCCCAGAAACCGAAGCCCCAGGTACCGGAACAGGCCTATGTCCTGAAGACCCGCTATCACAAGCATCAGGCAAAACAGAAGCGCCAGTACACGGTAGTCCGGATAATCCAGGTATCCGGCATCCGGTGGTACGAAGAACATGGATCCAAAAGCCAGTATGGCCGCGATGCAGAGTACTGCTTCCTTCTTAAAAAATGCGGCGATTCTGTTCAGCGCTGTCCCTTTTTTCATGTGTACCTCTTTTTCCTTTCCGGTTTTTATAGAATTGAGAACTGTCAGATGTCCTCCAGGCTGTCTTCTGCCTCTTCCGGATGGTCCGGTATTTCCCTTAATATCTCTATGTCCTCCTGCATCTGCTCACCCAACTCGGTGTCCTGCAGTCCTTCTGACAGATTTTCGCAGCATCTCCTTCTTCGTCCAGTACCTCTTCTAAAATATCACCTGCTATACCCGCTATACCGGATTTGCCGCACCGGCCGTTTTGTCTCTTCTTACCTCCCTGCACCGAAACATCCCGGTGGACTTATGGATAAACAGTGCTCCCTCCTTCTCCATCTTCTCCCGGATTTTTTCCCGGAACTCTTCGCCTCTTTGCTCCAGGATGCAGGCAGCGTTACCCGGATAGGAGCACTCATACGCATACACGGCCTCCACATCGTCCACAATCAGGTCATTTTCCTGGTCCATACGCTCTATCTGCGCAAAATAGGGATACAGCTGTGGGGCCGCGTTTTCCAGATGGAAGCCTGCAGTTATGTTCATGTAAGGCATCTCAATCCGGGCGTCAAAATCCCTGACAATCTCATGCAGCTCCCGCATATGTTCATCTCCCACTGTGGAACAGAAAAACGTCCCCTGTGCCTTCAGGCTCTTTGCAATGGCGCCCAGGCAGATATCCCGCTTTTTCACATGATACAGCATGTGATTGGCAATTACGCAGTCGTAATATTCCTTTTCCAACACGGGGCACTCCGCGTCCTCCAGGCGGTATCCGATTTGAATGTCTCTTTCTTCCAACAGCTTCCTGTACCCGGCAAGGGATTCCCTGGCTTTTTCAAGCATGCCCTCGGAACGGTCAGTCAGGGTCAGCCGCAGCCCCCGGGGCAGCCTGTGGATGTTTTCCTGCCACAGCAGCCCTGTGCCGCAGCCCAGTTCCAGGATACGGTCATTTTCCTTCAGCTGCAGCCGCTCATAGACCCATTCCATCCATTTCTGGGGATTGGTGCTGAAGTCATGGATGCGGATTCGCTTCTCCAGATTGGAGGGCGTCCTGTACTGCTCCTTCAGCTTCTCCTCTTCGGTCAGGAGGTTCAGCAGGTGAATCAGGAAATTCCACTTATCCTCCTCCCCGCTCTTCTCCATCCTCCCGATGGCGGAAATCAGCTCTTCCAGTTTCTTTTTCTTCTGCAGCAGGAGCTCCTTCTGCTCCGAAAGCTCCAGGTCCATGTTCTGCGTGTGGAGAACCTGTTCGATCTTCTGCAGGGAAAATCCCAGGTATTTCAGCATCAGAATCCGCTGAAGGATTTCCATGGATGCCTGGTTGTAGCAGCGGTAACCCGCCTCGGAATACCTGACCGGTTTCAGCAGCCCTTTCTCATCGTAAAAGCGGATCGTCCTTAATGAAACGCCTGCCATCCTGGCGATTTCGCCTGCGGTGTAGAAGGGTTCTTCTATGGAACGCCCCTGTTCCATGAAATGCCCCTCTTTCGTGAAATGTCTTTCTTTCATAATAATTCCATCCTTTCCGGCCTGCCTTCTATGAAACCGGCCTGCCTGTTAAGGACATCATAAAGGGTGACGCTGCGGAACAGTCAAGGACTTTTTGGTGTTTTTCACTGTTTGTTGACCATTTCAGCTTATCTGTATGCCCGGCTTCTTTCACAAGGAATATACTCTTCTTTTACAATCCACCATCCTTTCTTTTTGGAACCGTTTCGCTCAAGCATTCCTGCTTCTTTCAGACGGCGGATTCTTTTTGTAACAGTGGTAGTGCCCAAGCCGGTTTGCCGACTGATTTCTGCTACGTTGACTCTGGCATTTTCTCTCATCAGACGGAGTATCATATGGTCAAACCTGTCGAGGGACAATCCTTCTGCCTGCGGGAAATGTCCTTCCGTAAAATAACTTTCTTCCACAGAACGCTCTGCTATGGAACTTCCTTTTGTGCAATGCCTGTCTTCTACGGAATTCCTGTCTTCCATGAAATGCCTGTCTCCCATGCTCGTGGAACGCCATTTTTCCACGGAACGCCCTTCTTCCATTCTCTGTCTGTTCAGAGGAATGGTTACAGTAATAAAATTTTCCGTGATATCAAACACTTCTCTTCCGTACGTGGATACAATCAGCGGTATCCCGTGCCCTGTTTGTTCTATATAATCCAGCTGCACCATAATCTGCTGAAGCTCAAGATTTACGGTCTTGCTTTTTCCTTCATAAAACTCTTCCAGTGTAATCCCTTCCGGAAGCCCGCCCACAGATATGACTTCAATGCGGTCATCAAACAGATAGACAGCCGGCGGCGTCTGCCGGGACCACCGATTGTGCAGACAGGCATTCAGCCAGGCCTCTCTGAAGCAGGAAAAGTCAAACAGGCTGCTTTCCTTTCTCAGACTGCCGTCCACATTCACCGAGGTATCGTTCAGCGCTTCCATATAATCCAAGACCTGTTTCACGGCTACCAACATACATTTGTAACCGTATTCATTGCGCTTTATCAGCTTTGTCTTATCCGTCCCCCGGAAGGCCGCCACTTTAATCGAATAGCTGTTGCTGTCCGCTAAAATAGCCGCCATCAGGTTATAGGCTCCGCCCCTCGTCCGCAGATTCAGATTCTGCTCAAAGGTATTCTCGCGAAGCGTACGCTGGTGTCCTATATACAATGTCTTCAGCTGTTCAAAAGTCAGATTCTGGTTATTGGCCTCCATACTCACAATGGAATCCGCCACGCTAAGCACCAGGCTGCGCAGTTGCTGCGGTGATATTTCCCTGTCCTCGTCTGCTGACCGCATGTAATATTTTCCGTATGCCGAATAAGGTTTCTCGTCCCCCGTGACATTTACTTTTATTACATTCTTGCCTTCAAGTAGTTCCGTTACAATTGTCGGGATTACCTGGGGCTTGATGGCAACGGCTATCCCCTGGGATATCTCGCGCATGGTACGGTCACCGATTTGCTGCCCGATCACCTCGCCGTCATTTTTTACACCGAAATACAGCACGCCTTTTCCATTCTTGTTCAGCATGGAAGCCAGGGAAATCATACCCTCCTTCAGTTCGCCCGTTGTTTTTTTGAATTCAACCTGTTCCGTCTCCATTCCAATGTTCATATTATGACCCTCCTGAAGACAGTATACACCATTTCAGGTTTTTATTCAACGCTTTATTCAACTTTATTAAACATTTTTATTGAACACACCTTCTGCGTTTATTCAACGTCTTATCCAACTTCTACCTGTATTTCAAAATAATTATCAGGAATTTATCCAACACTTTAAACACTGTTTATTAGACACATTCCGCGGCGAATATCAGAAAACTGTCAGGGAAACATCGGTTCTTGGCAAACAAACATTTCAGCTAAGCCTGAAAGAACCGGAATTCCCCTAACAGAAAATCTTCGCCACCCTCACCACCAGATTCCGTCCATAGCAGTATGGCACCGTGTGGACCGTCACATGGCCGTCTTCCTGGGTAAAGTCCACCGCTTCCCCATTGTCCATCCAGGAAATGGATTGAATCTGCTCCGGCAGTTCAAAGACATCGGAAAAATCCGTCTCCTCGTTCTGCGCCACATTCCCGTCGGCACGCATGGGAAGGCGGAAACAGAACAGGTAATAGTGATTTCCCTCCTTCAGCAGGAAGTCCTCTTCCTTGTTTGTGACAGTTATGCCTGCCGGGCGGGGCGTGCGGATGGCCTCCTCGTAATAACCAACCCACTCTCCGACTATCCCCAACATGGCAGCATCAATGGGACGCAGGCTCCCGTCTCCCATAGGGCCTACGTTTAAGAGCATGTTGGAACCGTATTTCCGGCATTCCGCCAGTTCACATATCATCTGTGCAGGAGAACGGTAAGCCAGATCCTCTTTCGCATAACCCCAGTGGTCCGCAAATATTTCACACATTTCACTGGCCACATATTTTGGCACCCCCTCAAAATTCAGCGGCTGCGGCTTGCCCCGCTCAAAGGTTACGCTGTCCAGTTCAATATGTCCTAGGGTTCCTCTTGCGGACAGGCCGGTATTATTAATAATCATGGCTTCCGGCTGATGGCTGCGAATCATGCCGTACAGGGCGTCCTCCTCCCAGTCTTCCCCTGGTTTGTCCCACATGCCGTCAAACCAGATGCCGCCGATTTTCCCGTAGTTTTTACACAAAATCTCCACGCTGTCCCGGAGGTATTTCAGGTACGCCTTAAAATCCGTGCGGTATAAGGGCTCTCGCCAGTCGAGCAGGGTATGGTAAAAGAAAGGAATGATGTCCTGCTCCCTGCAGGCATCCACAAATTCACGCACCAGGTCACGGCCGCATGCCGCATGGGGCGCGTCGTAATCGTTCAATCCGCAGGTATCGTACAGGGAAAATCCGTCATGATGCCTGGTAGTCAGGGTAATGTATTTACAGCCTGCTCCCTGTGCGGTTTTGACCAGTTCCTCTGCCCAATCCGGTTTGGGATTAAAGGTTTCGGCCAAAGCTTCATATTCCGCATCCGGAACCGAATGAAGCAGCTTCACCCATTCCCCCTTTCCAAGAATGCTGTACAGGCCGAAATGCACAAACATCCCAAATCCCAGTTTCTCAAAATCCTGAATGTACTTTTTTACGATCATGGTTGTACCTCCTATTGTAATTTGCCATGAATGCGGAAATAAATGCTGCCCGCTTTCCGTGAATAGCCGCTTTTCCATTGGAAATATTTTCCTTCATTGAAATGACTTCCCTCCGTCGAAATGTCATTTCTCCATTTGGAATGGTTTTCTTCCATTGGAATAGTTTTTTCCATCGGAATGGCTTTCTTCCATGTTAATATAGCACAAAGGGAATGTCAACAAGCTGTCGCTCACTCTATGTATCTTTTTATAGAAATAGAAAAGCCTCTAGCAGACAGAGCTAAATTCCTGTATTATAGTCCACAGATCGACAAAAAACAGGAGCGCCGAAGCATTGTATTTAGAACACAAAACGGTTTTTGCAACGCAGCATTCCCGAATAACCCTGAGGGGCGAATGCTGTTCACGATCACTACAAAATCCCGCATTTGACCGGGTAGACGAGGAGGCACTATATGACCATTGGCGAAAAGATCAGACACTATCGCCTGAAGAAGGGCATGACACAAGAAAGATTGGCGACAGAACTAAATCTGTCCTTTCAGGCTGTTTCAAAATGGGAGCGAAACGAATCCCTGCCGGATGTCACTATAATCAGCAAACTTTCCCATGTTTTAAGCATATCCTGTGATACGCTGTTGACTGATAATCCCCTTTTTCAGGAAACTGCACTTAAAAAAGTCATAGCACAGGCAAAAGCAATGGATGATACAGTATATACAGAGTATTGCAAAAAAATTGCATTGCTAGAAAACGCCCTCGAAAAGTATCCCTGTTCCCTGGAACTGATGTCAACCCTGGCAGATGCCTACAGTAAGGGAACAGAATACCCGGAATATACTGTAAATGACTACTGTCGACGGGCAATCGAATTGTATAGACACATTGCCGAAAATACCGATGATTCCAGGATGAAGCAAGAATAATGTGGAAGCATTCTCTCCCTTGTTTCCGCACTGTAGACATATTATAATAAACACAAGTCATGACGGAACACAAAAAGCACTCTAAAAGCGCAAGGCGCCGGACGTAGACCGGGCAGCTTCCCAGCAGCTCCTCATGGGTGCCCGCCGCCTCCATCCTG